>JBNKNP010000278.1:0-21719 GCA_050293905.1 Desulfobacteraceae bacterium | reverse complement strand
CAAGAGCTGACTTACAGCCGGGTTGCAATGGGAGGCGCCATCCTCGTTGCCGGCTATCTCGGCCTGAATCCGCCGGGTTTTGCAGCACAGGTTGTGGCCCTGGCCTTTGGTCTTGCGGCTTCATCCATATTCCCGGCTATCATGATGGGTATTTTTTCAAAACGGGTCAATGATAAGGGCGCGGTCTGCGGCATGCTTGCAGGCCTTGGAACAACACTTGTTTACATCTTTATCTATAAGGGCTGGTTTTTCTTCAAATCAACTGCCATGCTTCCGGATAATGTGGATAACTGGCTGTTCGGCATCAACCCCCAGGCATTCGGTACAGTGGGTGCAATCATTAACTTCTGTGTCGCTTACATGGTTTCCAGTGTAACAGATGAGCCACCTGCAAAAATTCAGCAGCTTGTCGAGGATATCCGCGTACCCATGGATACCTGATGATGGTCATTTCATAATGACCCCCCTGAACCGCCGGTCCTTTTACAAAGGGATCGGCGGTTTTATTTTATTAAAGTTTTTAATACTTCAAACGGGAATAATAGGTTTTCTGAGATGCTTCCAGGGCATCTTTCAAAGTGACAATTCCCCTGGCTTTAAGCAGGGGGATCAGTTTTAAAAATATTTCAGCAGTTGATATGGCATCTCCCAGCGCAGTGTGTCTGCCGATGACGCTGACACCCATCCGGTCTGCGATGCTCTCCAGATCATGGTGCACTTCCATGGGGTGAAGAAGGGCTGACAGCAGCAGGGTATCCAGAACAGGATTGGTAAATGCCGTACGTGTTATTTTTTCTTTGACCCTGAGCATTTTCATGTCAAAGGCAATATTGTGTCCGACCAGGACAGTGTCGTATGTGTAAATTTTAAATAAGGGAAGAATGGTTTCAATATCGGGTTTGCCTTCAACCATGTCGTAATTGATGCCGTGAATTTTATACGCATCCAAAGGAATATCCCGTTTGGGGTCCACCAGTTCTTCAAAAATGTCCTGGTGGATAATTTGTGTGTTTACGATTCTGACGGCTGCAATGGATAAAATCTCATCCCCTCCCTCCGGATCCAGGCCGGTTGTTTCCGTATCAAAGACGGAAAAAATAAGATTTTCCAGGCTCTGGTTAAGAATACCTGTCTGGGAGTCTTCCATTGTAAAGAGGTTGAAATCATAAAATTCAGGCCTGCTGCCGGACAGTACAACCCCGGGCTTGCTTTTTGCCGTAATGGATTTAAGTTCAGCCTGGGCAAGAATTCTTACCTGGGAACAGGTCTCTGTGTCGCTGGAAATAATCTCAAAATCGACCTGGTTCTGCTTGAACACATATCCAAGAGAAGGAAGAGACTCGATTCTCTGGGTCATAATTTCATTTACTTTTTTCTGGCTGGCTGCATATTTTTTCCAGAAAATATCAAAGGTGATCCGGCCTTTTATGGTGTGGACAATCAGGTCAAATTCTCTTTGGCCGGTAAGAGCGGACAGGTTTGCAAAAAGGAAGACAAAGGCTGCGGTCAACGAAAAAGAATCTGCAAGAATTCTCCGGTTCAGGCTGTTATTGGTAATGTTTATCCGGACATTTTTTTCTGTCCCTGCTTTTTTTTGCAGTCCAAAAAGAAATTTTGATAACGACAGCCGTGTCAGCGGAATTTTAGTCAGGTTATAATCCAGGATGGTTAAGGCTGTTTTTTTAAATTTCTTTTCAAGGTATCCCAAAGTCTTGCTGATTTTTCTTTCAAGCGCCCGGTCGGAATGATACAGGGTGTCGGACATGCTCAACAGATCGTTTATCAGGAGTTTTGCCTGGTAAAAGTCTGAGGACATGGCCTGTTGAAATGATAGAAGCTGGTTGTCGATCCTGTCATATTGTTTCACCTGGCTGGAAATATCCTGGATATTAAAGATGAATCCTGTCAATTCATTGTTATGATCAAGGACCGGCATGGTCTCCACACTCAACAGCAGATCCCCGTAAATGGGGGTAATAAAATTGGAAGCAATATTTTTTTCCTCCCGGTCGAGCCGTTCTTCAATATCTTCAATGGCATGGGTGATCAGTTCCCTGTCAAAAAAATGAAAGATGGATCTGCCAAGACCGATAAAATGTTCAACCCGGTTGGGATAGGTTTGGCTTGTAAACATTTTTTTTGCCTGGGAGTTGAAAAGCAGAATACGTCCGCTCTTATTACAGATAATCATGCCGTGGGGAAGCTCGGTCATGATGGCTGCCAGCAGATTCCTTTCTCTTTCCGTCTCTTTCCGTGTGGACAGAATCTGTTCGGTCACATTACCGGCTGCATGTTCATATATGCCGGCACAATGGTTGATAATATTGACCAACGCTGATATTTCCCGGCTGCCGGTAATATTCAGACGATGGGACATATTGGATGAATATATCACTGCTGTTTCTTCAGTTATTTTTTTTATGGGATGGATATAGTTGTTGTAAATGGATTCAAGACCGAATCCAATAACGCCGGAAAGAATGGCGAATATGAAAATCAGCGGAATGAGATTCTCCCGGCAGATCAATAGAACGGCTTGTACCTGGTATGGTTCCAGCCGATGCCAGATATAAACGCCAATGGCACCGGTTACCAGCCCGGAAAAAGTCAGGACGAGTCCAACTCTCTTTAAAAAACCGCTTGTTTTATTCATTCATAAAGAAACGCGTTACATCTTATGGCTGCAGGTTTTTGAACCACACTGATCCGGGTAAAAGCGTGTGATACATATTTTTAATGGTATCGGTAAGCGGATACCGGCCATACCGGCATCCGCCTGCCAAATTATATGTCGTCGATACAATTATCGGCTATTTTTGAACCATTTCCTTTATTGTATCAACCACTTCCGGGTTGGCCAGGGTCATGACGTTTCCAACATCTCCTCTGTTGGAGATAGCGCCTAATACGCGCCGCATGATCTTTCCGGAACGGGTCTTGGGCATGTCAGGTACCAGCCATACTTTTCTGGGTTTGGCAATTTTACCGATCTGGTCGCAGACCGCATCGGATATTTTCTTGGCCAGTTCTTCAGTGGGTTCAACACCGGTTTTAAGAGCAATGTACAGATCAGGCTCTTTACCCTTGATATCATGGGCAACCGGAACAACAGCGGCTTCTGCCACTTCTTCCACTGAAAGGGAAGCAGACTCGATTTCTTTTGTCCCCAGACGGTGACCGGAGACATTGATAACATCGTCAATACGGCCCAGGATTCTGAAATAGCCGTCTTCAGCCCGCATTGCAGCATCACCTGCAAGATAAGGCCAGTCTCTCCAGTCTTTTGATTCAGGATTCCTGCAGATATCTGCAAAATAGGTGTCCACAAACCGTTCTCTGTTTCCCCAGACAGTCATGAGCATGCCGGGCCAGGGGTTCTGGATGCAGATATTTCCCGCAATGCCGGGCTCGGTGATTTCTTTTCCATCATCATCCAGGATAAACGGATGAATACCGGGCAGACCGGGGCCTGCGCTTCCCGGTTTCATCGGGTTGATCGCAGGAACCGTACTGCAGAGGAAACCGCCGGTTTCCGTCTGCCACCAGGTATCTACGATGATGGCTTCGCCTTTGCCCACAACAGCCTCATACCATTTCCAGACCTGGGGTTCAATGGGCTCGCCAACCGTGGTCATGTGTTTGAAATGGTAATTGTATTTGGCAGGTTCGTCCGGCCCAAGTTTTCTTAATGCCCTGATGGCGGTGGGAGCGGCGTGATAGATGTTGATATCCAGCTCCTGGGCGATTCTCCAGGATCGTCCGGCATCCGGATATGTGGGGACACCTTCGTAAATCACCGTGGACGCCCCTAAAGAGAGCGGTCCGTAAACAATAAAGGAGTGGCCCGTGATCCAGCCGATGTCCGCCATGCACCAGTAAACATCCGTGGGATGGATATCCTGGACATATTTAGACATGGCCGTTACATAGGACAGGTAGCCGCCGGTGCCGTGAACACAGCCTTTTGGCTTGCCTGTGGTTCCGCTGGTATACATGAGGAACAACGGATCTTCAGACAGCATTTTTTCCGGTTCAACCCGGGCACCGTAATAATTTTTCAGTTCATCATTCACAAAATAGTCCCTGCCGTCCACCATGGGGGTATCTGAAGAGTATTTTCCCGGATAGCGCTGCCATACCAGAACTTTATCCACCACCTGCCCGGCTTCGGCTGAGATTTTAACCGCCTCGTCAGCATTAAATTTGTGGTTTAACAATTTACCGGCTCTGTAATAGGCATCAATGGTGATCAGGACTCTTGATTGTGAATCGATGATCCTGTCTGCGCAGGCACTTGCGGAAAATCCGCCGAAAACAACGGAATGGATGACACCAAGACGGGCACAGGCCAGCATGGCAATGGGAAGTTCGGCACCCATGGGCATATGGATGGTGGCACGGTCGCCTCGTTTGAGTCCTGCAAAATCTCTTAATAAAGCCGCAAATTCATTTACCCGTACATAGAGTTCCTGGTAGGTAATATGCTCAATTTTTTCTTCTTCCAGCTCAGGAACAAAATGGATGGCGGTTTTATTTTTGTTTTCTTTCAGGTGACGGTCAATGCAGTTGTAGCTGGCGTTAAGTTTTCCGCCCTTGAACCATTTGTAGCAAGGGATGTCACTGGTATCCAGAACTTCATCCCAGTACTTATACCAGTCCAGCAGTTCTGCATATTCAGTAAAGTAATCAGGAAAATTATCAAGGCTGAACCGATCAAAGATTGATTCATCGGTCAGGTTCGCTTGTGCGATGAATTTTAAAGGAGGATAATAATAGTCTTCCTCTTTCCAATGGACTGCAATCTGGGCTTCTGTGGTTTCGACAACATCTTTTTTGCTCATTGAACATCTCCTTCAAGTATATCTAAAATTTTAAGGTTAGTTGATGAAGAGATATTTTCCTGGAAACAATTGAACTGTAAAACACCTCCTTTTTACAAGGGTAAAATAGTTAATCACGTATTTTAAATTAGTGTTTCGGCACTAATTTGAATTCTAAATTCAGTTCAAGAACACAATAAACAAAAACAGAAGAAGCTCACTGATGTATTTAAATATAGGATTCAGGTTTTTGTCAACAAAAGGTTTTAAAAAAAAATAAGAGCCGGTTTTTAAACCCCTAGCTGAACTTGTCATAATAGATCATATCATCTTCAACCCCGAGCTCGTGCAGGGCATTGATAACGGCATCAATCATGGGCGGCGGACCGCACAGGTAAAATTCAATTTCAGTGGGATCGTCGTGGTTGCACAGATAACTGCTGCATAGATGTTCATGGATGAATCCGGTCAGACCTTCCCATCGGTCTTCCGGCTCCGGGCTGGACAGGGCGACATAATAGGAAAAGTTGTCATATTTTTTATCCAGAGCTTTGAACAGGTCATCATAAAACAATTCTTTGAGTGACCGTGCACCATACCAGAAAGATAGTCTGCGTTTAGTATGAATGCCTTCAAGCTGATGCAGAATATGGCTTCTTAGGGGGGCCATGCCTGCACCGCCGCCGATAAAACACATTTCCCTGTCCGTATCTTTGGCCATGAAATCACCATAGGGCCCTGAGACAGTAACCGCGTCGCCGGGTTTCAGGCCAAAGATATAGGAAGAGCCGAATCCCGGGGGAATGCCGGAGGTTCCCGGCGGAGGGGTGGCGATTCTGACGTTGAGCATCATGATATCATTGTCCTTTGGCGGGTTGGCCATGGAATAGGCCCGGAATCCGGGTTTGATTCCTTTTGACGCCAGTTCAAGAAGATTGTATTTTTTCCATTCACTGACATATTTGCTGTCAATATGAAAATCCTTGAACGCCAGATCATATTCAGGCACGTCAATCTGCAGATAGGCACCGGCCTTGAAGTCGATGGGTGTTTCAGGCTTGATGACAAGTTCCTTGATAAAAGTGGACACATTGTTGTTTGAGATGACCACGGCATTGACCTTTTTAATGCCGAATATGGATTCCGGTACTTTGATATCCAGGTTTTCTTTTATTTTAAGCTGGCAGGACAGCCGTTTGCCGCTCAGTTTATCCTTGCGGTTTAGATGGGCGATTTCCGTGGGAAGAATAGCGCCGCCGCCTTTTGTTACCTCGCACTTGCACATGCCGCAGGAGCCGGATCCGCCGCAGGCAGAGGGTAAAAATATGTTGTTCCCGGACAAGGCCGACAGCAGGGTTGGATGGCCCTGAACATTAATTTTTTTATCTGCATCGCCGTTGATGGTGATATCAAACTGCTCATCACCGGCTACTTTTGACTCCACAAAAAGAAGGACCATTACAAGAATGAGAATAACGCCTGAAAAAATCAATGTGCTTAAAAGATATAACACAAAAAGCTCCTTTTACAGGGTAATACCTGAAAACATCATAAAGGTCATGGCCATGAGGCCGGCAATAATCATGGTGATGCCGAACCCTTCCAGCCCTTTGGGAACATGGGAATACCGGGTCTTTTTTCTTAATGCCGCCATGGAAACAATGGCAAGCATCCAGCCGGTGCCGGATCCTGCACCAAATACAATGGATTCAATAAAGGTATAATTTCTTTCCACCATGAACAGGCTGGTTCCCAGAATAGCGCAGTTCACGGCAATCAGGGGTAAAAATACCCCCAGCGTAGCATACAGAAGCGGGGAATACCGGTCGATGATCATTTCAACCGCCTGTACAATGGCGGCAATCACTGCAATGAAGGTGATGAATTTTAAAAAACTTAAGTCAAGGTCCGGAAAGCCTGCCCATGCCAGTGCCCCGGGTGCCAGAAGACCGTGATAAATGATCCAGTTCACCGGGCTGGTTACAGTCAAAACAAAGATAACGGCAAATCCGAGCCCAGTGGCGGTTTCTATGTTCTTGGATACCGCAATAAAGGAACACATCCCCAGAAAATAGGCCAGAAGGATGTTGCCGATAAATACCGAATTGATAAACAGGCTGAATAGATCACCCATAATTAAGCTTACCTTTCTTCCTTTGATATGCCCGGCAGGCTGTTTTTCAGCCAGACCAGCAGCCCGATAATAAAAAACGCGCCCGGTGCAAGGACCATCAGCCCCATGTTCTGGTACCCCAAATGGGTTAAAAACGAAGGAATCACATTAAATCCCAGGATTTTCCCCGAGCCTAAAAATTCCCGTAAGAACGCCACAAAAACAAGAATCATGCTGTACCCGAGACCGTTGCCGATACCGTCCAAAAAAGAGGCAACCGGCTTGTTGGCAAGGGCAAATGCCTCGGCCCGTCCCAGGACGATGCAATTGGTGATGATCAGGCCCACAAAGATGGACAGCTGCTTTGAGATATCATAAAAAAAGGCCTTTAAAATCTGGTCTGTGACAATGACCAGGGAAGCGATGATGGCAAGTTCAGCAATAATCCGGATATTGGAGGGGATTTTTTTTCTTAAAACAGAGATAATCAGGGACGAAAATGCCGTCACCGTGGTCAGGGCAACACCCATGACAATGGAGGTGGACATTTTGACCGTCACTGCCAGGGCGGAACAGATTCCCAGGACCTGGTAGGCCACTGGGTTTTCCGTCCAGATGCCTTTGATGATAATCTGGATGTAATTTGTTTTTTCTTCTGAAAGAGATGTCATTGTTGTCTGTTATTCTCCTCTTTTCAGCGGGGATGTGGCCTTTTGGTGACCGCTATATTTTTGCAGGAATTTGACGGTAACAGGGTTTGCCTGCATCAGAGTCTTTTTTATTCCCTGGGACAGATATTTGCCCGTGAGGGTAGCCCCTGAAATACCGTCCACATAATTGGCCTGGTTTTCTATGGGAAGGTTTTCAGTCCGGCCCTTGGCAATGCCGACGGAAACAAATTCGTTCCGGGAATTGACAATTTTTTTGCCTTTAAAGTTTTTCTGAAACCAGGCACTTTCAATCTCACCGCCTAATCCCGGGGTTTCCGAATGGCTGAACACGGAAAAGCCCGCAACAGTCTGCCCGTCATTTTCAAAGGCCAGGTAACCTTGAATCTTTCCCCACAACCCCCGGGTGGTAATGGGCAGGATATAGCCGGTAAGCTGGTTGTTGTTTTTAATCAGAAAGAGGGTCAGTGTGTTGGGGAGAAGAACATCAATGATCTGACCGTTTTTGTCCAGGAAAACCTCCTGTATATGGGTGTGATAAAGGGCGTTTATTTCTTCTTTAGAGGGCTTTTCCCCGGGCATGAGGTTGGCTGCTTTCAGAATATTGATCCGTTTGTCCAGGGCCATATTGGCCTGCTGGCGGCTTTTTAATCCCACGCTGGCAGTGGTAATCAGAGAAGAGCAGATCAACGAGAGGATAAACGCAAACCCGATGACACGGATACGGCTTTTCTTTTTTTGTGGTTCAGACATTGGGTATCCTCTTTGCTGCGGCACGCTTGAGCACGATGTGGTCCAGCAGCGGTGAAAAAACATTCATGAACAAAATGGCCAGCATGACGCCTTCCACAAATGCCGGATTGACCAGCCGAATCGTGATGGTTAAAAATCCGATTAAAAATCCGTAGATCCACCGGGCCGGATTGGTCCCGGGGGCGCTTACCGGATCTGTGGCCATGAACACGATACCGAACATGAATCCGCCGGCGCACAGATGATAGAGCGGTCCTGCATTCAGCCAGGTATTGCTGCCGCCGGGAATCAGGTAAAACCCGATGGAGGTAACAACCAGGCCGATGATCCCGCCGATAATGATTCTGAAGTTGGCAATCCGGGTGACCATTAAAAAAAGTCCTCCCACCAGGCACAGAAAGGTGGATGTTCCGCCAACACTGCCGGGAATAAGTCCGAAAAAAAGCTTGGTTAACGTATATCCCATGCCGGACAGGGCGGCGGTGATGGTCTGGCCGTCAGTGGCCATGACTGCCAGCGGCGTGGCCGCACTGATACCGTCCGCTGCATGGTTCGCAATGACCCAGATATCGCCGGAATTGGTCACCGGATAGGAAAAGTATAAAAAGGCCCGGGCCGTCAGCGCCGGGTTCAGGATATTTCTGCCGGTTCCGCCGAACACTTCTTTTCCAATGACAATGCCGAATGATATCCCTAAAGCCACCTGCCACAGAGGAATTGTCGCAGGCAGGGTTAAAGGCAGCAGCAGGCCGGACACCAGCAGGCCTTCACTGATCTGGTGCTTGCGTACCGAGGCAAACAGGGTTTCCCAGAAAAATCCGGCTGCATAGGAGACAATAATCATGGGAATAACATACCGGGCACCCAGCCAAAACGCCTGCAGGAATGTATAGGATTCTCCTGCTGCAATCCCGGCCTGCAGTCCGGTATTATACATCCCGAAAACAAGCACCGGCATCAATGAGAGCAGGACAATGCTCATGTACCGTTTTAAATCCAGGCAGTCCCTGATAAAAGGGACAACGGCAACCCTTGGATTCGGCAGAAAGAAAAAGGTTCTGGTGGCATCAAAAAAGGGGTGCAGCGCTGCCAGTTTGCCCTTGCCGGTAAAGTGCGGTTCAGCAGCGTCCAGAAGTTTTTTTACAGGGTTCATAAATTATTCTTTATCCTTATAATGCGCATCCATTCCCTGGGAAAGCAGTTGGGTTAATTCAATTTTGGACGGGCAGGTAAATGAACACAGTCCGCATCGGCAGCAATCCATCAGCCCTAATTCCAGGGCATCTTCAATATCGTCTGCATACAGGGCCTTCATGATAAAACTGGGCAGCAGGTCCACCGGACAGATTTTTGCGCAGTATCCGCAGTTAATACACGCCCGCTGCTCACCGTGGGCATTGCAGTCCGGTTCCACCCGGAACGGCAGCAGGCTGGATACAAAGGCTTTTGATACAGTGGGTTTGGTAAATCCCGGCCGGATAAAACCAAACATTTCATCTGTTTCAGAAGCCCGGATAATATTCAGGGTGGAGTCAAAAAAACCAAGGTGGGTGCCGGGATCCACTGTCCTGCCGTTAAATCGGCCCGTGGTGATCAGGTCGGTTTTATTCATTCGTCCGACAAGATCTTTTATCGGTACGCCCTGCCGGGTCATGATATGGGGCCGTTTGTCCGAGGGCCGGGTCACGGTGATCAGTCGTTTAACCGGATATTTCCCGGTTAATAGAAATCTGGCAATCATGATCAGGTGCTCGGCTGAAATGCACCAGGACCGGTTGTCTTCAATATTGGTTTTCATCCGGTAAAGCAGTGCGCCCGGATCCCAGGCCGGAAAAATATCCGGCACGGCATGGGTAATCTTATCTTCAATAAAGGACAGTTTTCCCAGGCTGCTTTCCCGGGCACTGACTATAATTTCAGGTGTCAGCCGTTTAAGGACCTCCAGGCCGTATTCAAAATACCGGGTGTTGTTTTCAAGGAGCAGAGCCGGGTGCGGTGAAAAGATATCATTGCCGTTCAGCGACACAATGATCTTGGGTGGATCAAGGGCGTCGTCAGCCGTATCCTTATTTGGGAACTGCCGGAAAGACTGCCACAGGCCGCCGATCTGAAGCCGCTGGATCAGTGTGGATTTTTCAATGTCATGAATCTGATTTTCCAAAACAGGCTCAAATTCGACCGCATTGCTTCTCCCGTCCATGGGGCTGTCCCCATCTTTATCAGGGCTTTGGTTAAGAGCAATGACCACTTCAATGAGTCTGCGCCGGGGGCCGAAAACAATTTTTTCCACCCTTCCGCTTCCCGGTGAGACGTATTGGATGGACGGATTGCGCTTGTCACAGAAAACCGGTGTGCCAATGCGGACAGGATCATTTTCCCTGACCAGCAGCTTTGGACGGATATACGGGATATCCATGGCAGATACGGCAACGGTCTCAGGCTCGGGCAGGTGGATGACACTGAAGTCCGGCAATCCGGCCAGCCGGGGTTTAAACCCTTTTAACATTTTAAGCTTTTTCATGCAGCAGATCCATAACTTGGCTTAACCTAATGGGATGATGCTCCCTGTCTTATTTTTCTTTTTCCGATAAAAAGAGTTTACAATTTACCATAAATGAATTTCGGGTTCAATGTTCATCTGCAGTCCTTAAAACCGGATCGACAGGTTGACACCTAATTCCCGGGTTTCATTATCCGGTTCAATCCAGGTCCGGCCGTAGCTGTCTGTTGTCAGTTCCGAATCATCAATGTCCCAGAACCGGTAGAAAAATGCTATCCCGTAACTGATGGTGGGCGTTTTCCTGACGATATCCAAAGAGGCCCGCCAGCCGTATCCTCCCTCCTGGTCATTGGTAACGTCTTCGTATCCAGCAATATATCCCAGGTAACTTTTCTGATCACCGAACCAGAAAACATCATATTCAAACTTGGGCTGAACAACCCAGCCGTTTTCCAGGGTTACGTCGAGCCTAACGCCGATGGGGCTGTAAAAATAATTGGATTCTCTCAGATACCCTATATTATTGGTTGATGTGATTTTGTTTTCAGAATCATCCTGTAAAAAGCGGTAGGCAAACCCGGTGAACGGGGTGATTCTGATCTGCCCGTCGTCAGAGAGAACCCTTCCGAGCAATAACCGGGTTTCCGAGCAGACATCATCAATATCGTTGGATTCGCCGGTTGAATTGCTTGAGTAATCCACCTGGCCGTAGGATAGTAATCCTTCAATACCGAACAGGATCTGTTTTTCATACATGGCAGAATAGGAAATGCCGTAAAAAAAACCATCGTTTTTCATGATGCCGGGCTCTTCATATTCATGATAATAGGTTTCAAGGCCCAGACTGAACCGATAGGGGGATACGGGCGGTTCAGCCGCTTCAAGCCACGGGGAAGACAGGAATACAAAACAAATCAGGACCAGATATTTTTTCATCATTTTTCTCCTTGTTTAATGGTCAGATGCGCCCGGTGTTTATTTTGACGCTCACAAGCACGGATTTGCCCAGGGCCAAAACGGTTTAATCATATCAGGCCGGACTGATTTTTCAATATTAAATTTCAGCAGGTTAATCTTTGCTTTAATGTATTTCAGGTTTTGCTATAGAAGATCTCTATTTTTCCGGGCAAATATATTCTTTTAAACGATTTGCCTAAATCCCAGTGGTTTATTAGAGTTTTTCGAAAAAAATTTAATGAAAGGAACAAGCAGGCGGTCAAGAGAATGCGCGCAGATCATTTTGTTTTCAAAAAAAGGTGCTACCATCTGGTACGGATCGGGTTGGGAAGTGTTTTTGTGTTTTCCGGAATGGTGAAGGCTTTTGATCTTGATTCGTTTTCAGCGGTGATACAGGCATTTGCCGTCCTGCCGTTGGAATGGTGTTCACCGGCTGCTGCAGGGATCTGTTTTCTTGAATTGATTTTTGGTGCCGGGCTTGTTCTGGATATCAAGGCAGGTCTGGCCGGGATTTTCGGTCTGCTTGTGCTTTTTATAATTGTGCTGGGCCATGCCGTGATTATGGGCTATGATATTGACTGCGGCTGTTTCGGGGCCAACGATCCGGAAACAAAGGCCTTTTCATCGCTGAAAATTTCAATTGCCAGGGATATTTTCATGATTTTTCTGGTGGTCTATCTCTATGTCTGGCGGTTTAAAAACAATCACAGGCATCATTCTTTTACACAAATCATAAAAAGGAGTAAATTAAAAATGAAATCAACTCAATCCATCTTGTTCATTGCCCTTATGTTTTTAGTTGTTCTGTGTTCTGCCTTTTCAGCCCATGCATCCTTGCTGGGACCGGATAAATTCGAACAGGAGGTGGAAAAGGAAAAAGCAGGGGTCAAGCTTGTCCGGGAAGTTCAAAGAGGCGGATACGATGTGGTCACAGCAGCAGAATTGAATACATGGATCCAAGAAAAAAAGTCCATGGTGATTGTAGATACCATGCCCTATGAAGACAGTTTTAAAAAAAATCATATTCCCGGGGCAGTCCAGTTTTTGTTCCCCATTCCGGAGATGGCCAAATGGGATACTTCTCAAACAGCCGGGAAAACCATGGAAGACTTTCAGGCTCTTCTGGGCGGGGATAAAGATAAAGTCATTGTGATCTACTGCGGGTTTGTTAAATGTACCCGGAGCCATAACGGTGCTGCCTGGGCAAAAAAACTGGGGTATAAAAACGTATATCGGTTTTCCGGCGGCATTTTTGCCTGGAAAGGGGCAAAATACGCGGTGGATACAGAGGATTAATCCATTGCATCGTTTGATTTGACTTGCTTTTCCGTGGCAGGTTTATTAATATCACCCCCGATATTTAATTATTGTTTTTGAATGAGGATAAACCATATCATGGATCAAGCAGCTTTCAAGGGGTTATTAACACAGGAATATCTCAACACCTTGCTACCTGAAACAAGGAGCGACGAGTTTTTTGAAGCACTTTACGGAGATGCTTCAGAGGGCGCCTATGATATAAAGCTTGAGTTTGTTTCAGCCAGTGATAAAAGCATTGTACTGGCATTCAGCCTGACAAAGCGAGAAGGGAAGTGCCTGGTCTGCACACTGACTTACGGCTTGCCCAATGTCTTTTCCCGGCATCCCCTGATTAATATCAAGGGTATGGTGGAAAATATGAAGGAAAAAGGCCTGGATATCAAAGACTGGCGACTGGGTCAGACAAAAGAACACTCAGCCTCCCTTCATACGATTCCCCTTTACCTGGACCTGACATAAACCCATACCATCCTGCGTAAACAACTCAGCACATTACAGGCATATTATTTTTTTGCTTTTTGTCCGGATGGATTCCGGCAGAAAGTTTAACAGAATGTTTAAAAACAAAAAGGGCCGAAGACGGTTGACGTCTTTGGCCCTTTTGTTTTACCGCAGGTTCAGGCCTGCTTAAGCTTTAGGCAGTTTGGGAAACTGTTTATTGATCACTTTGTTCCAGGCATCCACATCAGCCTTCATTTTTTTAAACAAAGAACCGGTGTTGCCGGATATGGTGATGGATTCAATGACATCACCCTGTTCAATGCTGTCCACAACAGCCTGGTCTTCTTCAGACTTTACCGCACCGAACACGGTGTGCATACCGTTCAGGTGAGGTGTGGGGCCGTGAGTAATGAAGAACTGGCTGCCGTTGGTGCCGGGCCCGGCATTTGCCATGGAAAGGATTCCCGGCTTGTCGTGCTGCAGATCTTTTTTGCATTCATCCTTGAATTGATATCCGGGACCGCCCATTCCGTTGCCCCAGGGACATCCGCCCTGGATCATAAAATCGCTGATGACCCTGTGAAATTTAAGGCCGTTGTAATATTCTCTTTTAGCAAGATTGGCAAAGTTTGCACAGGTGAGCGGGGTTTTATCGGCAAACAGCGTCAGGTTAATGGTTCCCTTACTGGTTTTCATGATGGCTGTTAAGTCTGGCATGTGTTTCTCCTATCATTTACAAAAATATTAAACAAAATATGCGATAAATTAAGTGTTTGTTTATATTTGTCAAATAAAACTCGCTGAACTTAAATCATTTTTTTTACACGACACTGCAGGGAACCGTCCGGTTTGTCAAGGAAAGGTCTCAGCCTGGTATGAATCCTGTGCTAAATTGTTTGATCTTTGTGTCGAAATAATATAATGGCTGGTTTCATGAATAATAAAATAATGAAAGACCATGTGGCATGGGTGTATAATGACCGAAAATAAAGAAAGAAAAATAGTTAACAGGGACTTGCTGCTTCCCTATGGGGTCCCGTATTTTGCCTATGTCGGCATTGCATCTCTGGGTGCCGGACGAATCAGTGATGAGTTGGGGTATGTCCTTAAAATTATAATAGTTCCATTGCTTCTGGTCTGGGCATGGAAATGGATCGTGCCCCTTACCGGGCCGAAAAAAAAATCAGGATCAATCCTCTACGGGATTGGTTTCGGATTGATCGGCACTGTTCTCTGGTGTGTGACGATGCTCCCGTTCCTGGATGAGTCAGCCGCCGCCTGGAGCAGGACCACTTTTTTGCTGCTTCTTTTTTCCGCAAGCCTGATCGTTCCGGTATTCGAAGAGTTGTTTGTCCGGGGCTATATCTTCAGGGCCGCGTATCAATGGGACAAAAACCGGAAAAACAAGGCTGTCAGGTCAGCGTTCAGCCAGGCCCTGGATCAGGACAATATCCAAGATGTCCCGCCCGGTGCCTGGTCAATTGCAGCTATTCTGATATCTTCCGTCTGCTTTACCCTGGGACACCATCAGTCACAGTGGCTGGCAGCAATGACTTTCAGCTTCCTGATCTGCATCCTGTGGGTGATCAGAAAAGATCTGCTCTCCTGTGTCGTCGCCCATGGAATCACCAATTTTACGCTGGCGATATATGTTTATTATACCGGGCAATGGGGGCTCTGGTAAAAATATCTTCAGCCGCTCCACCTGCATCTTTAAAACGCCGGACTGACACTCAAGATTTCCGGCATGCACTGCATGTAACCGACAGGGCGGAGCTATGTCCCAAAAGTTCCTGAATTATTCGCACATCATCGTTAGATGGCTGGCATAAATGTGACGAAACGTATGTTCAGTGGCCTGTTTCCCCAATCCGCAGCCGTACAGGCACCGGATTTTTATCCTGAAGATTTAAAGGAACAATTTTAATTTTTACTTTATTTATTATGATTACAAAAATCGAGTTTAAGCATCATATGTTCATGCTTTGTCTTGCAACGGCTCTCTGGACTTATTTTTTTTTAGGTGGATTATCATCATCCTATTACCAAAGTTGGCCATTCTTAAAAACACTGATAATTGTGGATATTATTCCGGGGCTATTTTTAATTCCCATAGGAGTGTATTTATTCAAATACATTATTGGACATGAATATTTTATCGCGTCAATCTGGGCAGCGATTTACGGTTCATTTCCGCTTGCTCTTTATGATCATATTTATCTTTCCACAGTGTATGATGTAGGATTTATTAATTATTTAGAGAATTATTGGTATCTCTCCTATTTTCACATTGTTCCTTGGATCGTGTTTCCCTCTGTGGGATCCATACTTTCTAAACGGAAGATCCACCAGTAATTCTTTTTTTAGATATAACGCAATTAATAACAGGCAAATTGAAGCCACGCTGAACCTTCAAGCTGGTGCATATAAGATGATCCTCATAATTTCTTAGCTTCCAGTTGCCTTATCACTCAAATGTTATAGGAGGATAATGTATGAAGAACAACCGACCGATTAAAATGATTACTTTGATTTTAGTATTGTTCTTTCTTGGCGGAAGCTGGATCAGTGCAGAACAATTCAATGAGAATTCAGACAAAAGCACGAAAATTTACTGGAAAGCAGAGGGTCAGAAATGGAAAAAAATTCACAAAAAAAATCTTCGCATTGTAAAAATTGAAGAGGATGCCAGTGGCCCGCCTCAGCTTCAGGTCATGGATACATCTGCTGCAAACTCAGATGGTTCAACTCTGCTCAAACCTTACATCGCCATTTCTGTCGGTTCTTGGGCAGAAGTCGTAGCGATTGGGGATTTAAACAATGACGGGAAAAATGATGTGGTTTTGGGAACAGCTTCCTATAACAACCCTGAGAATGATAATAAGATTTTCGTCTTTTTACAAAATAGTGCCGGGGGGCTCAACACTCCGGTAAAATATACCCCCTCTCTATATTTCACAAGTGTAATAGAATCAATTGCCACTAAAGACATGAATAATGACGGAAAAGATGATGTCGTTATCGGGGGGAGTGGTGGCGGAATAGAAGTTTTTCTGCAAAATGAAAACGGCAGTTTAGACCAGCCTGTTCCCTACACCAACGAGAACGCCTACAAAATCGCATCAGGGGATTTTAACAATGACGGATTAAATGATTTAGCTGGAATCAGCTGGGGAAGTAGTCTGGCCGATGTGTATCATCAGGACGATCATGGGAATTTAGTGTTTACCTATCAAGCGAATGTGCAATATGCCGGATATAATGACCTTGAATCAGGGGATGTTAATGGTGACGGCCTGGATGATCTTGTGGTCATGAGCGGGCAGAGCTATGCAGTCGATAATCTGGGGATTTTGTATCAAGACATATCCGGTGTTTTCAATTCAGCCGTCTACTATGATCTGGGTTTTGATAGAAATACAAGTGGCGTTGGAATTGGAGATATTAACAACGACAATTTAAATGATGTTGTGGTCACTTACGGTGGGAATCGACCCAATTCTTATATTGGCTGCTTTTACCAAAACAGTTCCGGTGATTTAGACCCAGCAGTCTCATTCGCTTCTTATGATATCCCAGAATCCATTGTTATAAAGGATATCAATATGGATGGATTGGCAGACATTGTTGTAGCACACGGGGGATGGAACCGAACAGGTGTCTATCTACAGGACCAGGATGGATCAATTGACCCTGAACTTCTTTTTCCGATACCCTATGCCTCTCATTATAATCCTCATGGCTTAAGTGTGGGGGATATCAATGGGGATGGCTCTAATGACATTGTTTTGGCAGATTATAATAGCGGCTTGATTATTCTTTATAATGATCTTTCCATCCCCCAGGAACCGGTTTTGAAAATTCAAGCAAATGGTGTCAGTGATGTGGTCAGCATTGGAAAAAAAGAAACTTGCACTGTAACGGTCACTTTAGATCCTGGAATGTATCTAGGACAGATCAAAGATTTATGGATTCACAGAACTGTAAAAAACAAAACATATTGGTATAGCATTGAGAATAATCAGTGGATTATTTCTTCAACTCCTATACGGGCAACAACTGAAGTGCTCCAGATGATTGATTCACAAATTATTTATAGTACTTTACCAAGACGTGGGAGCTCAGTATTTACAATAGCCTGCGATGATAATGGTGATGGCGTTTATGATGCCACATATAAAGATCAAGTGATTGTTGAGGTAAAATAATCTCCATGCCCTGCATCGGCTGCAGGAAATAATCGGCGAATAACCCAGCAGTTTAAAGCGTGCCGCAAACACGGTTTTAAGCTACGGCCGATAATCAATGACCGTTGTCCGGTTAATGATGGTGGCCGCAGTCGCCTTCTTTTTTGTTTTTTTTGTTCTGGCAGAGATCAAACATGTGGAAGAGTTTGAGTTCATTGTTTTCCATCAACGCCAGATTTTCTTTTATGGTGGGTTTCTGGGCCTGGTATACTTTAACATTTGCCGATGCCAGATTTCTCTGGGAACCGTCGCCGATGCAATTGGTCACAACCGCATCGACATCCGCTTTTTTACCAAGAACAGTGGTCTTGCATGCCGCACCGCCCTCTTTAAGCTTCTGGTTGGCCTTGACCGTAACCGTCATTGTGTCTGTTTCCACGATGACAAATAATTTTGCCACTCCAAAGTGTTCGTCTACAATGCTGTCCAGTCCGTTGTCTGCTTTGACGGGGAAAGCAATTCTCATAAACATCCTCCCAAAAATCGTCTTATTTTTTCTATCATACTTGAAATCGTTTCATAAGATAAGGGTTTATTTATCAATGGCAAGAGTTGGGGCATCAAAATATTTATGAAATAAAAGCAGATACTTTGTATCTTTATATACAGGAATCGATTTATAATTCAGATTCCGGCATAAGGGTCACAGTTCCCGGAAGAGTTGTAAATACTCAAAAAAGCAAGTTTGAATTTTAACTTAAAGATTTTGGGATAGTTTGAGAAGTTGGGGGACTGATCAGCTTTAACAACACTTGGTAAACGTGTCCGGGAATGACAATCCTTTTGTAAAACGGCAGGATAACAATTTATCCTGCCGTTTTTGTTTGTTTCCCGGGCAGCTAAAGGGACTGGAGAATAGAAAAGGTCTGACCGGCGATGGAATGGATGTCCGTGATATGGTCCACAGCACCCAGTGCAATGGCTTCTTTGGGCATGCCGAAAACAACACAGGAGCGTTCATCCTGGGCAATATTTCTTGCCCCGGCTTTTTTCATCTCAAGCATCCCTTCTGCCCCGTCTTTGCCCATGCCGGTAAGAATGATGCCGACGGCATTGGGTCCGACATACCGGGCAACCGACTTAAACAGGATATCCACAGCCGGCCGCTGGTAATGGACAAGGGGCCCTTTTTTTATTTCCACGTAATATCCGGCCCCGCTTCTTTTAACCAGCATATGGAAGTTCCCCGGTGCCAGAAGCACTTTACCGCTGGTGACGGTATCGCCGTTTTCAGCTTCCTTGACTTCCATTTGGCACAGTTCATCCAGCCGCTGGGCAAAGGAGGTGGTAAACCGGGCCGGCATATGCTGGACAATCACAATCCCCGGAGAATTTTGCGGCATTTTTGTCAGTACGTGTTCAATGGCCCGTGTTCCACCGGTGGATGCACCAATGGCAATGACCTTGTTCGTGGTTTGAGCCAGAGCACCGGACGGAATTTGCCCGGATGGTGTTGCGCTGCTTTTTCCGGCAGGGTGAAAAACTGGTTTCACCCGGTAAACCGCCCGTATTTTTTCAGCGAGCTGAAGGCTCATATCCCCCACTGAATATGCGGCATCAGGTTTTGAAATCACTTCAAGCGCACCAATGGACAGGGCTTCAAGTGCCAGCCTGCTGCCTTTGGTGGTCAGCGAGCTGACAACAACAACGGGCAGGGGGTAATGCTGCATGAGTTTTCGTAAAAACGTAATGCCGTCCATCCGCGGCATTTCAATATCCAGGGTAATTACATCCGGTTGGAGTTTTACGATTTTATCCCGGGCCACATAGGGATCGGGTGCCGTTCCCACAACCACGATCCCGTTTTGTTTGGAGAGCTGTTCGGAAAAAACCTTTCGCACCACAGCGGAATCATCCACCACAAGGACTTTAATGTCTGCAGGGTTAACCATTGGAGGCAATGGAAAAAATGCCGTGAATATCCAGAATAAGGCCTACCCTGCCATCGGCGAGAATAGCGCCGCCGGCCAGCCCCTCAACATTTTCAAGGGTACTGCCAAGGCTTTTGATGACGTATTCATCTTTATCCAGAAGTTCATCAATGAGAAGAGCCCGTTTTTCATCCTTTGATTCAACCACTACGACCAGGTTGTCTTTAATGGATGTTTTCTCGGTGCTGCTGCCGTAAATTTGATTGAGCCGGATCAGGGGGATCAGTCCTCCCCTGTCTTTTACCATCTCTCCTTTGCCTTTCACCGTAAAATATTCATTTTCACCCGGCCGGAATGCTTTTTGAATGGAAATGGTGGGGATGACATATTTTTCGCTGCCCACCCGGACCAGCATGCCGTCAATAATAGCCATGGTCAGGGGAAGGCTGATGGTAAATTTTGTTCCCACACCTTTTTCAGATTCAATGCCCAGGTGACCTCGAAATTTTTCAATACCGTCTTTGACCACATCCATGCCAACGCCTCTTCCGGATACATCCGTAATCTGTTTTGCGGTTGAAAATCCGGGCTGCATGATTAACTCATAAATCTGGCTGTCGGTCATCTGTTCATTGCCGCTTATCAATTGCGTACTTTTTGCTTTTTCATAAATCGCATCCCTGTCAAGACCCTTGCCGTCGTCTTCAATCTCAATGATAATATGACCGCCTTTATGGTATGCCCTTAAATTAATAGACCCCTGTTCGGGTTTTCCTGCTTCAAGCCGGTTTTTTTTAGGTTCAATACCATGGTCAACGGAATTTCTGATCATATGGACCATTGGCTCATAAAGGGCATCCACCACGTTTCTGTCAATCTCCGTGTCTTCACCGGTCATGTTCAAGGTTACATTTTTTCCGGATTTTCTGGACAGGTCCCGGACCAGCCGTATCATCTTCATAAATGTTGCCTTGATGGGAATCATTCTCATGGACATGGAGATGTTCTGCATATTGCTCACGATCTGGCCAAGCTGGGAAACGGTCTGACTCAAGGACGGATCACCGGATGTTTTTTGTCTGAGCATGGACTGGGCAATGACAAGTTCGCCGGCATAATCCACCAGATCATCCAGTTTCCGGGTGTCAACCTTGACCTGAACATTGGGCTGCTTTTTGGTTATGTTCTGATCCATGAGTGCCGAAGCCATCTGTTTGGGCTGAACTTTTTTCTGATCTACCAGGATTTCGCCGATTTTTTTTTCAGGTGCGGTCTTCTGTGTTTCAAGCGCCTGGTCAAGGCTGTCCTGGTCAATGAGTTTTTTATTGAGAAGGATTTCTCCTATGGGCTGCTTTTCCCCTTTTGTCATGGAAATCTGCAATTGTTTGAGCCGGTCTGTCAAATGGTCCACATCAATGTGATCATCCGGTTCCAGGTATCCGGACTGAGTCCCGTTTCGGACGATATCAACCAGTTTTTTCAAGGTATCCACAGACTCAAGTATGGCATCCGTGACGGTCTGTTCAATAATAAAATCGCCGCTTCTGGCACTGTCCAGAAGGTTTTCCGTGGTGTGGGCAAGGGTGTTTATTTTGGTCAGGGATAAAAATCCGGATACCCCTTTTATGGTGTGGAAGGGCCTGAAAATATCATTGATGATATCTTTGTTGGTCGGATCCTGCTCCAGGTCGATCAGGCTGATTTCAATGGTATCCAGGTTTTCCTCTGATTCCGACACAAAATCGATGAGGATTTCCATGTCATCGTCCAGTATTTTTTTGGGCTGTCCGAGATCTTTTGGTTCCGGGTCTGTTTCTGTTTCCAGGGAAGGAATTTGCTCAGGGGTTGACGGCTTTCCGTCTAAAGGCTTGTTTTCTTCAAGCCTGGCTGCTTTGAGCAGGACAAGAACATCGGAAAAATCAAAGACAAAGGCTTCATTTTTTCTTAAATGCGTCAGGATGGACCGCAGCAGGATCAGTCCCTCTTCCATGGGTTTTGTATTGTGGAGGTTTTCCAGTGTCGTGGTTTC
>JBNKNP010000277.1:0-2926 GCA_050293905.1 Desulfobacteraceae bacterium | reverse complement strand
GTCGGGCAGTTGATATTTTTTCAAAAGCCTTCTTTCCTGGAAACGTACCTGAAGACGGGTTTCCATAACCGTCTTCACCGTCAATGTATTTTTTTAAAATGGGTTTTATGTCATTGTGCAGATAAGTGGTCCCGTTATGATCAAAATAGACCTGTCTGGGTGTTTTAACATGAATATCTGCTATGGGTCTGCAGTCGCCTTCCACCGAGTCAACCGGGATGCCGGTCCATGTATGGACAGAATTGAGCCCATGGGGAAAAAGTTGATCCAGTTCCTTTTCTGAAACACCGGTGTGCTGCTCAATCTCAATCGCTAACGGAGCCTTTTTATGGTTTTCATAAAAATAAGAGGCAAATTCCAGAATTGATAAATGCTTCCCGGTAATATCGGTTCCGGTCCGTCGGGCCATTTGATTAATATAAGTTTTTGTATAATTGTTGAGCATTTTGTTTCACTTTTCCTTTTGCAGGTTCTTTGGAACCCATGGTAAAGATCCGTCATAATGTTGCTTGATTATTGCACCTTTTTCAAAATAGATTTTTATACAATACCATTTATTTGATCTGCTTTCATTTAAAAAATTTATTATACGCCTGTTTTTTGGTCCAAAATATACGCCTTTGAAAATTGATTAACGAATAACTTTAAGATATAGTTGGAACAAAATTATGAGCATCAACATCATTAATTATTGAAACTTTTTCAGATTGTTGCTATGCTCATCGCTTGCTTTCAAGCGGAACAATGTGAAAGTAAGAAGCAGGACTTTTTTTGACAACTAAATTTAGATGCCGAAACCCTAAACGGCAAGGAGAGAATATATGTGTCGGCTGTTTGCATTGACCAGCAAAGATCCGGTCTCCCCCATGGTGGCAATAAACGCTCTGGATGTTATGAAAGAAGGACATGACGGATCAGGCGTGGGTATACTGCTCCAGGATCTGGGTGGCCCGTTTGAAGAGATAAAAGATGCTCCGATTCTTTCAGGGATTTTCACTGAGAGCGGCATTCGCCGTTTGGATAAGTTCATGATGGAGCAGGGCTTTTTAACAAAATATAAAGTCACCTTAAAGGTGCCGAAAAAACCGGTTAATGGGACGCCTAAACGGGATATATATCTTATTCGTGCATATTCTTTGCCAGAGGGCTGGGATGAGCTGGATAAAGAAGAGATCGCCACACGGTTAATGATGATACGGCTTAAAATCCGTGAGATGGGACTTGAAAAAAAGGATATGATCGCTTTTTCATTCTGGCCGGATACCATCATGATCAAAGAGATCGGTGATCCCCTCATGCTGGGTGAATATCTGGGCCTGGACCAGAAAGAGCTTTATGCCCGGATCATCATGGCACAAGGCCGTCAGAATACCAATTATGCCATCGACCTGTATGCCTGCCATCCGTTCTTCCTTCGCGGATACTGCACCATGACCAATGGCGAGAATACGGCATTTATTCCAATCAGGGATTTTCTGTCTTCCCGCGGGTTTCCCGGATATACCGGGTACCAGTCCGACTCTGAAGTCTTTGCCCATATTCTTCATTACAGCCAGGAAGGTCTTGGCCTGGGCATTGACGGATATAAACATGTGATAACTCCCCTGCAGGACGGGGAACTGGCTGATCACCCGGATGCATCTTTTCTGTCCCAGTTAAAAAACAGCTGCCGTCCACTGATTATTGACGGCCCCAATTGTGTTATCGGCACCCTGCCGGATCAATCGCTGTTCATGGTTCAGGACAGAAAAAAACTTCGACCCGGTGTGGTTGGAGGAAAACCGGGAATGTTCGCCTTTTCATCGGAAATCTGCGGCCTGGATGCTGTGATCCCGGACCGGGACAAAACAAAAGATATTCAACCCATGCGCCTTGACACAGCCATTGTCAGCCCTGAACGTCAGGAGGTAAAAATATGTCGACAAACAGAAGCCTTGAACCTTCAGCTTTAAGCCTGAGTGATCTGCCCTGGCAGATCAGATACAGCAATAACCGGTGCACACTCTGCGGCCAGTGCACAGCAGTTTGTCCTGTAAAAGCCATTGAACTTAAAGTTTACAGAAAACGGATCATCAAGACATCCGTAAAAAAGAATGAAAAGCCTTCCAACACCTATGACCGCTATTATGGCATTCAGCAGAAAACCCAGGTGGAAAATGCCTGCATCGGCTGCGCCATGTGTAACATGGCCTGCCCCAATGATGCCATACGGCCGGTTAGAAATCCCCAGGTGGACCGGCTCAAATTCCATATCAACCAGCAGGGCGTGCCCAGGCGGCGCGGTGGCAGGCGGAATGCATCGCATTCGGTCCTTGACCAGATTAAATTCACACGCATATCCATGCTGACTGACCCGGCGCTTGATGCCGGGCGTCATGAATTTGAAATGAGAACTTTGCTGGGCCGGGTCCTTTCCCCCAGGGAAAATGTAAAACGGTTCAGGGAAAAAGGATGGATACCGCCGGTAAGAGAAATTTATCCGCTGATCATCGGCGGTATGTCCTTTGGAGCGCTCTCTCCCACCATGTGGGAAGGACTCCAGATGGGTGTGGCCTATTTAAATGAGGAACTGGGCATGCCGGTTCGCATGTGCACAGGGGAGGGCGGCTGCCCGCCAAGGCTGCTTAGGTCCAGATTTTTAAAATATGTTATCCTGCAGATTGCATCCGGGTATTTTGGATGGGATGAAATTATTCACGCCATTCCTCACATGAAAGAAGATCCCTGCGCCATTGAGATCAAATACGGCCAGGGTGCAAAACCCGGTGACGGCGGTCTTCTGATGTGGCATAAGGTTAATAAACTGATTTCAGCCATCCGCGGGGTTCCCCAGGGCGTCAGCCTGCCCAGCCCGCCCACCCATCAGACCCAGTATTCCATTGAAGAATCCGTGGCAAAGATGATTCTGTCCATGTCCATGGCCTGG
>JBNKNP010000276.1:0-8023 GCA_050293905.1 Desulfobacteraceae bacterium | reverse complement strand
GGCGGTTATCCTGGCCCTGATCGGTTTTACCGGGTTTGTACTGGTCTTTATTGTCCAGCGGTATACCCAGGCCCGGTCGTCATTGTCCAAGATAAAAATTTTTTCAGATACGCTGGTGGAAAACATGCCCGTGGGATTGATTGCAACGGACATGAATAATCAAATCGTGTCGGTTAACCCGTCTGCCATATCCATCCTGAATATCCCGCAGGAACCGGAACAAAAAGATATTTATCAAGAACTTCCCGGCGAGATAATTTCCCTGCTTGAATCGATAAAAACCTGCAAGGGGCTGGTTGAACAGGAGCTTTCCATCAAAGGCATTAAAGAAGAAACGATACTCCTTGAAACCATTGCCAGCCCGCTGTGCGACAAAGAAGGGAACTCTTTGGGAACCTTATTGATATTAAGAGATAAAACAGAGTTCAGCCGGATGAAAAAAGAGATGGAGCAGAACAAAAGGCTGGCCGCCATCGGCCGTCTGGCTGCCGGAGTCGCCCATGAAATCCGAAATCCATTGAGTTCATTAAAAGGATATGCCACTTTTTTCAAGGAAGTTTTTGATCCTGAAACTGAAAATTATACCATTGCCGATGTCATGACAAAGGAAGTGGACCGATTGAATCGGGTGGTCAGTGAACTGGTTGAACTGGCCAAACCCGTGGCAGTTTCGGGAAATCCGGTTGATCTTTGCGCCCTTATCCGGGAAAGCGTGCAATTGGTAGCATATGAGCCGGAGGCTGGAAATATTGAAATCAAAACCGAACTTGATGACGATCTGCCCCGGGTCCATGCCGATGCCGACCGTTTAAAGCAGGTGCTGCTCAATCTTTATCTGAATGCCCTCCAGGCCATGGACGGCTCCGGAACCCTTGACATTGCCCTGAAAAAAGGGTCTGATGAAAATACGGTGGTCATCCGGATTTCAGATACCGGATGCGGTGTAAAAGACGAGATGCTGACTGATATTTTTGAGCCCTATTTTACTACCAAACTGTCCGGAACCGGTCTTGGCCTGGCTATTGTCCAGAATATCATCAAGGCCCACAATGGAACCGTCCAGGCAGAGAGCAGCCCCGGAAAAGGCACAACATTTACCATTACCTTACCCATAAGGACCGAATAAGCCATGAGTACATCAAAGCCTGATGCTGACAAGCCTGTCATATTGATTGTGGATGATGATGCCACCCACCGGAATATGTTGAAAACCTTATTGAACAAATGGGATTATGCCCTGGCAGAAGCGGATGACGGGCAGGCAGCCATTGATCTGGTCGCTGAACAGTCCTATGACCTGATCCTGATGGATATCAAGATGATCAAGGTTTCCGGGCTCGTTGCCCTGGTGGAAATAAAAAAGATCAACCCGGCCATTCCGGTCATCATCATGACGGCATTTTCATCGGTGAATACTGCTGTGGAAGCGTTGAAAAAAGGGGCCTACGATTATCTGACCAAACCCTTTGATTTTGATAAACTCAAGCTCACGATTAAACATGCCCTTGAACACACCCATTTAACAAAAGAAAATATCCAGTTAAAAGAGAGTTTAGGTAAAAATTTTGATGCCTCCAATATCATCGGCAGGCATGAATCCATGCAGAAATTAATTCAAACCATCTCACAGGTGGCAAAAACCGATGCCACCGTGCTGATCAACGGTGAATCCGGAACAGGAAAGGAGTTGATTGCAGGGGCCCTTCACTACAACAGCCTTCGGAAAAACGGTCCGTTTATTAAGATTAATTGCGCTGCCATCACTGAAACCCTCCTGGAATCGGAATTGTTCGGTCATGAAAAAGGCGCGTTTACCGGTGCTGCCAGAAAAAAGGAGGGCAAGTTTCAACTGGCCCACACCGGCAGTATTTTTTTAGATGAGATTTCCGAAACAGCATTATCCATGCAGGTCAAGCTTCTCAGGGCTTTGCAGGAAAGAGAAATTACTCCGGTGGGCGGAGAAAAACCCGTTAAAATCGATACGCGCATTATTGCTGCCACCAATAAAAACCTGATTGATCTGATTGAAAACCAGGATTTCAGAGAAGACCTGTATTACCGGCTCAATGTTATCAGCCTTCTGGTCCCGCCCCTGCGGGAAAGGAGTACGGACATCCCGCTGCTGGCCCAGCATTTTTTAAAAGCATATGCTGTAAAAAACCACCGGGATATCAAGGGATTTACCCCGGACGGGATGAAAAAGCTGGTTGAGCATTCCTGGCCGGGCAATGTCAGGGAGTTGATGAATACCATTGAAAGAAGTGTGATTCTCTCACTGCAGGACATGCTGGGCCCGGACGAGATTCAGATTGAGGATAAATCCGCCATGCCGGGGCAGGCATCCCAGGATTCCCGGCAGATAGAATTTGGAGACAAAACTCTTCATGACATTGAGAAAATCGCGATTTTAAAGATGCTGGAAAAGACCGGGAATAATAAAAGTGAAACTGCCCGCCGTCTCGGCATTGCCCGCCGGACCCTTCATCTGAAACTCAAGGAGTTCGGCGTGATGCCGTAGATGCCTGCAATCCAGCTTTAGGATGGTTCCGGTTACAGGAAGTTTTTCTTTTCCTGAAATTCGTCAATGTCAATTTCGCCTTTTGCCAGCCGCTCTTTTAAAATGTCCAGGGGTGTTTTTCCAATCCTGTCCTCCCGGGCACTGCTGCCGGGCAATTGTGCGATCCAGCGAATGACCAGAACCAGTATGACCAATAGTATTCCCCAGAAAAAAATCATCATCCACCCCATATATCCGGTTCCCATCATATGCCCGGACGGATAGAAGGCCACCGCCTCGCCCCACTGGGCAAAACAGGCCTCTGCAAGCGCCAGAAAGATGAAAACACCGAATGACATAAATACAGCCGTCTTTTTAAACTGCATCATATCTTTTTTCCTTCATTATTTACAACACTGAGGTTTGCCGTCGGTAACTTTATTCAAACGTTTCAGATACCGGTTCCAGGCGCGTTTAAAAAAACCTGATTTTTCATCAGTAGAACCGGTGTTCTGAGCAGTTTCATTTTTTTGGCCGTTCTTGGGCATTTCTGTTGTTTTTTTCATGATCAGGCCTCCTTGTTTTGCCGTTGTCTTTAATATAAAGATAAACAAATATCGTGCCAGGGATGAACTGCACGGCTGTAAAGGAGATTCAAAGATTAACGCCGGGTCATAACCATGGAAGCGGTTAAAAATGATCCACCCGGGTGGATCAAAATTAGTCATTCAGATACATTGGCTGTGGTGGGGAACTGACATTTGATAAATTATTTGGTTTGTGCTAATCGTGACTTAAAGTAAGGATTAGCACAAGGTGTTGTAAATGCAAGAAATCAAAAGAGCTCTACAGGAAACACTGGAGCAGGATGCAAAGACATTCAGGGCTGGGTAGACGAAAACCCCGATGACCGGGGACAGTTTATTCTCATCGGCAGTCATCAACCGCTGTTACGGGAAAAAATTGCGCAGTCGCTTGCCGGCAGAACAAGCATCCTGACACTTTATCCATTGAGCTTTAATGAAATTCTTTCACATGACCGGTCAATGGCGGATGACACTGCTAACACCTGGATTTACCGCGGTTTTATGCCGGAAATATATCGTGCAGGCCTTAACCCGACCCGGACTTATCAGGCGTATGCGCAAACCTATGTTGAAAGAGATGTAAGGCAGCTTGTTCAAGTGAAAGAACAGCTTACTTTTGAAAGATTTCTCAAACTTTTAGCCGGTCGAATCGGTCAGTTGGTCAATTTTGATTCCCTTGCCAGTGATGTCGGTGTTTCACCAAAAACAATACGTCATTGGATTTCAGTTCTTGAAGCTTCCTTTATTGTGTTTCGTCTACTCCCTTATTTTAAAAATATCGGGAAACGAATCGTTAAAACGCCTAAAATTTATTTTACCGAAATCGGACTTGCAACATATTTGCTGGGCATTGAATCGCCGGGTCAAGTTGATAGAGATCCGCTGTATGGCAGCCTTTTTGAAAACATGGTGATGATGGAATTAGTGAAAACCAGAACGGTTCGGGGCCGGAATCCTGAACTTTATTTTTACCGGGACAGCCATGGCAATGAAATAGATGTTCTGACGGAAGTCATGAGATCACTGGTCCCTGTTGAAATCAAATCCAGTGCCACTTTTCAAAAACACCTTTTAAAAACGCTTGAGTTTTATCATGCGTCAATTGACAATGAATGTCAGCGCAGTTTTCTTATTTACAGCGGGAGTAACGGATCGTTAACCAAAAAGACGCAAGGCCTTCATTTTACGGACAGCGCCAAAGCCCTTGTGAATCCGACATGATAAAATTTTTTTTAAAACAATAAAGACCTGGAATTTTTCTATCAGGACGACTACCCCAGGAAGAGAAATAAAAAGACATTGACCACGCCCAGGGCAAAAAGCGCCGGCAGAAAAATCAGCTTTATCCGCCGGCCGGGATCGCTGACCATGCTCTGCAGGGCCAGATAGCAGCGGTGAATACCGAAATACAGGCCGGTCAGCAGCATCAGTCCCTGGATCAGGGGCACTTTTTCCGGATAAAAGGGACTGAATTTGGCATGGGCCGTACCAAACAGATCCCAGCCGTATCCAAGGGGATCGGACAATACATTGAGCACATAGGAATAATTGACCATGATGGAGGGCAGGCTGAAGGCCATCCAGGCAAAAATTCCCACCGGGATCATTATATACGATAATTGCAGTGTTACGGGCTTTATCCGGCCATGGATTCCTGCGATGTGGGCCGATATTTTTGACAGGAGAAGAAAAAGGCCCGGAAAAACCACCAGCGACATGGTGTAAAGGACGGAAATATATATTAAAAAGGCAGGGATATTTTTTGATTCCGTTACATTGGCCGCTGCCTTGATAAATCCCCACGGCCCCAGCATGGTAATGGAAAAGGCCATGCAGACCACCACCATTATCATGATATTGTACATTTCAGAATAATTTTTAATTACCCGGTCCGATCCGAACGGCCGCAGGAAAAATCCCACATTGTCTTTGGGACAGGTCTTGACGCATTCGGTACACAGGCCGCAGTAATTGTTCCGGTCCATGCTGCCGGTATACTGGTTCCAGGGACATCCCCAGCCGTCCCGGCTGCCTGTAAGACAGCATTTGTTTTTGTGCTTTTTGCAGACATCCTTGTCAATGGCACGAAGCGCTGTCATGGAGGCCATGGAATAATTGCCCAGAAATCCGCCCACCGGGCACAGGTAGAGGCAGAAGACCCGGTTTCTGAAAATAAAGGTAAGAACGATGGTCACCACTAAAATCAATAAAAACAACAGGGCCGTGGCCACGGGCCGCGTAATCAGGATTATGCCGAAGGAAATCATGGCCAGAAAAATAATATTCTGCAGCCACATATTCCTTAAGGGTTTTGGCCAGTCCCGGCCAAGCCCGGTATATTTATGGTGCCGGCCCTTAAGGGGCTTTTTGATAAAATTGACAGCTGTAAACGCCTTTCTGCTGATCCATTCTCCAGGGCCCGGCAACGGGCAGATCATACACCAGAGCCGCCCGCCAAGCGGTACAAACACGGTTTTAAGCAGAAACCACCAGGCAATCCAGACAATGATGATGGTCACATTGTGGTTGCCCACGGGACTGCCTTTGAGACTGGCAATTAAAAACAGGTAAAACACCACAAATCCGGGAAAGATCAGAAAGAACTGGAAACTTCGTTTTTTAAACAGCCATTTAAGGCCGGGGATAATATCAAACAGGTTCACCAGCCGCTTTGGTTTTTCCTTTAACCGCCCGGATGCGGCAAACCAGAACAGCAGGCTGACCACCAGCCAGACAGAGAGCGATACCATGGTCCGGTAGAGCGTGTTGGGCGCAACAACGAGTTCTCCGGTCATAAACGGATGCAGATTACCGCAGACCTGGGTGCAGCGGAAAATAAACTTGCCCGCCTTGTCAGCCGTAAACTCAATTTCACCGACCTTGTCCCAGTCGGCGTGGATTTTACCCTCATCATCTTCCCATTCATATTTCTGGAAAGCGATGCCTTCCTGCTTGATGATAAATTCTACGGGATACCCGTCCAGGTAAAACCCGTGGGTTACATCTTTGGAGGTGGGCTTGATAATGACGGTATCGCCCTTGTTGACATGAATTTTATTCGGCGTGTACCCGTATTTCTGGGCGGTCAGCTCAATGATCCTGGTCCGGGGTGTTGAAACATAATTTTTAAAAAATGCCGGCCATCCCAGTGCAGCAACAAAAAGGATCAAAATAAGGATGAATGTTAAAAATCGGTTCTGTATCATAATCTTACGTCCGGGTGATGGGCTGCCATCAGTCATTTTCAATGAGGAATTCAAATAGATTTAAAAATTTTTTATTGTCCCAGTCCCGACGACCCGGGGCTTTTCCCAAAAGCCTGCCGTCACGGTCCAGGATAAAAGTTGAAGGGATAGACCGGATACCAAAGGATCTTCCCATCCGGCCGTTCTTATCCAGCAAAGTGGTAAAGGTATACTTATTTTTCCGGATAAATTTTTCCACTTTTGCCTGGGGTTCTCTTAAATCTACAGCCAGAATGATAAAATCTGCGTCGTTCTTTTGTAATTTATTTTTAAGCTTTTCAATATCCGGCATTTCATACCGGCAGTCCGGGCACCATGTGGTCCAGAAATTCAAGAATACAATTTTCCCTTTAAAATCAGATAACCGCACCGGATTGCCGGTCATGTCGGAAAGCCCGTCGTCCTGCGGCGGCAGGATGAGGGACAAAGGAATAATGCCAAGTGCCTTGAATTTTTTCTCAAGAGCAGCCTGAGCGGGTTCAGCAGACAGGGCCGGGAATGAAGCCGTTAAAAAAACAATCAAAAGAAAGCAGATTTTTTTTATCATGTTATTTGGCGGTCCTGCCGGATTCATATGTCAGCTCTTTTTAAAGGGTAAATCGGTTGAAAAATGAGAACCAGCCCGATACCAGGTAGAATGAATCGGTAAAAATCATCACTCCCATAATAATCAGGACCAGTCCGGTGGCTTTTTCAATCAGGCCCAGATGCTTTTTGATCCGGTTGAAAAAACGGAAAAAATATTGGATAAAAAAAGCAGTCAGCAAAAAGGGAATTCCCAGGCCGGCTGAGTAGATTACCAGCAGCAGGATGCCTGAATTGACCTGATCAGCCGTGCCGGCAAAGGTCAGGATTGCTCCTAGAACAGGGCCGGTGCAGGGTGTCCATCCAAAGGCAAAGGCCATGCCTAAAGCCAAGGAAAAAAACGGGCCTTTTTTTCCTGTATCCAATTGAAACCGTGTGTCTTTCATGAACCAGGAGATTTTAAAGACCCCGGCTTTCACCAGTCCGAACAGGATAATCACAGCACCGGATATCTTTGTCAGCAGGCCCATCCGGGCGGTGACCTGGCTGCCGATCCATGTGGCCGATGCACCCAGGAGAATAAAAACAATTGAAAAGCCTGCCACAAACAAAGCAGCATTGATTAATACAAGCAGATGCTTTTTATCAAAAAAAGCAGGCTGGTAGTCGCCCGATACCATATCTGCCACTGAAACCCCGGAAATAAAAGAGATATATCCCGGGATAAGGGGCAGCACACAGGGAGATAAAAACGAGGCCAGTCCTGCGGTAAAGGCCACGAACATTGATATTTCCATGGTGATCATTTATTTATACAAAACCCCCGGTGTGCCTCGTTTCAGTTTAAGTGTCACAGGGTTTTTAACAGATTCAGTCAAATCAATGGGTGTCAGGGAGTTTTTTAGTTTTTCATGCCAGGTCTTTACCGCGTATTTTCCCGGAGCAAGTCCGGTTACATCAATTTGAAACCGGCCTTGTTTATCTGTCAGGGCATAGTACGGGCTTTTCATGACAAGGATATATGCAATCATTTCAGCGTGCACATCACATCGAAGTTCCACAATTCCGGGTTTGTCAAATACAACATCATGGCTCTGGCCGGGCTTGTAGGAGCCGAAATTAAATTTTTTCGTCCGGGACAGCGAAAATACATTGTGATCCACTTCATC
>JBNKNP010000275.1:0-2710 GCA_050293905.1 Desulfobacteraceae bacterium | reverse complement strand
ATTTAATTTTGATATGGAGAAGGTATGGCAAAACAGGATAACGGAAAAACCAAGGTTCCGCTGATCGGCCTCCTGGCTGTAAAAAATCTTCTGATTACCAAAGAAGAACTTCAAACAGGCATGACCCGGTGTGAGGGTGCGGATAACCCGGATTTTGCCCTGAAAGAATATCTGTTGTCCAATGAAATGATATCCGAGCAGAATATGCAGCGGCTGCTGAAGGCTGCCAAAGCGCTTGAACTCAGGCAGAAAGAGTTTAAATTCGGGATCATTGCCGTTCGTAAGGGATTTATCAATCAAAGCGTACTGACACTGGCACTTGAAGAACAGGAAAATGATATAAAGAACAAAAAAAAGGTTAGAATGATAGGGGACCTGCTGGTGGAGGCCGGGATGCTGACCACCAAGCAACGCGATTATATTCTCAATCTTCAAAAAAGAGTCCGTCAGGAAGTGACGAAAATACAAAAAGACAGCGTCCTGGCGCCTGAGCAAGAAAAGTCCGATCCGGATATGTCTCAAACCGGGGAAACCGATGAAAACAAAGAACCTGACGTGTCCGGCATTGGCGGGGAATCGGCACCAAAGGAGTCTGAGGATGAAGAAGACAGTGTTGCGTTGATGGAACCTGAACTTATCGACGGCGGGATAAAACTTGAGATCTCAAGTGATTATATGACAGCATTTTTAACTAAAACCGAACAGTTTGATAAAAATATCACCCCGGCAAAGATAAAAGAAGCCTTGTTTGAAAAAGGTATTTCCATGGGGGTGGTTGAAGATAAGATGCTGGAAGGATTTATTCAATCCAGCGGATTTAAGACCAAGTCTTTTATGGTTGCCAGGGGAATTGCCCCCATTGACGGAAAGGACGCCAGGATAGAATATTTTTTTAATACCGATTACCTGTCTGCCGGCGGGGTGACCGAGGACGGATCCATTGACTTCAAGGAAAGAGGAAAAATTCCCCATGTTGAGGAAGGAACTGTTCTGGCGGAAAAGATCCCCATGGTTGAAGCACGCCGGGGGCACAGCATTTTCGGTGATGAAATAGAAACTGTTCCAGGTACTGATATTACGCTGAAATATGGAAATGGCGCCAAACTATCCGAGGACGGGTTTAAAGTGATGGCAGCCGTAAAAGGATTTCCAAAATATTCGCTTTCCGGACAGGTTTTTGTTCACCAGGAATATGTGACCGAAGGGGATGTGGATTTTGAAACCGGCCATATCAATTATGACGGCAACGTGAATATCAAAGGACGGATCAAATCCGGATTCAAGGTCCAGGGAAATGATATCCAGGCCATTGAGCTGGACGGAGGAGAGATTGATGCCCAGGGCAATGTAAGAATTCTTGGTGGCATAAATGAAGGGAAAATTTATTCCCGCGGCAGTATATATGCCAAGTTTATTCATAATTCAGAAATTGTCTGCATGGGAGATGTGGCGGTGGAAAAAGAGATCGTTGATTCTGATGTTGAATGTTCAGGAACCTGCTCAGTGGAACATGGGAAATTGATCTCTTCAAGAATAACGGCAAAAATGGGTGTAAAGGCAAAAAATATCGGTACGGAAATGGCCGCCCCCAATAAAATAAAAGTCGGTTATGATGCCTTTCTTGAAAAAGAACTCAAAGAAAATTCCCGCCAGGTTGAAGAATTGAAAAAGCAGATGGCAGAACATGAGAAGAAAAAAGAAGACTTCAAGCAGGAAAATCTGGAACTGCAAAAGCAGATAACAGACCTGGCTCATGTTCAGGACCGCTCACAGCTTGAAGAAAGAGAGACTGCTTCAAAGATTACAGCCATGGAAAACGAATCCGTTGATCCCGGAGAGATCAATGAGTTGAAAACAAGGATGGATCAATTGAAAAATGCTGCCCAAAAAGCGGAAAAAGATCTGGATGCCTGCTTTGACAGATCTGAAAAAATTGAAACCCTTGTTGAACAACAGGACAAAAAAATTGCTGAACTGGAGCGGCAAAAAGAACTGCTGCTGGAAGAAAAAAGCAATCTGGTCGAATGGGCCAATGATAATCCCGGAAAACCCGAGGTGATTGTGACAGGTGCTGTTATGCCGGAAACCATTATCCGGGGAAAACACTGTGAGAAGCGAATTACCGAACTTACCAGGCATGCTAAATTCTCGGAAATATTATGTGCGGCAGAGGACGGTAAGAGCCTGAATATATATGAAATCAGCACGGGGAATATTTAAGAATTCATTTAAGATTTAATGGCTTTTATTTTTGCATCCTTTTTCTGCCACAGGGTATTGAGCCAGTCAAAAAAGCGCTGTTTGTGATCAGGATCGTTAAAATAATCACCGGTTAAGCTGTCCGTGATGGGCAGTATTTCAAAATCAATGACAATCTTTTTCACCCTGCCGCAGGTAAACTCCCAGAAAGTCGGAATGCCGTCGGGGTAGACAATGGTGACGTCGATGATCTTGTGGAGGCACTCGCCCATGGATCCTAAAACAAAGGCAATCCCGCCTGCTTTCGGCATTAGAAGATGATCGTATTTACTGTTCTGCCGCTTTTTTTTGGCCGGAGTAAACCGGGTGCCTTCCACGAAATTGATGATGGAAATCGGTGTGTGCTTGAATCGTTCACAGGCTTTTTTTGTGCGTTCAAGATCCTTGCCTTTCAAGTGGGGTTTTTCCTCCAGTTCTTTTCTGGAATAGCGTTTCATAAAGGGAAAATCCA
>JBNKNP010000274.1:0-1853 GCA_050293905.1 Desulfobacteraceae bacterium | reverse complement strand
ACGCATATAAAGTCTATCCAACTGAATTTGATAATGGCAAAGTCTATGAATTTGATGTTCCTTTATCGGTAAACGGCAATCTGAAATCATATCGATTTCTCGGTTATGGTGCAGTTAACCGTTCAACAAGATCACATTTTGAATGTTCCGCTCTTTCATGTAACAATGGCGCTCAACATTTTACTGTCAACAGATATTGTCTTTTTGATGACTGATCAGCGTCAATTTATAATACGATGGACGCATTGAATCGTTAAAAATGTAACCGTACTGTTTCTATTGCCTCACGAATAATGTTACCCAAAACATATTATAAAAATATGTGGGGGGTGGATTGTGAGGTCATTGATGAGTTTTCAAGCAAAAAGAGAATTGTTGGCTAATGTTGCTTCCCGGTACAGGGAAGAAAATAAAAAACGTAAATCAATTGTTTTGAGCGAGTTCATTGCGGCCACTGGATATTCGCGTAAATATGCGATCCGTTTGCTATCTTCAAAACAAATACCTGTGATGAAGAGAATTAAAAAACCACGCCCCAGATTTTACAACAATGACGTACAAGAAGCATTAAAGATTGCCTGGGCAGCAGCAAACTATATCGCTTCTAAAAGGCTCGCTCCATTTCTGACAGATCTGGTGCCGGCATTGGAAAGGCACGGGCATCTTGACCTTAATGACGAAACCCGTTCTCAACTTATCTCAATAAGCCCGGCAACGATTGACCGAATTCTGAAACCAATAAGAAATAATGGCCGGAGTATGAGCACGACAAAACCAGGAAAGCTTCTCAAACATCAGATTCCAATAAGAACTTTTACCGATTGGGAAGATGAAGAACCAGGTTTCTTTGAAGCTGATTTGGTTGCACATTGCGGCTGGAGTATGGAGGGAGAGTTCCTTTACACGCTGGTTTTAACAGATATTGCTACCGGGTGGGTCGAATGCATTGCTTTACCATATCGCAGCGGTTCTGCTGTTATTCACGCTCTGGATAAAGCTCAACAATTAATACCTTTTCCAATATTAGGGATCGATACCGACAACGGGAGTGAATTTATAAATGCAGATTTGATCCGCTATTGTGAAAAGGAAAAGATAACCTTCACGAGAGGAAGAGCATATAAAAAAAATGATCAGTGCTATGTAGAACAAAAAAACGGTATAGTTGTAAGACAGATAGTCGGATATGATCGTTTTGAAGGGCAGCATGCCTATATGCAGCTTTCAGAATTATATCGGGCAGTACGTCTTTATGTGAATTTCTTTCAGCCTTCCATGAAACTAAAGAAGAAATGTAGAGATAACAGCAAAATAAAGAAAACTTATGATTCTGCCCAAACTCCGTTTCGAAGATTGAAAAAAACCGTCCAGATCCGGAATATAGCAATTACAAAGCTGGATTCGATAAATCATTCTTTAGATCCGGTCCGCCTGCTAAAGCAAATCCAATTTTTGCAGGATGCCTTATGGAAGCATGTGCTTTTGGCAAAACAGCCTTCAGCATCAGAAAAGGAAGAGAAACAGCCGCTATACGGATTTAAATTGGAATCGACTCCGAAAGAATTTGTTGAAAAAAATAACAATGACAATTTAGTCTTGAAACCTGGTATCATAAAAAGGCGTCAGTATAGAAAAACAAAAAAACCGCGTGTCAAACACTGGTGGAAAACCAGGAAAGATCCTTTTGAAAATGTCTGGAATGAAGTACAGTCTTGGCTGGAGAATGATCCTGAAAAAACTGCCACTTTAATGCTTTGAGAACTTCAAAAAAAATATCCCGGACAATACTCTAAAGGGCAGTTAAGGACATTGCAGCGCAGGGTCAAAGCCTGGAGAGAAAAGGCCATTATCAC
>JBNKNP010000273.1:0-7145 GCA_050293905.1 Desulfobacteraceae bacterium | reverse complement strand
GCTGACTGCCGGATAGGCACCGGCCACGATCAACACGGCAAACAAGATAAACAATGCGTCCGACATATGTACCAGATAATTCATTGGTTTTCTTCCACCTGTTTTAACAAATCAAATATAAAATCCGCCTTGGAAAATGATGCCAGTTCATATTCACTGGTAAAATCAATGGCATTGACAGGACAGACATCCACGCAATTGCCGCACAATGAACATGTTGTATAATTATAAATATACCGATTCAGCACCTTGCCTTTGACGCCTTCCACCTTAACCCCCTTAAGATCAATACACGAAGAGGGACAGTCTTTTGCACACCGGTTGCAGGAAATGCAGCGATGCGTCTGGGTTTCCGGATCAATCAACAGTTCCAGACGTCCGCGGATATTGGGTGTCACATCAATTTTCTGACGCGGATACTGAACAGTTATCGTGGGTTGGATAAACGCTTTAAACGTCACAAGCATACCGGTCAGCAAACTTTTTGATCCGCTGTACAGATCATGGAAATAACCGCTCATATCATCCCCTTCAACACTGGAAACAATTTAATGCAGATGACCGTCAACATCAGGTTGACCAAAGAAAACGGAATTAAATATTTCCAGGAAAAATTCAAGAGCTGATCAAACCTGACCCTGGGGAATGTCCACCGTATCCAGACCATAATCAGCATGAGTATATACACTTTCGCCAGAAACCAGACAGCACCGGTATATTCGAAAAACGGCAGCGGTATGCCATGCCAGCCGCCCAGAAAGAGGACCGTTGCAATGGAGCAGACCAGAAACATATTGGCATATTCGGCAATCATGAATAAAGAAAACCCGAATCCGCTGTATTCGGTATGAAATCCGGCAGTGAGTTCGCTTTCCGCTTCAGGCAGATCAAACGGATTCCGGTTGGTTTCTGCCAGCCCGGCAATAAAATATATGATAAACGCCACCGGTTGAATCAGGATAAACCAGACCGTGCCCTGGGCTTTGACGATTTCCTGCATGCTGTAAGTGCCGGTCATCAAAGCAATACACAAGAGGGACAAAAGCACGGGAACTTCAAACGAGATATTCTGGGCAACCGACCGCATGGCACCGAACAGAGAATACTTATTGTTTGATCCCCACCCGGCCATGACAATGGTTAAAACATTTATCGAAGCAATGGTCACGATAAACAGCAGTCCTAAATCAAAATCCTTTGCCTGAAGATTTTTGCTGAACGGAATCACAATAAAAGGCAGGACAACCGGCGCGAAAGAAAGAATCGGTGCCAGCCTGAACAGAACCTTGTCAACGTCCTTTGGAATGATTAACTGCTTGCTGATGATTTTTGCCCCGTCCACGGCCAATTGCAGAATACCGTGGGGCCCCACTTCCATGGGACCGGGCCTGCGCTGGATCCTGGCGGCAATTTTCCGTTCCAGATACCCCATAACCAGGGCATTTACGAACCCGAATGCGATCAAAACCACCGCATAGGAGATAACCCTTGCCAATATATTTATCAATTCTTCCATGATACCCCTATTAAGTTTTATTATCGATCGATCTCCGGTATAACCAGGTCAAAGCTTCCCATGGTGGTAACCAGGTCCGACAGCAGCATATTTGCGCACAATTCCGGCATCACGCTCAGGTTGGAATAAGACGGCACCCTGATTTTCAGCCGGTACGGGATATCTGATCCGTCACCGATCAACAGGTAGGTCAGCTCACCACGTGCGGTTTCAACACTGTAGCTTGTCATGCCTGCTGCAAGTTTCGGTTTCCCTTTCACCTTTGCGCGGAAATCGCCGTCCGGCAATTTGTCCAGGGCCTGTTCAATGATTCTTAAACTCTGTTCCATCTCGGCGAATTTGACATTGTACCGGTCCATACAGTCCCCTTTTTCGCCGATGGGCACATCAAAATCAAATTCCGGGTATACTGAATAGGGTGCATTTTTCCGTACGTCGTAGGAAATCCCGCTGCCGCGCAAGACAGCACCGGTGACGCCGTAGCGCCTGGCCATATCCTGTGAAATAACTGCAATTCCTTTCATCCGCTGGTGTAGGATCACATTATTGCTGACCAGGGTTTCATACATGGGGAACCTGGACCTGAGCCGTTTGACGAACGCCCTGGTTTTTTCGATGAAATTATCGTCAATATCCTTCATAACCCCGCCGACCCTGAAATAGCTGTAGGTCAGACGGGAGCCTGTGATATCCTCCAGGATATCCAGGATGTCTTCACGGTCATCAAAGGTATAAAGGATCGGCGTAAATGCGCCCAGATCAAGAATAAAAGCTCCAAGCCACAACAAATGGCTGGCTACCCGGTTCAATTCCGCTGTAATCACCCGGATGTATTCTGCTCTTTCAGGCACCTCAATACCGGCAGCCCGCTCAATGAGCCCCGCATATCCGTGGTTAAAAGCTATGGCATTGACATAATCCATCCGTCCGACATTGGCAAAAAATTTAGACCAGGAGCGGGATTCACCCATTTTTTCATGCATCCGGTGACCGAATCCCAGATCGGGCTGGGGATCAATGACATACTCCCCGTCCATCTCCAGGACAACGCGAAGAACCCCGTGGGTACTTGGATGCTGGGGACCGAGATTCAGGTAGAACCGGTGCTGTTCAGCAGCCGAATGATCCGGTGTTATGTTTTCGTCCATCATGTTTGATCCCCTTCACCAAAGATGGTTTCAACAGATTTCAATGTTTTCTCACTCTTCAATAGCGGTTTGAAATCCCGGTCTGATTCATCCAGGATAAGCGGTGCAAGATTCGGGTGATCAATAAAGGTTACCCCGAAAAAATCATGGGTTTCACGTTCATGCCAGTCCGCGCCCTGAAAAATATGAGAAATGGTGGGCACACTGTTGTTTTCATCCGTACTGCACCGGATCATAATGCGATGATTTACATCAAACCGGGCAAACTGATAGATCATCTGGATGACCGGTTCGGTATGACAGGCCGTTACAAACCCCATAAAATATTCTTGTTGCAACAGAACCCGGGCGACATCTGCTATTCGTTCACCAGGTTCAACCTTCAGCAGGGCATGATACCCTTTGGCAGGGTAGTCGGTCTCTTCAATCCGGACCGGAAGTGTTGACAAAGCACTAGCAAGCTTTTGAGTCTGCTCATTCATGAATGAAATTCCTTTTTTGCGTTAGCCTATTTTCCGGGGAGGATGAGGATTCTGAGGAAATGGATGACGGACACCAGAGATCTTTTCCTGAAGCATGAAAAGGCCTTCCATGAGTGCTTCGGGTCTTGGCGGACACCCGGGCACATATACATCTACCGGAATAAGCTTGTCCACCCCTTCAATCACGTTGTAATTTTCTTCTACGGCAAAAGGACCACCGGAAATCGCACAGTTTCCCATGGCAATAACCCATTTTGGATAGGGCATCTGCTCGTACAGAGTCATCAGTGCCGGTGCCATTTTCTTATTTACAGTGCCGGAGACAATCATAAGATCGCATTGCCGGGCAGACGGCCTGAATACTTCAGCACCGTAGCGGGACATATCGATCCGTGCCATTCCGGTGGCCATCATCTCAATGGCGCAGCAGGCCAGACCAAATGTCATGGGCCACAGCGAATTTGCCTGGCAGAATTTTAAAAATTTATCTGCAAGCCCCAGCTTGAGCAAAGGTCCCTGCTCATGGGACTCTTCTTCCCCGAACATCTGCTGCCGGAGGTCTTTGGTAAATATGTCTATCCCTTTATGTTCTGTACACTTTGTTTCCAATCAAATGCTCCTTTAACCCATGCATATACAATAGCCAGCGAGAGGATAAAAATAAAAATAAATAGTTCAAGAATCCCACGGGTGGCGGAAACCTTATGAACAACCTCTGCAATCGGAAGCAGGTATAGAATATCCACATCAAATGCCAGAAACATTAATGCATATATATAATATGATATGCCGTATCGAAAATCCCAAGCCGTACCAAAAGGATCCATTCCGCATTCATAGGCCTGAAACGTTTTTTTGTAAAAAGAGCGTTTCGGCCTGAGCAGATAGGAAATAGCAAACGGCGCCAGTGCTGCAATGGACCCGCCGATCAGAAATACCAATATATATATTGAGTCGCCCAAATAATCCGGACTCATTTTATTCACCTTATTCCGTTGGTTTTTTAAAAGACTGTATCAAGGAATCTGCTTTAACCCCAAGCAGAGCAGAAGCTCACACACGGTCTAACATTAATTTCGAGTTGAGATTATTACCATAAGGGCCCTCTTTTTGTCAAGTAATTTGAAGAAATTTTCTTGACCCTGCAGATCCTCATAAGTTATCCTCTTCTAATTTAATATTTAATCCGGAGTCTCATGAGGATAAAATCAATTCTTCTTTTTTTTTCGATTCTGCTGTCCGTTCCGGTCTTTAATTGTACCCAAAATGCAGCCGCCTTTGACAAGGCAACACCTTTTACAGCAAAAGAGCAGACATGGATAAGGGCACATCCAAATATCCGGCTGGTAATTAATACCGGCCCTCCACCTGTTATTATATGGGAAGGCTCACAAAATTTACATCCCGGCGGCCATCCCCCGCCTCCTGATAACAGACCGGATGCCTATGGCCCGCCCCCGGGAGATGAATCCGGCACAAGTTTCCAAAATGGGTTCAGGCCGCCGCCCATGGGCAGCAGCAGACCCCTGGTTAAAATAAAAAAACAGGAAGCAGATCAGTTTAAAGGTGTTGCTCTTGAGTACTTAAAAGAGATTGAAAAAATTACCGGGCTTCATTTTATTCCTGTGCTGCTCTCACATCACAATCTGAGAGCCTCGTTTGAAGCCGTCAAAAACGGCCAGGCCGATATGATTCCCATGATGCTGACCGGAGAACGGGCCAGACAGGGGGTGCTTATGACAGATCCTTATATCCAGCTTCCCGTGGTGGTTGTTATGGCTAAAGATTCCAGGGGGTACACAAATCTTGAACAACTTTCAACTCTAAAGGTGGCAGGTGTACTGTCCATTCAAAACAAGTTAAACCAGATCGGCCTTAAAATACATCTTATCCATACCTCCCCTATCCAGGGATTAATCGGTGTTTCCACGGGAAAATATGATGCCTTTATCGGTGAATTGCCCGGTATTTCCTTTGAATTAAAAAAGAATCCGGTTACCGGGATAAAAATTGCTGGGGAACTGCCCCTGCCATCCAATGTTGCCATGGGTGTCTCTGCAAAAATAAAAGAGTTTGTTCCGATTTTTAACAAAGCCCTGGCCATTGTATCCAGTCACCGGAAACAGGCCATCCGGGAAAAATGGTTTAAAATCACCTATGAAAAAAAAGTTACCTTCGGCCGCTGGGTATGGCTGGCAATGGTTATTGGCGGGATTGTTCTGATATCCGGGTTTCTTGGCTTTTTATATTATAAACGCAGGCTCAGACAGATTCAAAGCGTCGTGGATGAACTGGACCCCCACCTGCTCAGTGCCGTCATCGACCGGAACATTATCATTACGCAGGTCACACAGGCCTTGTGTGACGTCACGGGATTCGACACCCGGGATCTTGTGGGCAAACCCCTGCTGGCACTGGGAAGCCCTGCCGAAGGCCGGCCTGATGCAATTGATGATTTATGGCAGACCATAAAAAAGGGAAAATCCTGGAAAGGCGAGGTGAAAATTCAAAAAAAAGACGGATCAACCCTGTGGACCAAAGCCATTCTCTCTCCTTTGAGGCGGGAACATGACCGCCATGAAGGAGGGTATACCATTATCTACCAGGATGTATCCCAACAGAAACACTATGAAAACCTGGCCATCAAGGATGAGTTGACCGGGCTCTACAACCGCCGCCATTTCAATGCACTGGCGCCGGAACTCTTAAAACAGGCCGGACAGGAGAATAGACACCTTGCCCTGATCCTTATGGATGTTGATAATTTTAAAAAATACAATGATACCTATGGACATCCTGAAGGGGACAACGTCCTGTCATCCATCGGCCATACCTTGAATTCAATTTTCAAACGCCGGTCCGACTTTGCCTTCCGCCTGGGTGGAGAAGAATTTGGTGTTCTGACCCTTGTAAGCAGTCCTGAAAAGGCAGAATCTGAAACAGAAAAGACGCGGCAGGCAATCCAGGATCTGGCCATTACCCATGAACTAAATCCACCGGGTGTGGTCACCATTTCCATGGGACTTATCACCTTAGTCCCGCAAGGTGACGATAATATGGATACCTTATATAAAAAAGCGGATAAAGCGTTATACAACGCCAAAGAAGGAGGAAGAAACCAATATGTCTGCGCCTCTCGTTAATTGTATACACAAAAATAAAAGATTAACTATGGCTGTAATCTTTACTGCAATGGCATGGTTTATTCCGGGTATTTTCAGCACTGCGGCATCACAGGTGCTGCAGCCCATGACAGATACGGGTCAGACAAAGTGCTACTCCAGCACCCGGCAGATCGACTGCCCTGAAAAAGGGGCGCCCTATTCCGGCCAGGATGCCCAGTTTGAGAGCCGTCCAATGGCCTATAGAAACAATGAAGACGGCACCATTACCGATCTTGTCACCGGATTAATGTGGTCAAAAGCTGTGGACACTACTAAAGTCAGTCTTGTTGAGGCCCACAAAATTGCAGCCAATATGACATTGGGCGGATACTCAGACTGGCGGGTACCCAATATAAAAGAACTCTACTCTTTGATCAACTTCAGCGGAAACACCGGTTCCAGCCAGGGGAATCTGAACGCAGGCGCTCCTGCAGACGCCATCCCTTTCATTAATACGGATTACTTTGATTTCAGATTTGGGGACACGGCTCAGGGTGAACGGTATATTGATGCCCAATGGTTAAGCTCTACCCGGTACGTCAGCACCACCATGGACGGATCCCCCACCTTATTCGGTGTCAATTTTGCCGACGGCCGCATTAAAGGGTATGGATATTCAAATCCCCACGGCTTTCGCCCTGAAAAAAAATTTTATGCCCGGTATGTCCGGGGAAATGCCTATGGAAACAATGATTTTCATGATCATCATGACGGAACTGTTACAGATAAAGCCACCGGCCTGATGTGGATGAAAACCGACAGCGGACAAGGCATGAACTGGAAAGATGCCCTGGATTATGCCAGAAACTCCAACGCTGCCGGGTATAATGACTGG
>JBNKNP010000272.1:0-7335 GCA_050293905.1 Desulfobacteraceae bacterium | reverse complement strand
ATTGAAGTGGGAGAATCCTTTGATGTAGAAGTGTTGGTGAATCGAAATGATATTAGTGAGAAACTCCTTGGCGTTTATTTTAATGTGGAGTATACGCCATCTGTTATTGATTATACTGCCTATGTATTAGGGAGCGAATTTACAGATTTTTCAAACTTTCCTGGTGATATTTATGGTGTCGCTACTGCTCCTAATGGCATCAATAGTGATGCTAACGTTTTGTTGGCCACACTGACCTTCGACGCTTTGATGTCTGGAAATGCAGAGCTGAAACTGACTGGTGAGGCCATTAATTCGGCGGGACTTCTTTATGATCCGAGTGGATTTTATGATCTTGTCACAACGACTCCAATCATCATTCATGACGCTGCTTCCTCCTCACCCGTGCCGGAACCTGCCACAATGATCCTTTTTGGCGCAGGTTTGCTCGGCCTTGCAGGAGCTGCCAGAAAGAAGTCGAGAAAATAACAAATTTATTCCATTCAAAGGCAGGGTCGGAAGGCCCTGCCTTTAAAACCTTCGGCCATTTTTATCATTACTGCCCATCGTTCTGTTAAATGCTTTTAATGGTCAACATATTGCTTGAAAACCCGTTCATGGGAAATGTATTTTTCCCTGTCAGAATCCATCAGGTATTTTCTGATGGCATTGACCCGGAATAAAATTTCCGTTTCCGCGCGTTTGCGCATCTGATTTTTCAGGGCAATAATATCTTCTTTCAGATTCGGGGTCCGGGGCTTTGCAAAATATTTTTCGCTTTTGAGCTGAATCCGCATCTCAATGAGCCGTTCAAGTTTGAGATCATGCTCCTTATCAAAATAAAGCAGTTCCGGCATCAGATCTGCAAAATGGGTCACGGCAATGATATCTTTTTTCCGCTGCCAGTACCCGATTAAAAATTCAGGTTCAAGATCCTTGTAGTTCTACAGGGGCATGTACATGCGCCGAAGGTACAGTAAAACTTTTTCAGTCTTTTTCATATGCCCGCCGATAATGACGGACCCGCCCACCTCATCTTTCCTGACCCCTTTGGTCCACGGCGCTCCTGTGATGCCGAAATCAAAGCACAGCGGCAGCCGCAGCAGGGCGGACAGGGTGTTCAGCGCCAGGGCATACCCGGCGGACGGGCCGCCTACATTATAGGATGCCGACAGCAGTTGATGGTGAAGGGAGTACCGTTTTAAAAAATCACCGAAAATCCAGGGGATACTGATATCCGGTGCCAGTTCCTGGATGTAGTTCTTCACCATGGTCAGAGCTTCCTGGGCAGACTGGCGGGTCATTTGAACCGCCATGTCCAGATCTGCGGTGCTGGCAGTTGACGAGGATACCGCGCCGGTTACAATGATGGGGGAAGATCCTTCCACACGGCTTGTCAGGCTGGTGGCAATGGGAAGCAGCACCCCGGACACATCATTGGCGCCCACGCCGATGATAAAGCCCACCTGGGGTTCTTTGCTCAGTTCCGTTTCCAGGTATTCGTTGAGCTGGATCACGCCTTTTCTCACCGGGCTTGAAGAAATCTCCCGTCTGGCTGAGATCAGGTGGGCCTCGACCAGACAATAATCTTCTTCAGACTTGATATGATTGGTCTGTTCAAGGATTTGGTTATAATAGGTTACAAAGTTTAGCAGATCTGTTTTGATATTTGATTTGAGCATAGGAGGTGCTTTTACGGCATCCAGCATACCCAGGATGGTTTTAAAATTGAGTTTAATGAACTCACATTTTTCCTCTTCAGTGGAATCTTTAAGCTGGCGCAGTTTTACCAGGACCTTGTACTCGGTGCTGCAGAGCGCGATGGCCTTTTCCGTAAAAGAGGTGAAATCAGCCGGCGTATTGCAGATGCCTTCGGCTGTTTCAATGATTTTTTCAACCTTTACTTCCATTTTGTGCGGCACGGTATCGAACCGCTTTGAAATGATATCAATAATGTCCTTGTGACGGAGATGGCCGGATATTTCCAGTGTTTTCAACCGTTTTGACCGTATCAGGGCCGGGTCAAGGATATCCAGACGGTTGGTGGTTAAAACCGTAAATACCTTGTTCAGCGGCACTTCACCATCAATAATGTTTAAAAACTTGTTGGTCAGGGCATCAGACGGCCGTCCCTCGCCGCTCCTTCTCGGGGCCAGGGCATCTCCCTCATCAAAGAAAATAACAGTGGGGGCCACCATTTTGGCAATATCATAGACCTTTTCAAGGTTTGCCACAGCACCGTGTACCGGACTTGCCGGATCCTGGAGCGCTGAAGGACTGGTGGTTATATCATGCACGTTTCGGTTGGCTGAAAGCCAGGTCCTGGCCAAAAATGTTTTTCCGGAACCGGGCGGGCCGGTGAGGACAACCCCCTTGTCTTCACTGACACCGTATGTGAAGCAGTTGTTGGCCATTTCCGAGAATTTGTCCTTGATATCCCCGACATAATCTTCCCATTTGACCGTCCTGTCCATGCGGTCCACAACCTTGTTGTACAATTCACCATAGACGTTTTTGGCAACCAGTTGAAACGCGTTCCGGATCAGAACAGCGTCATCAAGAAATTCTAAAAGAAAATCGCCCTTTATATTTATGATGGATTCAATCAGTTTTCTCACATAGGCCGGGCTGATTTTCAGACTTCTTTCCTTGAAAATACCGTAAATTTTTTGGGCAGCAGTATCCAGCGGCAAAGAATCCTCCAAGTATTTAGTCGGTGTCTGCCGCCGTTTGATTTCAAGAAAGATCAGGGTCTTTAAATTGTCCTTATTCATCCAGTATCTGGACATATCAATAACGCAGCCTTTTTCAACAAACCGGCGGTAAATGGCTGAATCAAACCGGTGGGTCTGGTCGCTTGTGGCAATGAGAAAACAGTCTCTGCGGCCGTCTATGATTTCATCTAGAACTATATTTGAGGTGTCGATCAGGGTCCGCTGCTGTTTTTCCGTTCCTGATCCCCCGGCACTGGTTGATTTTCCAAAAGCAGAATGCGCTTCTTCAATATGCCGGATACAGGTGACTTTGGGATGACCCATGGCCCGCTTGAAATAGTTGCCGGGTTCACCGGACAGGGCGGTCTGGTAGTCGTTGGGTGTAATAATGGATGCATCAACCGTCATGCCCCTTTCTTCAAAATGCTTGAGATTTTTCATGATGCGTTTTTTAAAAATAAACCGCAGGATGGGGACCCGGGCAAGGCTGGAGTAAAATTTCTGCTTTCTTTTCCGGGCGAGTTTCATGGCAAACTCAGGGTCAACTTCCTCAAGCGTGGTAAACAGGCTGTGCTGGGCCAGGATCTTTTCTTTTTTTGCTTTCCAGTCCACAGTGGAAATGACTTCATTTCTGAAAACTACTTTTTCCAGGGTTTCCCTGACAGTGGCGCTTTTACCGCTGCCGGACGTGCCTTCAATGAGAACGATGGGCGCTTTGGGAACGTCCGGGTCTTCTATATGCTCTTTTCTGATATGGGCCCGGTATATTTTTTCAAAGATTTCTTCAAATTCATAGGGGACATGAATATCGGTCAGTTCCTTGTCCAGGACAGCGATCAGGTAGTGGTATTCATGTCGTGTCAGCTCTTTATCAATGATTTTATTCCAGGATGCCATGGGATTGGTTTCACCGGAATATAAAAAGCGTTTTTTCCAGTCTGTAAGAATTTTCGGGTTGTTCAGAACATTGAGTTCTCTTTTCCTCGGGCGCATAAAAAAAACAAGGAAAAATAATTCCGTGAAAAACTGAATGACGGCATGGGGCGGCCGATACTGGTTTAAACGGGACCGGACAAACGCTTTGGTGTCATAGGACCAGGAAGCTGCCAGGGAATCAATTTTTTGAATGGCCTTTTCAGGAAGCCGTATAAATGTTTTTTCCTTTGTTGTTCTTCTCGGCATAGGTTCCTCCCCGTGATCAGCAGGGTTTGGGTGGGTTCAGAGTAATTGGGCCGGTACGACTGTCATGGCCGGATTCCCTTTTGCCGGGTCCTGGCCGGCATCTGTTTGTCTGTCGAAGAGGGCAGTGTCAGTGCCGGTGACTGGCCCGAGTCGTGAAGTACGAAGGTTTTCTGGCCGGACTCGCTGCGTTCGTAGGCCGTGGCCCACTTCTGCTGGGAGAGGAATTCAAAAAGAGCAGGATTTACCCCTTCGGTTTCTGATCCACCCAGTGCAGTATGAAGGGATCTGATTCCCTCAAGATAGGCTTTGTATAATTTTTTTATCCGGTCTGCCTCCTGATCAGCGGCATAATTATCCGCTTCTGAGATCAGTTGCCGCCGTTTTTTCTCTTCTGTTGCTTCAATGAGTTTATCGCCGAATCGTGTTTCATTGAGAACAAAACTGACCACCTCAATACCGTATTTTTTTTCAAGCGTAGGGCCGTTTTTATTGATGGGACGGTTTTTAAGGGCCTGGAATATTTCCTCTTTTATTTTTTCTCTTTCACTGATGAGTTTGTTGACCTCCTTTGCCTGGAGGATATCCTTTGAAATACCGTCAAAATCACCCTGGAGTATTTTTTCAGGTTCAAGGTTTTCGATGCCCCATTGTTTTAAGTCCTTAATTTTAAAGGTCATCAGGGCGGATGCCCACAATGCAACATTTTCTTTTGAAATGATTTTTAACGGGGCAGGATTTCCGCCAAGATACAGGTTCTGCTTCATTAACGGAACTTCCTTTTCAAGCCGGGTGAAAAAGGGGAGCCGGTAATGCCATCCTACGTCTGTGACAGCCTGTCGTGTGCCGCCGAACTGCTCTAAAATGATGGCATAATTAAGTTTAACCTTGTAGATCACCTTGGTAGAGTAAACAAGGGCGGACAAAGAGTAAAAAATTGTGATGAGTATAAGGATAAAAACGCTTCTCCTGATCATGGCCATTACCCTGGCGCGCTGAAGAAAAACCTGTGAAGACTGATCTTTCATGACTGCTCCTTTCCCCCCCCCCAGCAGATGGAACATTCAATCAGGAGGGAAACTCCGGCCGAAACGGAAAACCGGTCGAAGTTGTGTTGAACCAATGACGTTCATTAAAAAGCTTATTGTTGAAATTGGGTCTTTTCCCGGCTGCAGACACGATATGAAGAAGCGCAACATTCAGCCGTTCAGAAAATTATACATGAAGATTCCGGGTTCGTCAAAAGATTGCTGTAAAATTATGATACGAAACGGTTCAGCTTTTCAGCCATTTTGGTTGTCAGATCCGTGATTTCCTGAATATGAAATAGCTTGCCGGCAAGAAAAAATAAAAAACAAAATTCAATGCCGATGCCGATGGCAACGGCTAAACTGCCCCAACGGCCTGCAGGATCAATGATTGTCCTTAAAAAATCTGCGGAAAATTTCAGAAAAAAACCAAGCACAAGGCTTAAAGGAATCATCTTTAAAAAAAAGAAATACACCTGGTTTTTTCCTGTGTTGCGGCTTTTCCTGTTCCAGCATTCATACAGGACAAAACATTGAACAGCGATGGTAATTGATAATCCCAGCGCCACCCCTTTTGCTCCCATCAGTTTCATAAAAAGGGCGATTACCGGGAGGCTGAAAAGAATACAAATTGTAGTGAAAACAGCCGGGAACATTGTGTTTTGAATGGCATAATACCCCCTTGAAACAATGGTCTGGGCGGCAAAGGCAAAGGCCCCAACCAGGAAAAAGGGCAGAATTCCGGCAGTAATATTCGTGCCTGCGGCATTAAATTTACCCCATTGAAAAAGGATTCGCACGATCTCATGACTTAAGACGATAAATAAAACTGAAACAGGTATGACCAGAAAAATAAATTTCAAAGTCCGGTTCAACAACTGGTTTAATTGGGTTAAATCTTTATTTTTAGCAAGTTTTGCCATGAACGGATAGGCCGCCACTCCTACGGCCTGTCCGAAAAAGCCCACCAGGGCAAACAAGATGACTTTTGAAAAATTCAAAGCTGCAATGCTGCCGGGATCCAGATACGAACCAAAATATTTAAATAAAATCTCCAATGAAAAGGTCATGGTCAATCCCAGCATCAAAGGGATGGTGAGTTTGACATATTTGATCAGATCCGGATGACGAATTGAAAAAATAAAGAAATACCGGGTTCCCAGCCGTCTTGCCCCAATAATCTGGAGCAGGAAATTACCAATAAATGCGCCTGCCAGTGCCCCCCATGCAAAGCCTTCCATCCCAAGGTACGGACCCAGGAACAGACCGCCTGAAATAATAAAAAGATTGTAGATGATTCCGGAAAGGGCAGGGAATAAAAAACGTTCGTTGGCGTACTGAATGGCATTTAAAAGGCCGCCGGAAAAAAAAAAGAACTGGGCCGGAATGACGATCCGGGTCATTTTTACAGCCATATGAAAGGTTTTGGGATCCTTAATGCCCGGAGCAAAGATGGAGACGATCTGGGGGGCCCAGATCATGGATGCCAGGATGAAACCTAACAGCAGCAGTCCGAACGTGTTCAGGATAATGGAAAATATGCGATAACCCTCTTTTTTCCGGTCTTTGATAAGATAGTAACTGAAAATCGGAATAAAGGTGATGGAAAGAAAACCCGAGGCTACCATATGGTTGAGAATTTCAGGGATAATAAAAGCAATCTGGTAGGCATCCGTTGCCGCGGTTATACCGCCCACATGACCTATGACCGATTCTCTGAAAATGCCGAGAAACCGGCTTAATAGAACCGAGGTCATCATGATCATGGAAGCGATGCCTACTTTTTTTAATGTATTGTCACCCGGCATTTGTTTTTTCCTGAAAGGTTAATGAAACATCACGGATACTGTGGAATAGGACTTATCACAAAGACCTGTTAAATAAAAGATCTGTGGTTTAAAATAGTTTGACTTGAACAAGGCTTGAATAATATAGTGAAGCAAAAAAAAGCAATGTATTAATATGTACAAAATTGGAGCAGGGGAGATAATCCAGGGGTATAACAATGACAACGCAAATAGGAATTTTCGCTATTTTGGCAGGCCTTTTTTTAGGTATTTTCAATGGTATTTCTCAGATAATGGGAGTTCAAAACTTCTGGACTGATCTGACATTGTCAAAACTATGCGGTACGGAAAAAACAGAGTCGGTTATTACCTTGTTTGACTCCGTTTTTATTCAGGACAGCCTGGATTCTTTATTTTATAACGTACCTGTTTTCGGTCTTTTGATTTTTATAGGTATCGTCAGTCTGGTGATCAGTTTTTTTACCAAAGCGAAATGACCGTCTGCATCCGCAGCAAACCTGCAACCGGGAAATTGATTTTATTGATAACTGATTTATGTCGATATGACCCTCATATTGACAAAATGATATGGATATAAACAACTAGACACTTAATGAGAAACCAATAATTACAATATGACAGGTGACA
>JBNKNP010000271.1:0-17159 GCA_050293905.1 Desulfobacteraceae bacterium | reverse complement strand
CTTTTTAAACAGGATTTTGAAATCGGCCATGTGTTCATGAAAAAAGTTGTTGAATTATTTAAAATCAGAACAGACCGGCATACCCGTCAGCTCCTGCGGTCCCTGAAAATACACCCGGAAATTAAAAAACTTCAGGAATAGCAATCGATACACTATCTTATTTTTTCCAGAATTCAGGTATGAACAGGATGATCACGGTATAAATTTCAAGCCGGCCTAACAGCATGCACCAGGAGAGCAGCCATTTTGCAAGGACCGGAAGATGGGCAAAGTTTTCGCTGGGCCCGACACTGCCGAATCCCGGTCCGATATTGCCGATACAGGCTGCTACCGCTCCAAAGGAGGTCATCATGTCCAGCCCCAGAAGGGCCAAAAGAATACTGGACAGAAAAAACAGGCCGATATAAAGGGCTAAAAATCCCATGATACTGCGAAGCACGTCATCTGAAATCACGATATTGTTAATTTTTATCTGACGGATGCTTCGCGGATGAATCAGTTTAAATAATTCTCTGTAACAATATTTTAAACAGACCAGCAATCTTGCACATTTCATGCCTCCGCCGGTTGATCCGGCAGAACCGCCGATAAACATGCAGACAAACAACAGGATCTGGCTTAAACCCGGAAATAATTCATAATCAGCAGAGGCAAACCCGGTTGTCGTGACAATGGAAGCGACCTGGAATCCGGAAAACCGTATGGATTCGATGATGGAACCGTAAACCGGTCCATAGATATCCCAGGATATGATCAGTATCAGAACGAGCACCAGTCCTAAAAAGAATCTGCATTCCGTATCCTGCCAGAAAGCCAGGGTTTTTCCCTTGAGTATCTGGTAATGCAAAGAGAAGTTGATACCGGCCAGGATCATGAAAACAGTAATAATCAGATCAAAATATGCGCTGTCATAGTGTGCAAGAGATGCATTTTTAGGAGAGAATCCACCTGTGGGCAATGTGGTCAGCGAATGGCAGACCGCATCAAAAGGCGACATGCCACCGATCAGGAGCAAAACAATCTCCAGTCCGGTCAATCCGGCATATACCAGCCAGAGAATTTTTGCAGAATCGCTCAGACGCGGGGTCAGTTTGTCCGGAACAGGGCTTGGAACTTCTGCCTTGTATAGTTGAATGCCGCCTACTCCTAAAAACGGCAGTATGGCAAGAGAGAGCACGATAATTCCCATTCCGCCCAGCCATTGAATCAGGCTTCGCCAGAATAACAGGCCGTAATTTGCTGACTGGATGTCGGTCATTACCGATGATCCGGTGGTGGTGAACCCTGACACGGATTCAAAAAAAGCATCTGTAAAACTGGTAAAGTCCGGTGAAAAATAAAAGGGAAGCGCACCAAACAGACCAATGGCGGTCCAGGCCAGCGCCACCGCAGTCATGCCTTCTTTCTGATTAATATAGTCTTCATCCGACAGGGTTCTGGAAAACCAGATTAACGCAAGGCTTGCGCCAATGGTAATACTGACTGATAGTATAAACGGCCGTATTGGTTCATTGTAAAAAAAACTGACCAGAATCGGGACAACCATGGAAAGCGCCAGAAAGGCAAGAAGGATGCCGATAATTCTTAGAATATACGACCAGCGCATCAGAAAAAATCCAGTTTGACGGTCAGAAGTTTTTCAAGTTTTTCAACCGCCTGCTTCAAGGCGAACAGAATGATCCGGTCACCCGGGTTTACCACGCTGTCTCCGGCCGGGATGATAATCTGGCCGTTTCGGATAATGCACACCAGAAGCGCCCCCTTTGGAAAGGAAATCTTTTTAAGGGGCATTCCGGTGATATCGGATGTTTCAAGGGCAATGGCTTCGATAAATTCTCCTCTTTCACCAAAAATGGAAATGTCGGATAAAACCTTGCCTTTCCTTATGGCCTGCAGAATGGAACTGACCGCGGATAATCTTGGGCTGATAACCTTTTCAATACCGATTGAATTTAAAAGAGGGTAGTAGCTGGATTTTCCAATGCGCGTTATGGTGTTTTCAACTCCGAGATTTTTTACCAGAAGTGTCACCAGGATATTGGTTTCATCATCATCCGTTACAGATACAACAACATCGTTATGATTAATATTTTCCTCAAGAAAAAGCTTCTGGTCGGATCCGTCTCCATGCAGCACAATGGTTTTATTTAATTTTTCGGATAAATACTGGCAGCGGTCCAGATTGGATTCAACGATTTTTGTTTTAATTTTATCCGCTTCAAGACGTTTTGCCAGCAGTTCGCCAATTCGACCGCCGCCGATAATAAGGACCCGTTGGATTGGAATGACCTTTTTGTCAAACCGTTTCATCGTATCAATCAAGGAATCGGCCTGGCAGACAATATATATTAAATCATTAGCCTGCAGTCTGTCATCTCCATGGGGCACAATAACATCGTTATCCCTGATAATCGCTGCAATCAATGGCCGCGGGCCTGAAAAACAGCTTGAAAAATCAAGCAGTTTTTTCCCTACCAGATCACTGGTATCGTCAAGATGGAATCCAACATATTTTACCTGACCGTCGGCAAAGTTACCCACATCAATGGCACCCGGTACATCAATCAGTCTGCGAATTGTTTTTACTACCTCGGTCTCAGGGTTGATGACCGTATCGATCTGAGGAGGAGAATTTTGAAACAGGTCGTGGTAATCGTCAAAGTCAGGATGCCGTATTCTGGCAAGCTTGCGGGTGGCCGGGGAAACCAGGTTGGACATCAGGCAGGCAACCAGGTTGGTTTCATCGCTGTCTGTCACGGCTAAAAGAATATCCGTCTCCTTGATTCCGGCATTGATCAATATTTTAGGGTTGGAGCCGGATGCATGGATAGCCTGTACATCAAGATCTTCGGTTACCCGTCTGACTGAATTTATATCCTTGTCGATGATGACAACTTTTTTGTTTTCGGCAGCCAGTCGTCTGGCAATATTGTATCCAACTTCTCCGGCACCAACGATGATAAATTTCAACGTCTTTCTCCTGTCGTAATTATATGAAAGCTAACAGCGGCTGAAATTTCAGTCTTCAGATCAGTCATTATTTTTAGGTTAAGGTTTTTATTTTATGATTGAATCTTCTTGTATACTGTCTTTTTATGCGTTGATCTGTTTTTTAAATTGATTTATTAGGACAGGGCAGCTTTTTTGTCAAGCCATCAATAATTATTAATGGTTGTTATTTTAATTGAATTGGTTTATATAAAGCCCAAAAAATTACGTATGAATTTAGGACTTTATAGCGGTTGGCGATCAACTGCAAAGGGAATAGCAAATGGATGTTTCCGTTTCTGAATTATCAAAACTTCTGGGTGTTTCTCCGGATACCATAGAACGATGGCTTCGCCAGGGAAAACTGCCGGTTTCCAGAAAAGGGACCCAGTACCGGTTTAAGATTGATGAACTTAAAAAATGGGCCTATAACCACCATATCAACCTGGACCTGTCAGACAAAATTATTCCCAAAAAAAAATCATCATCTTCGGTTTCTCTGACAGATGCGGTTCAGAACGGCGGTGTTCATTTTGATATCCAGGGAAACGATGTGACCACTGTGCTGGCATCTGCTGTGGATAAACTGCAGGGTATACCAGAAGTGCATACAGGCCGGCTGCTGGACCAGCTGATTGAAAGAGAAACCGCACTTTCAACAGGGATCGGCAACGGGATTGCCATTCCGCATCCAAGACAGCAGCAGGATTATCTAAATGACCCCATGGTGGCAGTCTGTTATTTATCCAGACCGGTTGATTACAATGCACTGGATAATCAACCGGTATCTGTTTTATTTGTCATATTGTGTCCTGTATTGAAAATGCATCTGCATTTATTGTCTGCCATTTCTTTTTGCTTGAAAAACAGGGGTTTTACTGCATTTTTAGATTCGCAGCCACCTTTGGACATGCTCCTTGAAAAAATTGAGGCGGTTCAAAAAAATAACCCTGTTTCATAAGGCTTCAATATAAATGTCCGTGTTCAAACGCTGGTATAAAAATATTTATTATCGTCTATTTCAGTTTGATGACCGGCTGCTGCTGATCATTGCAGGATCCATTGCCGGAATCTGCTCCGGACTTGCCGCCGTGGCACTTAGAAGTTCACTGGAGTCTGTTGTCGAATGGCTCCATCCGCTCAGGCAATACTGGTGGGCATTTGTTTTTCCGGCAATCGGCGCCATTTTATCTTCACTTTATCTTGATAAGGTAGCCAGGGAAGGTGCCGGCCACGGTGTGCCGGAGGTGATTTACTCCGTATCGCGCTATGGCGGACTGTTGCGGCTTCGATCCAGTTATTCACGATTGATCTCAAGTTTCCTGACCATTGGATCCGGCGGTTCGGCAGGCCCTGAAGCACCTGTTGTAATGAGCGGTTCAGCCATAGGATCCAATATCGGAAAATTGCTTTCCTTGAATGACCGCCAGAGAATTACCCTGGTGGGATGCGGCACAGCAGGCGCAATTGCTGCAATTTTTAACGCCCCCATTGCAGGCCTTGTTTTTTCCATTGAGGTGATCCTGGGAGAATGGAAACTGGTGAATATTATTCCAATTGCCATTGCCGCGGTTGCCGGTGCTGAAGTCAGCCAGGCAATCTTTCCGGAACAGGCTCTTTTCAGTCACCAACCCTTTGCTGTTGGATTTTCAGACAGTCTGGCAAGTCTTTGCCTGGCCATGGTCACAGCCTTTATTTCCGTTTTTTTTACTAAAGCACTCCGGCAGATTGGAAAACTGGCCAAAGCGACGACTTTTCCTGTCTGGGTCAGAGCGGCTATCGGGGGCTGTCTTGTCGGACTGGTTGGCGTATTTTTTCCTGTAGTGCTGGGAGAAGGGTACCATTTTATCCAGTCCATGATCCAGGGAACATTTTCCATGGGATTGTTTGTCACCTTTGTTGCGGTGTTTGCAAAAATTTTTGCCACGGCCTTTACCCTGGGCTGGGGAGGGTCAGGTGGCATCTTTGCTCCTTGTCTTCTTATTGGAAGCCTGACCGGCATTGTTTTTCACAAAGTTCTGTTTGTTTTATTTCCCGATGTCGGATGTGCCAGTGAAGGTGCCTATGCCCTGCTGGGAATGGCAGGGCTTGTCAGCGGGGTTATGCAGGCACCGCTTACCGGGATCTTTCTGATAGTTGAAATTACGGGTGGATATGAAACCATCCTGCCCCTGATTGTTGTATCATCCATTTCTTCCACCATGAGCCATTTTATTGAGCCGGCCTCGTTTTACTTTAAGGAGCTTATCGAACGGGGGCAGTTTCTTCGGCCCGGAACCGATGAAAGGATTTTATCTGATCTGAATATCAGAGAATTGATTGAGACTGATCATTTAAAAGTATCTGAAAACATGGTTTTCAGAAAATTTGTGGATTTGCTTAAATCATCTGATCAAAATTATTTCCCGGTGATTGACGAACAAACCGGTCATTACCGGGGAATTATCCATATCAGTTCCATCAGGCAATATGTATTGGATCCGGATATGTATGATATGATTTTTCTTGACCAGATCATGGATACGGATATCCGTATCGCAAATCTTGAAAATGAACTGACTGAAGTGCTCCAAATGATGGAAGATAATCGGATGGACAGCATCCCGGTTGTGGAAAATGACAGGTTTGTCGGGATGATCGTTAAAACCCGCATACTCGATTTTTACCGTAAAGAGTTAATTATGCAGACCCGAATGCATTAAACTGACACTGCGTGGAAAAGGAGAATAAAATGAATTATAAACTGCTTCATATTTTCAGAAACACACCCTTTGGTAGAGAAACTTTCCTGCAGTCCCTGTATTTTTGTAAAACCATCAATGCATATCCTGTAGTATATATTCCCAAGAGTGATAAATTTTTGATGTATTTTTCAAATGATGCTGTTCAGATTGATCTGGATCATTCATACCTGAATTCGCCCCGGACGGCACAACACCACGCAGAAGAACTGCTGAACGAGGCAGGGTTTAAACCCATGTTTTATGAACCTAAGAATTTTACTGCGTCAACTCTGCCCGATATTGCAACTGATTTTGATTATTTGTGCTGCCCAAGATCGGTGAGTGACCTGTCATCTCGGATTGGACTGGGACATCTGGGGCCAAAGGTTCGCAGAATCATTAAACATGCTGTTTTTCCCATTTTGATCACCAGTGCGGTATATAAACCATGGAAAAGCATTTCAGTCTTTTTCGGAGGATCAAAAAATGCCGTAACCGCTTTGAAGCTTGGATTGAAAATTTCCATGGCCTCGGGTATTCCAGCCCATATTTATACACTTCTTGAAGAAAAGGATGAAGATCATTACCGGAATCTGATTCAAAAGAATGGGCTTGAGGAGCCGGTAAAGCAGGTATCAGGGGAATGGTTTTTCTATGATAAAAAAGAGTTTGAAACCATGCTCTATGAGGTGCCCCATGATTCATTGATTGTTATGGGCGCCTATGGCCACGGCATTGTAAAAGATATCCTGTTAGGCAGCAAAATGGAGCAGATTCAGTCTACGCTGACCAATAACCTATTGATCACCGGGCCCCATTGTTCAATTACGTTACGCTGATTTTAAAAAAAACTAACCCTGCAGCAAGAGGTAATGCAGTATCAGTAAAATCAAATGAGTTTAAGGTTCCAGTTCCAGAGTCCTGGCCTTTTTTTAATGGTGACGGATCGGGGAACAGTTTCGTGGATTCGGACAAACAATGCAAAACCTGCCTGCATGAGTTCTTCTTTTTTCTCAGTTATGTCAAAAAACCAGTTTGGGAAAATATGATAATTGCTGTTGAATTTTGAAACCCAGGCGGTTTCCTTTTTGGGACTGGAAAACGGCTGTCCGGTTTTTAAATCCTGTGAAATGATCCTGGATATTCCCAGGGGCCAGTTTCCGTAAATAACTGCACCAAGGGGCAGTTCGCTTCTGCCGGGCAGGACGAAAAGGGTCTGCTTGTCCAGTTCCGGGCTGACAATGGCGCCGGAAAAGCCCATCTGTTTTAAACTGTGAATCGTGACACTGTTTGTAATATTGCAGAACGGGCCGGCCCAGATATTAAATTTTTTAGGATCTGAAAACAGGGATATCTGCCAGGGTGAGTTTAAAACAAAATTTTTTACCCCTTTTTTTATGGCACGGCTCAGTGCATTCGTGCATAGTTCTTCTTCTTTGGGAAATAACAGAGGATCCACCCAAAGCCAGTCCCTCTTTGAGTACGGGACAGCATACCGCTGGGCAGACATCCATATTCCTTTAAGGTCATTTTTTTGTATCCGGTTTCCGGCTTTCCGAAACACATCCATTTCTCCGGCGATCAAACCGGTTTTTCCCTTGGGGAAACATTTTTTTTTCTGCCGGCCGCATTTTGATGGTTCCGGCTTCCCGGGGCAGGGCGCTTCAGGATCAGAAAAGATTAAACCGGTTTTTTCAACCGGCTGAACCTTTATTTTTTCATATTGGTCAAGCTCCTGTTCCAGTATTTTTATATCATGACTGAGCAACTGGTCCCGCCGGTCAATCAGGTAAACCGGCGTACCTTTTCTAATTCTGCGGCTGGATTTTTTTAAATAATAGTTCCCTTTTTTGGGTACTGCCCGGCTCACCCGCTGGACATCATGAAACGCATCTTCTTCATATCCGATCCTTAACAAATCAGCCGGCATTAAAGCTTCTCTGGTAACAAAGTACGGCTCAGCAGGGTTTTTAATCCGCCCGGCAAACCGGCCGGAGCCTGTTTCAGATTCGTGATCCAGGGGATTTAACATGCGATGGGACAACAGGTTGTAATGGGTAAAGGCCCTTCCCATGGCATAATCCAGATAGGACAGGGCTTGTTTTTTTTGTTCAGGATGATCTCTGAGCAGTTTGTAAGCTTTAACAGTGTAGTAGACATAGTGCGGACTCTTTTTACGGCCTTCAATCTTCCAGGTGGTCAGGCCCGGGATGTCTTTTAATACTTTCACCAGAACATCGGCTGAAAAATCAAGACAGGAAAAATGTCTTTTTTTCTGACCTTTTTGTTCATAAATGCGGCGACAAGGCTGAACACACCGTCCCCTGAGTGAACTCTTTCCACCAAACCAGGAACTCCAGTAGCATCGCCCTGAAATGGAGTAGCACAGGGCACCATGAATAAAGGCTTCCAATTGAATATCATCGGGCAGGGAACTGGCAATCTGCTTTATTTCATCAATATTGAGTTCCCTGGGCAGAACAATATGGTTAAACCCGGATTCGGCTGCTGTTGCAACAGATAAAGGCGATGTGCAGTTTGCAAGTGTGGACAAATGAAATGCTTTATTGAACCCGGCTTTTTGTGCCAGATGAATAAGGGCGGGATCTTGAATAATCAGTCCTTGAAGATCCACATATCTGACCAGTTTGCAAAGGATGTTGAATACCTTGTCCAGTTCGGATTCTTTGACAATGGAATTGAACGTCAGGTAAACCTCAATGTCTTTAGAATTGGCAAGCCGGGTGAGACGGGATAATTCTTCAATACTGAAATTTGCAGCTTCCATTCTGGCTGAAAAAATTTTAAGACCGCAGTAAATGGCATCGGCCCCGGCGGCAATGGCGGCAAGAAAGCAATTTTTATCCCCGGCCGGCGCAAGGATTTTTGGTGATTTCAAGTTGACTAAACCCTTCATGAAAAAAAAATTGTAATGACGCAGTATGGCAATTTTGCTACGCTTTGTCAAAATAGATACAAAAAGGAAGGACTGATCATGTTTACTAAATATGAGCCCGACGGATTTTTGACTCCCATTGACGGTATTGACATGAAAACACTGGTATATGGCGAAAACACCCTGTTAACACGGTTCCATTTAAAAAAGGACAGCATTCTGCCGAAGCATTCCCATCCTCATGAACAGACCGGATGTCTGGTTTCAGGAAAAATTCAACTTACTATCGGCCAGGAATCGTTTCTGGCACAACCCGGTGACAGCTGGTCCATTAAAGGTGGTGTTGAACATCAGGCCAGAATTTTAGAAGATTCAGTTGCCATTGAAGTCTTTTCTCCTGTCAGAAAAGATTATCTGCCCAAGTCTTAAAATACGGCAATCTTGTTCATCAGCCTGCTTTATGGTAATAGTTTGGAAGAATATGGAAAAAAAATCAGATACAATCAGACTGGCATTGCCGTTAAAACCCGGTGCTAAATTCGGTGTGTGCGCGCCTTCTGCCCGGTTTGATCAAAAAAAATTTGACAAAGGGGTGGAACGGATTGAATCCATGGGTTTCAAGCTCGATATACCTGATCAAATTTATGGAAAAAAACGGTATCTTGCCGGGAATGACCGCCAGAGGGCAGACATCATCAACCATCATTTTTCAGACCCTGGAATTGATGCTGTTATCTGTGCCAGGGGTGGTTTCGGTGCCATGCGGGTACTGCCATACCTGGATTGGGATGTAATCCGGAAAAATCCTAAACCCTTTATTGGATTTTCAGATGCAACCGCTATCCTTTTAACAATAATAGATAAAGCCGGGATTCCGGTCCTTCATGGTCCGACAATAACCACTCTTTCCGCGGCGTCTGCATCTACCCTGGATTTTTTTTATCAGACCCTGATTCATTCCAGCGGGCCTGTTCAACTGCAGTGCCGGACAAAGCTTCTGCCTGCTGATATCCTTCACCCGGTGTCATCGACCTTAAAAGGTGGAAATCTTTCCACCATCTCCCATCTGGTGGGAACGCCGTTTCAACCGGATTTCAGTAAGTCCATCCTGTTTTTTGAGGATGTTAACGAACCTGCCTATAAAATTGACAGGATGCTGACCCAGATGAAACTGGCAGGGCTTTTTGACCGGATTCAAGGTGTCGTGACCGGTTCTTTTTACCAGTGTGAAAACGCCTCATATATTGACGAAATTATGACTGAAATATTTGACGACTGCAGTGTTCCCGTGTTCACCGGTCTGCCTGCCGGCCATGGCCCTGATAATCTGTGCCTGCCCATGGGGATGAGTGTTACCATGGATCCCCACGCTCTTACAATCTCCTGGAATAAATCATGACTCCGCCTGTCATTGGCCCTATAAAAGACTCGGATTCGATTTCACAGGCGGTTGAACAGGCAATTGATTCAGGTGTATTTCCCGGAGCGGTGCTGCTGTGTGCCAGGGGTGAAAAAATTGTGTTTCACCAGGCTTTTGGCATGGCAGATATATATGAAAAACGGCCCATGACACTGTCATCGATTTTTGATCTGGCCTCATTGACCAAACCGCTTGCCACAAGCCTTGCCATTGCCCAGCTTGCGGGGCTGAAAAAATTATCTTTGGATCATAAAATCGAGACACTTATTCATCAGTTCCGGGATACGGACAAAGCCGGTTTAACCATAGACATGCTGCTGCGGCATACTACCGGGCTTCCGTCCTACAAACAATACTTTCACGCATTGGTTCAAGAAAAAATCAACCCCAAAAAACGCCTGCACCGGATGCTTGTGGATGAACCGCTTGTCCATATACCGGGTCAGGTTCAAGCCTATTCCGACCTGGGGTTCATGATCCTTGGCTGGGTCATTGAAACCATCACAGAACAATCCTTGGATCAATATGTTTTCCATCAGATATATCAAAGACTGAAGATCGATCATCTGTTTTTTATTCCCGAGAAATCAAAAACAACCATCATGGACCGGTACGGACCAATGATGGTTGCCACACAGAACTGTCCCTGGCGAAAAAAACTGCTGTGCGGAGAAGTGGAAGATGACAATGCCTGGGCTGTCGGCGGTGTTGACGGACATGCCGGTCTTTTCGGAAACGCGTTTTCTGTCTATCGATTGTGTTGTAAAATATTGAATGCCGTGACAGGCAACAAACCTGATGATATCCTGCCGCCCCGAATTATCCGCCAGATGGTCACAGCAAACAAAGGAGAGGACATGGCAGCAGGTTTTGATACCCCGTCAAAAGGGAATTCATCTTCAGGCAGGTGGTTTTCAGAAAATTCATTTGGTCATCTGGGATTTACCGGAACCTCGTTCTGGGTCGATCCAGACCAATCTTTGATCGTTATTTTTCTGACCAACCGGGTTCATCCAAGTCGGTCAAACGAAAAGATAAAACAATTTCGACCGCTTCTGCATAATCTTGTCTACGAACGATTTGTATAGGAACTTTTTTTTATTCACTGAATTTTAATCATGAACCGGTTTTTGGCTTGTAAAAGTCGGTTAAGTTTGTTAGCAAAGAAGGTTAATAAGATCTTTAATTTATACAACAGCAATTTGTCATAAATATTCTTGAAAGAGGTGAAATGAACTTTATAACGGATTCTTTACTTGGCGCATTTTCAAATGATCTGGCGATTGATCTTGGAACGGCGAATACGCTTGTATATGTCAAAGGAAAAGGGATTGTCCTCAGCGAACCTTCTGTTGTTGCCGTCAGGACGGACAAACGTTCAAAAAACAAGGTACTTGCCGTTGGTGTTGAAGCGAAAAGAATGCTGGGGCGTACACCGGGAAACATTGTGGCCATCCGACCCATGAGAGACGGCGTGATCGCTGATTTTGAAGTGACCGAGGCCATGCTGAAACATTTTATCCGAAAAGTTCATAATAATCGAAAAGCCCTTGTAAGACCGAGAATCGTTATTGCCGTTCCGTCCGGGATTACCCAGGTTGAAAAACGAGCGGTAAGAGAATCTGCTGAATCCGCAGGCGCAAGGGAAGTATTTCTAATTGAAGAACCCATGGCTGCTGCAATCGGTGCCGGCCTTCCCATTACGGAGCCCACCTGTAATATGGTTGTTGATATTGGTGGCGGGACAACGGAAGTTGCCGTGATTTCGCTGGCCGGAGTTGTATATACAAGATCCCTAAGGGTTGCAGGCGATAAAATGGATTCCTCCATCAGTCAGCATATTAAAAGAAAGTATAATCTTCTGATTGGGGAACGGACAGCTGAAATTATTAAAACCACAATCGGCAATGCCTATCCTGACCCGGAAAATCTGGAGACAATCGAAGTCAAGGGACGGGATCTGGTATCCGGCATTCCCAAAATTCTGGCAATTGATTCCGAGGAAGTCAGGGTTGCGATCTCTGAACAGATCGATGCCATTGTCGAAACCGTCCGCATTGCATTGGAACAGACACCACCTGAGTTGGCCGCAGACATTGTAGACTCAGGCATTGTCCTTACCGGCGGAGGTGCCTTGCTGAAAAATCTGGACAAATTATTAAAAGAAAAGAGCGGACTTCCCATTGTCGTGACCGAAGACCCGCTGTCTACCGTGGCCTTGGGTTGTGGGAAATCCCTTGATTGTATTGATATTTTGAAAGAAGTTGTCATCAGCTGACATAATGTTTTCTCGTAATCTGCTTATTTTTGTCGGCATTGCTCTTTTTATTGTAATCAATTTTATTCTGATAACAGCGAGCAGCCGTGATGCCCTGCCGGTCAGCAGTCTTGAGCGGATTACCATTTCAATGGTTTCACCCATTCAAAAAGCCGTAACCCACACGATTGAATTCTCCGGTCAGATCTGGGAGACTTATTTTCTAGCTGTTCTGGCAGTGGGTGAAAATATTGAATTGAAAAAAGAGCTTGGAAAAGCCACGGAAATCAGAACCCGTAATGAAGAACTGCTCCTGGAAAATACCCGGCTGAAAAAATTTGTTAATTTTACCGGCAACCTGCCGGACACCTATGTGGCAGCCCAGATCATTGCAAGAGATCCTTCTCCATGGTTCAAAACGGTGATGATAGACAAAGGCGCCGGTGACGGTCTGGTTAAGGGCAGTCCGGTTCTTGTGTCCGAAGGGATTGTCGGGCAGATTATCAAAGTTGCACGCAATTATTCACGGGTGCTGTTGATTACCGATCGCAATTCGGCGGTTGACGCGCTGATCCAGGATACACGGGTCAGGGGGATTGTAAAAGGCAGCAATGAAGATAAATGCACTTTTGTTTATGCCTTGAGAAAAGATCAGGTCAAAGAAGGGCAAATGATCGTCTCATCCGGACTGGATCAGGTGTTTCCCAAAGGTTTGAAAATCGGACGGATTTTAAAAGTGACAAAAGTACATTCCCAACTCTTTCAGGATATCACTATCGAAACCAGTGTTGATTTTGATAAAATCGAGGAAGTGCTTGTATTGATAAATATACAATAACCGATATGGGGTTGATGAACCAATGAAAGCATTGTTTTTTATTTTTTTCACCCTTGTATTTATCGTTATTCAGACCATTATCCTTCCAGGCTTTTCTTTTTTTATAAACAGCTTTGATTTGATGATTATCAATATCTTGTTATTGTGTCTTTTATCTACCCGGTTTCCCACTGTTCTGTCCATCGTCCTGATCGGCATGATTATGGACAGTATTTCCGGTGTACCGTTTGGCTTTCATGTTTTATCTTACATATGGATTTATCTTCTCGTCTATCTTGTCCAGCAGTTTCTTTTTCAAAAGAGCCTGATTTTCATCCTGGTTATCAGTATTGTCTCGGTTGTTATTCAGCAGGGACTTTTATTGTTTTCCATTGCCGTCGGTTCCTCTGACCTGTCTGTGCTGAATATTGATTTCAGAGTGTTGATTCATCAGTTATTCTGGGGGTTTTTGTGTATCCCTCCGGGCGTCTGGTTTTTGAACTCATTGTATAAACACTGGATCAAAACATCTCATAACCTCGTGCGCCGATGGCAGAAAGCACAGGAAAGCTGATCAAGGAGATGTGGATTGACATTATTTAACAGAAATCCGGATCGTGATTGGATAAAACAGCGATTGATCGGCGCCAGTGTTTGTGTCCTGTTTGCTTTTGGGCTTTTATTCCTTCGTCTTGTTTATCTTCAAATTATTAAAGGTGACGAGTACAGGCAGAAATCTGAAAAGAACGCGGTACGGTTGAAAAGCATAAAATCTTCCAGAGGCCTGATCTTTGACAGGCATAAAACCCTGCTGGTGGACAACCGTCCGGCATTTAATCTTAAAATCGTTCTTGAAGATGCAGGCGATGTTAAAAAAACGGTTGCCAAAGTTTCCCGGCTCATACAGGAGGATCCTCAAACTCTTATGGAAACGATTTCCAGGGCGGGAAGGGGTGCATTTTATAAACCCATTACCTTGAAACAGGGGATTTCCAGAGACCAGCTTGCAATTGTTGAGGCCCATAAATTTGATCTTCCCGGAATTCATATTGATATTGAACCCACCCGGCACTACATATTTAAAAAAACAGCCGCCCACCTGCTCGGATATCTGGGGCAGGTCAATCTGAACGAACTTAAAAGCGGAAAATATCCCAATATCAGGTCTGGTGACGCCATTGGCAGGTATGGTATTGAAAAAAGCTTTCAGCCCTTTCTTCAGGGAAAAAGAGGGGGGCGACAGGTGGAGGTTGATGCCAACGGCCGGACCATAAAAGTGTTGAAAAGGGTTGAGCCGGTTGCCGGCCTTGATTTGAACCTGACACTGGATCTGGATCTGCAGATTCTGGCTGAGAAACTGCTTGAAGATAAAGAAGGCGCAGTGGTTGCCCTTGATCCGGATAATGGGGATGTGCTGGTTATGGCAAGTCACCCGAGCTTTGATCAAAATGATTTTATCGGCGGAATCAGCAGCAAAAAATGGAAGGCGCTGATCTCTCATCCAGGAAAGCCAATGACCAATAAAACCATTCAAGCAGAATATCCACCGGCATCCACTTATAAAATTATAACTTCATTGGCCGCCCTGGAAGAAAATCATATTGATACCAGTTTTACAACATTTTGTCCGGGATTTTTTAAATACGGCAACCGAATTTACCGGTGTTGGAACAGAAACGGCCATGGCGAGGTCAATGTTATTGACGCACTTGCCCAGTCCTGTGATGTTTTCTTTTATCAGGTGGGGGATAAAGCAGGCGTGGATATTCTGGCTCAATATGCAAAAGGCAGCGGCCTTGGTAAAAAAACAGGGATTATGCTTCAAAACGAGAAAACAGGGCTGATTCCAACATCTGAATGGAAAAACCGTAGATTTAAAGAGGCCTGGCAGGGTGGTGAAACCTTGTCCGTTGCCATCGGGCAGGGATATAATCTGGTTACGCCGCTTCAAATGGCCGTGTTGACTGCTGCTGTTGGAAACGGCGGAAAACTTTACCGTCCAAGGATAGTACGGACCATAGAAAATGCTGATGCTAAAATTGTTAAAACAATTGAACCTGAAATTATGGGAGGACTGCCCGCCAGCAAAGAGACATTGGATATTGTTAAAAAAGGACTGTTTAAGGTGGTTCAGGGTGACCGTGGAACCGCCAGACGGATAAGAATAAAAGGTCTTGATATTGCGGGAAAAACCGGAACGGCTCAGGTGTTCAGTGTGAAGAAAGGTGAAAATATTAATGTTGAAGATCTGGATTATTCGTTAAAGGATCATGCCTGGTTCGTTTGTTTTGCACCGGCCCAAAAACCTGTCATTGCCATTTCCGTTATTATCGAACATGGTGAGCACGGATCCAGTGCTGCCGCACCCGTGGCCATGGCATTAATCGAAAAGTATATAAAACAACCATCCATAAAAGAGAGGCCGGTGGAATAATCATGTTTGACAGGCGGCTTATTGAAAATTTTGACTGGGGTTTCCTGGTATTGATCTGTTTAATCAGCATTGTGGGCCTGGTAATTTTATATAGTGCTCTGACTGCCGGACATGATGCAGGAACCGTTCATATCCTTTTTAAAAAACAGATCATCTGGATGGGATTGGGGTTCGTGATCATGATGATCTGTACGGTGATTGATTTCAGGGAACTGGATAAATTACACCTGTTTTTTTATTTTCTCAGCGTCGGCCTGCTGGTCAGTGTGCTTGTTTTCGGTCAGCTTGGAGGCGGTTCCAGGCGGTGGCTGGTCCTGGGATTTGTCCGGCTTCAGCCGTCTGAATTGATGAAAATTGCATTGATCATCAGCCTGGCATCTGTTTATTCCACATCCATTTCTCAAAGTGGACTTAATTTTAGAAAACTCATAAAACCGGTAATTTTATGTCTGATCCCTTTTTTTTTAATTGTGGATCAACCTGATCTTGGAACCGGGCTTTTGCTGTTATTGATTGCCGGAACCATCACTTTGTTTGTCAAGCTGGAGCGCAGAGTCTTAATTATCCTCTCCGCAATCGGATTCTCTATTATCCCTATGGTCTGGTTTTTACTCAAAGACTATCAAAAATCAAGAATCCTTACTTTTTTAAATCCGGACCGCGACCCTTTGGGGGCAGGTTATCACATCATTCAGTCCAAGATTGCCATCGGCTCGGGCATGCTGTCCGGGAAAGGGTTTTTAAAAGGTACCCAGAATGCATTGTCTTTTCTGCCTGAACAGCACACGGATTTCATTATATCTGTTCTTGCTGAAGAGTGGGGGCTGGTTGGTTGCACAGCCTTACTCCTTTTGTATGGATTTTTATTGTTCTGGGGATTGAATATTGCCTATAATTGCCGGAATCTGTTTGGTTCTATTCTGGCATTTGGCATAAGCGCTATGATTTTCTGGCAGATTTTTATTAATATCGGCATGGTCATGGGGCTGATGCCGGTGGTGGGCGTACCACTGCCCCTGGTTTCCTATGGAGGCTCTTCAGTGGTGACAAATATGCTGGGATTCGGCATCCTTTTAAATATCAGCATGCGAAAATTTGCAGCCAATTAATCGCTTTTTTACGACAAAAATGTCATATAAGAGGGCCTGTATTTTCTGGTGAAAAAATAACGTGAAAAAGCATCAAATATTTTCTATTCAATATTGACAAATGCTTGCCTGGATGGTACTCAAGTCTGAATTTCATATGAACTAAGGCTGTTTTTGTGAAAAACAGTCGAAAAGATATAAGCGTTTGATTTTTTTATAATTATTTACTGGCGGAGGGGATTTTTATGATACAAGTGATTCCTGATATAACTTTGCTATATCAGATGATCAATTTCCTTGTTCTGCTTTTTGTGCTCAATCTGGTTTTGTACAAACCAATCCGTAAAGTTCTTCTTGAAAGAAAAGCAAGAATCGAAGGTATGCAGGAAGGGGCTGAAAAAGCTTCGACAGATCTTGTTGCCGGAGAAGATGCTTACAAGAATGGATTGAAACAAGCCCGATCCGAAGGTCTCAAGAAGAAAGAGGCCTTTGTTGAAGAAGCATCTAAAGAAGAAAAGGAAATTATCGACGGAATT
>JBNKNP010000270.1:0-2729 GCA_050293905.1 Desulfobacteraceae bacterium | reverse complement strand
ACCGTTCATGGGTGCACCGTACGGGGCCATGGTGCTTGAATCCCTCATTGCAAGGGGGGTAAAGAAAATTGTTGTTTTAGGCTGGTGCGGTGCTGTAAATGCCGATTTGAATATCGGGGATATTGTCCTGGTCAGGGAAGCCATTATTGATGAAGGAACCTCCTGTAATTATGCCCGGCTGGACCCGGATCGGCCCTGTTCCCTGCCGGATGCGGAATTGACCGATCGATTGTATGATTTCTGGCTGTACGGATCATCAGGCACGGCAGAAAAATTCAAGCAGAAAACCCTGCCGCCGGCAGAGGATGACCTTGTTAAACTGACCCGGCAGACTGTCTGGACAACCGATGCCATATACCGTGAAACACCTAAAAAGGTCGCTTATTTTAAAGATCTTGGTGCCCGGGCAGTTGAAATGGAATGTTCAGCGCTCTTCAGTGTGGCCCGGTATCATAAGGTTCAAATTACCGCACTCCTGGTGGTGTCGGACAGTGTGGCTTCCACCGACTGGCAGCATGGGTTTCGAAGCACCAGGTTCAAGCAGGCCAGAAAAACTGCCATTCAAATGGTCATGGGATTTGCAAAACAGCTCAATTAAACACACAACTACAGATCTGGAATTAGTCAGGAATAAAAAAAAAGATGGACCCATTAATTCAAAAAAAGGCACATCGTCTGCAAAAAGAACTGACAGAGCATTCTTTCAGGTATCATGTCCTGGATGATCCGGTTATTTCAGACATTGAATACGACCGGATGCTCAAAGAACTCATTGAAATTGAAACCCAGTATCCTGAGTTGTCTGTGCCGGATTCGCCCACCCGCCGGGTCGGTGCTCCGCCGCTGGATGCGTTTGAACAGGCCGTACACGCCGTTCCCATGCTCAGTCTGGATAACGCTTTTGATGATAATGATGTTCTGGAATTCCATAAGCGGGTCGTCAAACTGCTTGATACAGACAAGGTGCTCTATACGGTTGAACCCAAACTGGACGGGGTGGCCATTGAGCTTAGATATGAAAATGGAATCCTGGTCCAGGCCACCACCCGGGGGGACGGCATCACCGGGGAAGTGGTTACGGATAATGTCAGAACCATCCGGTCGGTTCCGCTGAATATTAAATCCGAGCGTCCTGTGCCGCTGCTGGAAGTCAGAGGAGAGGTCATTATTAAAAAAGCAGGATTTGAAAAATTAAACCAAAGACGCCTGGACCAGGGAGAAAATTTATTTGCCAACCCCAGGAATGCCGCTGCCGGCTCCCTGCGCCAGCTGGATTCAGCCATCACGTCCCAACGGCCGCTTGATATTTTTGTTTATGGGATCGGTCTTTTTGAAGGTGTTTCCTTTACCAGCCAGTCCCAAATGCTGGATCAGCTGAAAATACTTGGATTTCCGGTCAATCCTTATGCACGTTCATCTCTTGATATAAACGGGGTACTTGAATTTTATCAAGAGCTTGCCAGGGTCCGTGACACCCTGTCCTACGAGATTGACGGCATGGTGGTCAAAGTGGATGACATGGCGTTTCAGCAACAGCTGGGGCAAAAAATCAAAAGCCCGAGATGGGCCATTGCCTATAAATTTGCCGCGGTTCAGGAAACAACCCGGATCAATGATATCATTGTACAGGTGGGCCGGACCGGTATCCTGACCCCGGTTGCTCTGCTGGAACCGGTGATGATCGGCGGCGTAACCGTATCACGGGCAACCCTTCACAATGAGGATGAAATCAAACGAAAGGATATCCGCATTGGCGACAGGGTTCTGGTGATGCGGGCAGGGGATGTGATTCCCAAAGTGGTCAAGACCATTGAATCAAAGCGGACCGGAGATGAACGTCTCTTCCGGATGCCGGAGTCCTGTCCGGTATGTGAGAGCCGGATTCAACGGATCAAGCAGGGGCGGTCCCATATCAATAAATGTATTAACCTCTCCTGCCAGGCACAGCTGAAAGAAAGGATAACCCATTTTGTTTCAAAAAAGGCCTTGAACATTGACGGAATGGGTAAAAAAATTGTGATTCAACTGGTGGATGAAGGACTGGTAAGATCTTTTTCAGATATCTTCCTGCTGAACCGGAACACATTGGCTGACCTGGACCGGATGGCCCAAAAGTCTGCCGGCAATCTTGTCAAGGCAATTGATCAATCAAAACAAATTCCCCTTAGACGGTTTCTTTATGCATTAGGCATTGACCACACAGGGGAGAATGCGGCTAAACTGATCAGTGAACATTTTCAGAGTCTTGAGAATATCATGGCGGCTGATCCTGAAAAACTGCTGAATATTCACGGGATCGGACCGGAGACGGCATCGGCGGTCTGTCAATATTTTTCGAATGAACAAAATGTAAACATGATTCAAAGGATGATGGATTGCGGTGTGGAACTTGTGTCGGAACCCTCCCATCAGAATGCAGATGAAAAAAGTCCGTTTTATAATAAGCGGATGGTTCTCACCGGGACCCTGCAGACCATGACCAGGGGCCAGGCCAAAAAAGAGCTGGAAAAACTTGGGGCAGCCATCACCTCTGCTGTCAGTTCAAAAACCGATTATGTCGTTGCCGGTGAAAAAGCGGGCAGCAAGCTTGAAAAGGCTGAAAAAATCGGGGTTCAGGTGCTGGATGAAGCTGAGTTTCTACAGCTGTTGAATCAAAGTTAAATAAAGAAACTTGATTTTTTTTAAACTGCTGTGTTTTTTCTTTTCCTTCCAACTCCTGCCAGCCCGAG
>JBNKNP010000269.1:0-6843 GCA_050293905.1 Desulfobacteraceae bacterium | reverse complement strand
GCCATCAGCAATAAAGTGAAGATTGTGGGGCTGTTTCCTGAAAACAGCCATCCCGAAATTGTATACCCCATTGCAATGATCAGGAAAACACCTGCAGCCATCGCCTTGATGGCGTTTATCAAATCGGAAAAAGCAGCTGACATTTTCAAAAAATACGGATTCAACCTCAGGTGATGGGCATGTTCAGTCTGACACCCCTGGAATGGGAAGCCATCCGGCTGAGTATGAGGGTATCCGGCCTGGCTGTGGCAGGAAGCCTGCCTGTGGGTATCGGCATTGCCTGGATCCTCTCGCGGTGCCGGTTTCCGGGCAAAGGTCTTGTGGACGGGATTGTTCATCTTCCCCTGGTTCTGCCCCCGGTGGTCACCGGCTACCTGCTGCTGATCCTGCTGGGCCGCAAAGGGATTATCGGCAGTTTTCTCTATCAGACGTTCGGCCTGACCCTGGCCTTTACATGGAAAGGGGCAGCCATTGCAGCAGCGGTCATGGCGTTTCCGCTTATGGTCCGGTCGGTCAGGCTTTCCATTGATGCAGTGGATCCGGGGCTGGAAAATGCCGCCCGGACCCTGGGTGCCGGGCCTTTACGCGTTTTTCTGACAATTACCCTGCCATTGATGGTGCCCGGTATCATCACCGGGACCATCCTGGCCTTTGCCAGAAGTCTGGGGGAATTCGGTGCCACCATCACCTTTGTCTCCAATATCCAGGGCGAAACCCAGACCCTGCCCCTGGCGCTTTACTCCCTGACCCAGATCCCGGGTGGTGAGGCTGGAGCGCTGCGGCTGTGCATTATATCCGTGGTATTGTCAATGACCGCCCTGATTATTTCCGAGTGGCTGTCCAAACGTTTTGCACGGTTTATGAAAGGATAACAGCCATGCTCCGGGTTGACATAAAAAAACAGCAGGGCAGTTTTAACATCAAGGTGGCGTTTTCAGCCAGGGAGGCTGGGGTCACAGCTCTTTTCGGATCTTCCGGGGCCGGCAAAACCTCCATTGTCAATATGGTGGCCGGCCTGTCCCGCCCGGATAACGGCAGGATAATAATGAACGGTCAATCATGGTTTGATACACAGGCAAAAATCAACCTTCCGCCGGAAAAACGCAGAATCGGATATGTTTTCCAGGATGCGCGTCTTTTCCCGCATCTCAGTGTCAAGTCAAACCTGACCTATGGCATGGGATGGCAAAAGGGAAAAATAAACCCGTACATCCGCTTTGACAAAGTGGTTGAGCTGCTGGGAATCGGACCGCTGCTCCACCGGCGGCCGGCTAAACTTTCCGGCGGGGAAAAACAGCGCGTGGCCATTGGGCGGGCACTGTTGTGCAGCCCGGTACTCCTGCTCATGGATGAACCCCTGGCCTCACTGGATCAGGACAGAAAATCCGAAGTGCTGCCCTTTATCCGGAAATTGTGCACAAACTTCTCCATACCCATCCTTTATGTCAGCCATCACATGGATGAAATTACCTGTCTGGCCGATCATCTTGTCCTGCTGGAAAAGGGTTCGGCCCTTGCATCCGGACCTCTTGAGGACTTTAAAGAAACGGATTTGCTTGTAAGAAGGCAAAAACAACAGTATAAAAACGATTAAAGGAAAATAATGCGATTTGCCCATACCAATATTGTTGCTGAGAACTGGAAAGACCTGGCACAATTTTATATCAAGGTCTTCCAATGTACGGTCAAGCCGCCGGAAAGAAATCTTTCAGGCGCCTGGCTGGACCGGGCCACTGGCATACCCAATGCGAGGCTTGAAGGGATTCACCTGAGACTTCCCGGATATGACGAAAACGGCCCCACTCTTGAAATATATTCTTACACAGACCAGGAAACCTGCGAACCGTTTCTGGCAAATCGGGCAGGATTGAATCATATTGCCTTTGAAGTAGACGATGTTCACAAGACGTTAAAAGAGGCTGTAAAGCATGGCGGCCGGCTTCTGGGCAGTGTCAGCAAGGTGAGCGTGGCAGGTGTGTGCGAGCTCAAATTTGTTTATTTCAGGGATCCTGAAGGTAATCTGGTGGAAATTCAATCTTACAAAAAATGGAAAACCAGCAGATCAGCCTGGTCTGCACTGGCCAGGACAAAGGGCCGGGATAAAAATTTTCATCTGTAAATTTTAACTGAGATATTTTTGTCACACCCGGATCAGCAGTTTTCCCTGGTTATAAAAGGATACCGGACCATCCTGGGAAATGTTGATGGATAGCCCGAAATAAGAAGCCGCTATGGCTGCCTGACTTCTTCCACCGCCCGGTATGTTCTGGCGGGCTGCGCTTGTGATATCAATAATATCTCCGCAGCTTAAAATCATTCCTTTCCTGGAAACACTTGTCAAACCGTCAGAGGCCAGTATACCCATCAGGGCATCTGTGGACTTTAAAGTTTCAATCCCCGCAGATTGAATTGACCGGCGCAGCAGGCTGCCCAGGATACTGTCATCAATTTTGCCAATTCCCGGTGGGAGCTGCTGGTCATCATCAGCAATTAAAATGACTGATCCGAACCGTATCTCAGACAGACCGAAAACAATACTGACAAACAGCTCGATTAATTTTTCGTCAAAATCAAATTGTCTCAGCAGCTTAAAAATAATGGTTCTGTCCCTGAGGAACCAGTGATTTTTTGACCATTTTAACTGGTTATATTTTCCCGGGATGACAAAGACCTCGTCTTTTAAGCCAACAAAAGAGACCCAGTTGTTTCCCGGCATCCGGTCAATGATATCATCAAGGTGGAGATTGCCTATCCGGTCGATCAAAGAAAATTTACTGGGATTGGCCAGCCTGAGTATTCCTTGAATCGTTCGCTGGTCATCAATGAGATAAAAGCTGTTTCTGCCGTCGACATACCGGTAGCTGGCCGGTGTATCAAAAAACGAATGGTCCAGTTTTGTTTTTTCTTTAAATTCATAAAAAACATAATTGGTCTGGTGAACCCGGCGGATGAATTCAACAGGCTGATCCGTATAAACAAACCCGGAAGTGCATTTTTCTCCCTCATACCGCTTAAACGTCAGTTCCTGAAGGGCGGAAAGAATACTGATCGGGTTCCATACAGTATGCTCAGGCTTTTTTTCCAGGAATTTGGCAACAATCAGGTCTCCAAAAGAAATCCGGCTTGAAAATTTTAATGAAAAACCAAAAAATTCCTTTGAATGAATGTCCTTTAAATTCTGCAGCAGCAACGGGATGGTTTGAATCATCCGCCGTTCCTCCGCGGAAATCGCTATTTTCTTTCTTTTAATTCTAAAAAAAATCTTCTGTTCTACAATATCGACGAACCAGATCAGGCAGGAATAGTCATCAATGCAGATCATCCCGTTATCTTTAGCGATCTGATTTTCCGGGAGATGAACGTCGGCAGGCCGGGAAACATCTGCTGTCACCTGTGCACAGGGAATCATCTGCTGAATGGACAGCTTGAATCCGTCAATGATCTGTTGCTTAATCACTTTTTACCGCCTCCATTTGCACAATATACTAAACGTTTTCACTTGAGTATTCAATTAACCGGATGTATTTATTAATAATATCCCGGACTTCATCTGTTGTGCCCGGATAAACGAATTTAATACCCACTGCAATTTCGTCTGGTTTCTTTTTTGTGTTTTTTATTTCCCCCATAAAACTGATCTCTTCCTTTGATCCGGGAAAATGGCATCGAAAGGGGATCGTATCGTTTATCAGGTTCTGCCCCAAACCTGCATCTGTTGGAAATACTTCAATAGTGCAGCAGCACCCTCCTTTGCTGATATTTTCAATCACCCCGCCCCTTTCTCTATCATTTACCCGTGTCTGGGTTACAATACTGCATTTAAATCTTTTGTGTGAACGAAGCTCATGATGTTCTATTTTCCCGGGATATTCTATAAACATTAATTTCGATGGTTTGGAAATGACAGACATTAATTTGGAGCGAAACGCATATATGGTTCCCTTATACAGGGTCTTGACAATCAATTCCTGTGTTTTAAAGTGGTCATGGTCCATTTTTCCAAATGGCTTAGGCGTTTTCAACAGCAGATATTTTCCATGCTCTATGCCGACAAGAGTACTTCGGAAAGAAACAGCCCGCTCATCAAAATCGATCAGAAGCTTAATACCGATTTCCAGACAAAAATCTTTATTTCTCAAAACCTGAAGCGGAATATTTCTATCGGATTTTGATTTTGTACCGTCAAAATCACCCGGGATACGTTTTTTATCCATTTCATCGGCATGCCTTGCACTCTCCAGAAGGATATGCATCAAAGGCAGGTTGATGACATTCTCTTTTTTCAATTCGTTTTTTTCAACCTCGATCACAATGTCGGTCCAGGTAAGAATATCGTACAAGGCTTCAAGGTGATTCAACGTCAGGGTACTGCTGTCTAATACGATACCGTTTTGAAAATAAATCCGGCCTCTGTTCTTCCTGGTCAACACTTTAATCGTGCAGGTTTTCTTCTCCATTTCAATCATCTGAAGAAAAGATGAAAGGTTTACGCCTTCAATCTGACCGCTGATGCCGTTCACACTGTCCGATACCATATTCTTTCACCTTAAACTTACTAAAGACAGATTATTATTCACAATTCATCCCACCTGGAAATGACAGATTAGAATGTGCCGGCAAAAATGTAAATATATTTTATCGACCCTTTAAACGTTTAAATAATCAAGGCAATCTGCAAGGGGAAGGTTATTTATCCAGAAGTTTTCTGATGGTGTTGAGCAGTTGATCCGGATCCACGGGCTTCATTAAAAATGCGTCAATTGAAAATTCTCCGGCTGTTTCTTCACTGACTTTCTCAGAATATCCCGTACATAAAATAACAGGGATATCGGGCCGGATCTTTTTTACGGCTTCGCATAGTTTTTCACCAGTCATGCGGGGCATGGTGGCATCTGTGATGATCAACTGAAAGTCGTCCGGATTATTGCGGAATTTCTCCAGGGCATCCATACTGCTTGTGGTTGATGTCACCAGATATCCCAGACGCTCCAGAATCCGCTTTTGAAGCCTGACAATAACCGGCTCATCATCAACAAACAGAATTCTTTCACTGCCCGGGGCGGTTTCATGCCCTGCCGGAACGGTGTCTTCAATATGGGGCTGGTCTGCCAGCGGAAGATAGACATTAACGGTTGAGCCTTTTCCCTGTTCGCTTTGAACATGGATATGCCCGTGATGCAGCTTGATAATGCCGTGGACCACCGCCAGTCCCAGTCCGGTGCCCTTGTCCCTGGTTTTTGTTGTATAATAAGGCTCAAAAATAGCATCTATATTTTCCCCGGCAATACCGCAGCCGGTGTCACTGACAGATATTTTCACATATTCCCCGGCTTCCAGATCCGGATATTTAAACACAGCGCTGCTGTCAAAATGGATCAGCCGTGAGGTAATTTCAATTATCCCGTTATCATCTATGGCATGAACCGCATTGGTAACAAGATTCATGATGACCTGATTCATCTGTGTGGCATTTGCATTCACAACAATGGAATCCGGACCTGTCCGGGCTCTGACTTCAATATTGGAAGGTATGGTCGCCCGCATCAGCGACACCACTTCCATAATCACTGAATTGATCGGGATGGGCTTTTTTTCCAACTCCTCTTTCCGGCTGAATGTTAAAATCTGTTTGACCAGTTTTTTCGCTCTCTGGCCTGAACGAAGGATCTCTGTAAGATGGCTGTGGGTTTCAGTTTCTTTCGGGGTATCTAAAAGAAGAAGTTCGGTAAAACCCATCATGGACGCCAGAATATTATTAAAATCATGGGCAATCCCGCCGGCCAGGTTCCCGATGGCTTCCATTTTCTGAGCCTGCATCAGTGCGATTTCCTGTTTTTCCAATTGCTCTTCCAATTGCTTTTCAACAGAAATATCTTTAAATACGCAATAAGTTTGAATAAACTCACCAACAGAATTTTTCAGGATTTTTCCATCAAATTGAGTGGTAATATATGAACCGTCTTTTCGTCTGAGTTCCAATTGAGTTCCCCAAACTTCCCCCTTTGTTTTAAATTTTGGAAAATAATCATTAAAACCCTTCTCCCATCCCGGTTTTAAAAAATCGGTGAAAGATTTTCCGATAATTTCTGATTTCTCATATCCCAGGTAGTCCAGCCACGTGCGGTTGACTTCAATAAACCGGCCGTCCACATCCAGGGACTGATAGGGCAGGGGACCATAATCAAATAAATTTTTAAACCGCTCTTCGCTCTCCTGCAGTTTTCTTTCCTGTTCTCTCATGTTTGAACTGTCTTGAAAAACCAGCACAACACCTACTGTTTCACCGTTCTCCATGACAATCGGCGCTGCAGTGTCCGTGACAGGAATCTTTTTACCATCACGGGAAATCAACAAAGTATAATTGGCAAGCCTGGCAGTCTGTCCGGTTTCAATCACCTCTTCCACAGGATTCCTGCGAGGCTTTTCGCTGTGTTCGTCAATGATATGAAATACATCTTTGAGTGGTTTATTCACTGCATCCGGGCCGGACCAGCCTGTCACTATTTGTGCTGCTGGATTGATAAAGGTGATGAGCCCTTCCATATCCGTGGCAATCACTCCATCGCCTATACTCTCCAGAGTCGTTTGAAACCACTGCCGGTTTTCCTTTACTTTACGGTCGGATTCAAGTTTATGAAGTGCAATCTCCAGGGTATATCTGAGCTGGTCCGGGTCAAAGGGTTTGACGATATAGCCATATGGTTCTGTGATTTTAGCCCTGGAAACCGTATCATCATCTGCATGGGCCGTTATATAGATGACCGGGACGTCGAATTTTTCCCTCAGCTGTTGGGCCGCCTCGATTCCGTTGATTCCCCGCCCCAGATTGATGTCCATCAAAGC
>JBNKNP010000268.1:0-5082 GCA_050293905.1 Desulfobacteraceae bacterium | reverse complement strand
CTTTTTATCATGGATTGCAAATCGATCGGATATATTCCAGTGTAACCGGCTATGATAAAATAATGTTCTGGTGTGTATTTTCCATCCCGGCCATCATCTATATTCTTCATCTATGCGGCATTTCCGGTGAAAAGATTTTTTTTAAAACTGCCTGGATCAGCCATTTAAAATTTTTGCCCTTTTTTAAAAAAATTTATAAAAATTCAACAGTATTTGCACTTTTAATCTTAAATTTATTTGTCTTGTCCTGCTTTTTTCTCTTTTTTATTGCCGTTCCTTTAGTGACGGCGCCTTCCCGGTCCGTCGAATTTTATGAGCGGCTTCGCTGTCTTTTTACAGGCGTTACAACGACTGCGCTGGCCACCTATATTACGATTACCAAAATCCGGGACTGCTCGGCTGTTTTTCATCGCTGCCACCGTCTGATATTCAACCCGTTTTTGAGTATATCCCTTTGGTCGCTCCTGTTTTTTTATCTTCTTTTAACATTGCTGATCCCCCCTGATGATTTTCTTTTATTGGCCGTACAGGTTATTTTTGCCCTGTTATTGCTCATTGGAAGATACCATTACCGTCCGCCGGTCTTTTATCTGAAAAACCAAAGCCTTCAAATCGGTTTTTGCTCAGGTTTATTCATGGCTGCTGTCTTTTCCGCATATAAGTTCGGCACGGGAGGTCATTATCGTTTTGTGACTGAAATTATGATATTGACCATTATTCTCCTTTTTTCAGGATTTGTTGGCTTTTTTCATTACCACAAAAAAAGCATCCTTTATTTTCCCGGAAAGCAGCAAATGATCCGGGAGGTCTCATCCCTTAAAGAAAAAATACTATTCGATGCCGTCAATACCGGAAATGAGCTTTTGGCCGCAGCGGCCTTAGCGCTGGGGGCAGCACCTGATTTAAAGGATAAAACAGGGGATTATCTTTTGCATATTGCCGCAAAACGTGATTACAGACGCGTCATTGTTCCGTTAATCCAGTTTGGTGCTGATATCAATATTTCAAATAAACTTCAAAAACGGCCTTTGCATATCGCGGCCAGCAATATGAATTATAAGATTTTAAAATTGTTAATAGACGCCGGGGCTAAGTTAAATGTCAAGGATATGCATGGAAAAACACCATTGCACAGGCTTTGTTCCCATAGCCGCTACACCATTAAAAATATGGAAGAATTTATTAAATGGGTAAAGATTATAATCCATCTGGGTGTGGATCCACTGGCGTCTGATAAATATGGCGTCAACACCTATGATCTATCCATAAAATGGGACTTAAAAGAGATCGTTCATTTTATTGAAACAACCCGCCGGTTTTCAATCAAGGAGAATAAAAATGACAGGCTTGAAACAGTATCCCAATTGTAATGTACAGGAAAAAAAAATCACAACAAAATACGGGAGGACCTGGGCTTATCTCCTATGGAAACCGCTCAATCATCCGCCAAAGGATCGGATTGTCATGCATCACGGCCTGATATTTGACAAACATTTATGGGACGATCTTGCCGCTTATTTTTGCGGCGAGCGGGGCATGGAAGTTTATGCGTTTGATTTGCCCGGCCATGGGGATAGCAGTAAAGTCGCCATCCCCTATGAAAAAATTCATGAAGATGTTCTCAATATTACCGATACCCTGCAACTTTCTCCTTTTCATTACATGGGATGTTCCATCGGCTCAGAATGGGGGATGAGAACCAGTATTTCAAATCCTGATTATGTCAAATCCCTGATCGTAATAGGGCCGACTGTTCTGGAAGCGACGGTTGATGAGAAAACCAACTTTAAACTGATGAATGACGAATGGAGAAAGGCGGGAATGCGGTCAGCAGCAGATTTTATGTTTTCCGAACCCCATAATTTTTCAAATAGATTTCTCAGCGAAGCCCGGTTTGCAAAACTACGGGACAGGGAATACAACCGCATTTGTCATCTTGACCCTGTTGTTTTTGATATTGCCGAAATCTGGATCAACAGAACCATTACCTATGACTACAGTCAGATCCAATGTCCGATTTTAATCATGTGCGGTGCGGATGACGAATTATTTCTTCACCAGGCCGAGCATTTATTTTCCATGGTTCCCAAGGGCTATCTGGAGTTGATTCCGGATGCCGCCCATCAGGGCCCCATGGAGAATCCTGAAAAATGTATCGAATTGATTGAAACTTTTTTTGAACATATATGACAGGTGAATACCCGTTACCGCCGGGTTTTAGTTAACCATGTATCATTTTTATTTATTTGTTTTTGTATACTTTTTTTTGAATCATTTGATTCACTATATATGGCTGAGAAAAAAAATATTTGTTGCCACCTCCCTGTTTTCTTTGTGTATCTGTTTATATCTCACATCTTTTCTGAATTATATGGAAGGTGCCGGCGTATCTTCATCCCACCTGCATCTTTTTATCCTGTATCTGGGATATATGGGGGCAAAAATAGTCCCCCTTTTGATGATAGATGAATTTCTGGAATTAAAACCGCACGATCCCATATCCCATAATGCATTAAAATACCTGGTGATCCTTTATATGCTGGAAGTTGTTTTTTCAGGATTCCTTATTTTTAAAGGCGTATCCGTGGCCTTGAATGATACGTTTTTTTTAAAAATGCTTTTCTTTTTGCTGGTCGGGGCAATTATGGTGAAACAGTTGCAGTCCCCGGAGCAGATTCATAGGAAAAACGCGGTATATCTAATCGTCACGCTTTGTCCTTTTATTTTATTTTCACTCCTTCCATATGGGGAAATATTCAATAATCATATTAAACCCGGCATGCCGGACCCGCTGCAATTATTGGGGTGGGGTACCAGTCTGTTTGTGTTTACAATTATCATTCAAAGAAAACTATACCTGGAGTTTGATAATAAAAATCAAACCCTGACACAGAAAATAGAAACAATGGACCGGCATCTTGAGGACTACCGCCAGGCAGTCAATGCCAGGACAGAAGACTTAAATGAAACCCTTCACGAACTTGAAATGGCAAAAAAACAGGCTGAAACCGCAAGCCGGGTAAAAAGTGAGTTTCTGGCCAATATGAGTCATGAAATCAGGACCCCGATGAATGCGATTATCGGGCTGAGCCACCTGACGCTGAAAAGCGATTTGAGCCGCAAACAACGGGACTATATAAAAAATATCGATCAATCCGCCAAATCGCTTTTGGGCATCATTAATGATATTCTTGATTTCAGCAAGATCGAGGCTGGCAAAATCGCATTGGAATCGAATGAGTTTAAACTGGAAGATGTTTTAAATAGCATTTCCGGTATGGTTAATATCAAAGCGGAAGAAAAAGAGATTGAATTTTTATTTCATTTGGACAGTCATATCCCCGTGGTTCTGGTAGGGGACTCTTTGAGACTCCGGCAGATACTGAATAATTTAGCAGACAATGCCATCAAATTCACTAAAAGAGGGCATGTTTTGATTGATGTCGGTATCGCAGAAGATGTTAAGCCTGAAGGATCCAATGATATTGTTTTAAGATTTACTATTGAAGATACAGGGATCGGTCTTACCGAAGCGCAAAAAAGCCGGCTTTTTCTATCTTTTTCACAGGCTGACGGCTCAATTACCCGAAAATACGGCGGCACCGGTCTGGGGCTTTCCATTTGTAAAAGTTTGATTGAATTGATGGGGGGAAAAATCAAGATCGAAAGCGAGATCGGAAAAGGGAGCAGGTTTATCTTCACCGCTAAATTCGGCGTCCGGCCGGCCGGCAGCAGAGCCGGATTGCAAACGCCCTTAAATCTTCAGGGAAAAAGGGCCCTGGTTGTCGATGACAGTGAGATTTCCCGGGGAATCCTTTCCAACATGCTTACATCAATGTCCTTTCAGCCTGAAACAGCAGCTTCCGGCTTCGAGGCGATCCGGAAAATAGAAACTCAGATTGATACGCCCTATGATTTAATATTGATGGACTGGCACATGCCGGAAATGGACGGTATAGCGGCTACAAAGATCATCCTGGAAAAAACAAAACCCCACAGGATACCTAAAATATTAATGATTACCGCATTTGGAAGAGAAGAGGTCAGGAGGCAGGCGAAAACCGTTGGAATCGATTCCTTTTTGGAAAAACCGGTGGGCCCGTCTGTGTTGTTTGATACGATCATGGAGGTTCTCGATCAATCAAGATCCGGGCATATTGTACCCGTTTCGCAGAAAACACAGGGGATTGAAGGGCTTGATAAAATCTGCGGTGCCCGTATTCTTCTGGCGGAAGATAATAAAATCAACCAGCAGGTGGCTGTTGAACTTCTTGAAAGCGAGGGCTTTTTTGTAACGGCAGCGGACAATGGGAAGATAGCCTTTGATCTTTTTTCCCGGTCTAACGATTTTAAAGCCGTTCTCATGGATATCCAGATGCCGGTCATGGATGGATATCAAGCAACCCGACAGATCCGGAAGTGGGAGAAAACACAAAACCCAGGCGGGCTTCAAATTCCTATCATTGCCCTTACAGCCCATGCCATAGCAGGGGAACGGGAGAAATGCATTGATGCCGGAATGAGTGACTACACCACAAAACCCATTGATGCCGCAGAATTATTTTCAATACTCGTCAAATGGATCAAACCCGGAAAAAGAAGGGCCAATGAAACAGAATTAAACGATGATACCGCATCAGAAATCAATTTCCCCGAAACACTTCAAGGGATCAATATTCAATCCGGCCTGATGTCGGTGGGCGGCAATAAAAGTCTCTATAAAAATCTTTTGATCCAGTTTAAGCAGGAATATACGGATATTTTTCAATCGCTCCAAAAATTATTTCAGGACCGGAACACGGATAAAATGAATCAAATTATTCATACCCTGAAAGGGGTTTGCGGCAATCTCGGGGCCGAGGAATCAAACCGGATCTGTGTTACCATCGATAAAAAGCTGAAGTCCGGCAAATTTGAAACCATTGAACCTGATCTGCAGAAATTAAAAATAGAGTTGGATCGGGTTTTTAAGTCAATTTCCAGGCTGATGCCTTAAAAGACCGATCCACAATCCTTCAAGTTCGTGTGGATCGGTCTTTTTTTTAGAAGTATTAAAAATATATTCAGTTGCCGGCTTGCTGC
>JBNKNP010000267.1:0-8143 GCA_050293905.1 Desulfobacteraceae bacterium | reverse complement strand
GGACGTTCATCAGGTGAATGGCATCAAGCAGTTCATCCGCCGGTGTCTCTTTGACGCTGAACAGATCATCCATGACATCCATGCCGGGTGCAGGTGAAGGTGCCTTGTCCGACAGGGCAGGCGGAAGTTCTTCCAATTGATCAGTACCTGACGTTTCCTGGTCTTCGGGAAGTTCAGTCAGCTCTAAATTTTGATCCGTACTGCCGGTAGAAGAGGTTTTTACATGGGACAGGGCAGGGGGCATTTCGCCATCGTCAGAGGGTGACGGAGGTTCTGCATCGCTGCCGAAGGGTTGTGATATTTTTTGTCTGAAGGCCTTAAACCGTTTGATATCCTTATCAAGAAGCCTCTTTTTCAGATCAAGATCGTCAGATTGAACAACTTTGTCAAAATTAACAAAAACAGATCTTAGAAAAGAGACGGAATCTGTATGGGCATCTGCCTTTTTAGTCCCGATATACCCACCTGTACTCTGGATGATTTTTAAATATGAATAATAAATCGAGTTGGGTTTTAGTCTGGACAACTTTTCATTGACGACGGTTTCAAACTGCTGGAGGGTTGTGTCGGTTATTTCCCAGTCAATGGCCAGAATCACGCTTCGCAGATCTTCCAGGTCTGATGGCTCAAATACGGGTTTGGCTGTCAGTTTTTGCTTTAATGCTTTAAACGAGGAAAAGGATTCCTGGAAAATAAGAGAAATTTGTTGTTTATCAAGATCAGTGCCGGTGATTAGTTTTTCTGCATTCTTTCCAATAGCGGACAGTGTTGCCAGGGTGTCGGGATGCGCATTTTCCTTGTTGGATTTTAAATATGATCCCAGGGACCGTACCATCTTCAAAACAGAGATGAGAGCAGAATGGTCAGGGTTCTCGATTTCGATCTGTGATACGGTTTCCAGCAGCTGATTGAATACAGCATCATGGGAATTTTCGTTCAAAGTTGAGATGATCTGTTGGAGTTGGGATTCTGAGTTCAAAGAAACCTCCTTAAAAAACCTGTTCCTGAATGGATGCCAAAGTCATTGATATGATTTTTTTTAAGGTTGGAATGACATTGCCCCCTCTTAACGCACTGGCTTCAAATGCAGGGGCCCTTAAATGGCGGTTAAGGTCATTTTGCAATACTTTGGAAGGTAAAATCGGGATCTGGGTCTTTTTAAGATCTGTTTTATTATACTGCATCACCAGCGGCATATTAAACAGATCCAGATTATATGTTTCAAGATTTTCATATAACTGGTTTAAGGACTCTATATTTTTTTTCCGCTGCTCTTTTTGCACATCCGCAACAAAAACAATGCCATCGACCCCTCTGAGCACAAGCTTTCTTGTGGCATTGTATTTTACCTGTCCGGGAACAGTGTACAATTGAATGGTGACATCGAATCCTTTGATCTGACCTACATCAAACGGGAGAAAATCAAAAAACAGTGTGCGGTCATCCTGTGTCTTCAGGCTGACCATCTCTGTTTTAATCTGTTTACGGTAGGTCTTGTTTATATATTCAAGATTTGTGGTTTTTCCGCCACGGCCCGGCCCATAGTAAACGATTTTCAGCTGGATTTCCTTGGTATTTACATTTATCAGCGCCAAGTCCGATCTCCTCAACAGAACAGACAGGATAAGATTATTGTATCCTGCAGGAATAGTGATTAATCATTTGCCAATATGGTGTTGATCTGTTTTATGGTCTCTTCAACTTTTAATCTGACCAGTCCCAGAGAGATTTCCTGTTTAAACATGGCTATTAAAAGCGTTTCTTCATTGACCTTGGAAAAATGGATACTCGATTTTTCACCTTTATGGAACAATAATGAAAATTCCGATTCTCCCACCAGCTTGGCCATGGCATCGACGGCTGCAAAATTTCCTGCGGCAAGTGCTGCAAACGCTGTGGCGTCCAACTGACTTTCACCATTGTCGTGCTTGGCAATGGTATTGCCCGCCATATCAATATAAATTACATCATCAAGGCCTGCCGAAATCAGGTTTTCCTTAATTAATTCATCAATTGCATTTAGCTGATTCTGATTAAACATGCCGAATGTTAACGCAAATCTAAAAATTGTGCAATAAGAATAGCATCAATTTTTTAGCATAGATGAATAAACAATTTTTCATGATACCTTTTGTGTCTATTTTTAGGAAAAAAAATGGATAAATTATCACCTTTTTTCCCTATGAAAAAGAAAGCATGGGCATTTGAAAGACAGTTTCTTTTTTTAAAAAAAAGTGTAATTTTAAGGGCTTTTGAAAAAAAACAACAATAATACAAAGCTGGAATGTTTCTTGCTCTATTTGTTTTGAATTGTTTACATAAATTTTGACCTTGATCTGCGGATTAAGGATGTTTTTTAACCAAACAGATAAAAAATTATAGGAAGGCAGGATGAAATATATTTTTTTAATAGGTTCAATTTTTTTCGGGATAACGGGAATCTGTCAGGCCATGGGGGAATTTATGAATGAGAGTACAGCTCTGGTTGAGAAAACGCCGGTGATGTTCAATTTGCAATTCTTCCGTCTTACTTTTCATCCGGCGCCCGGGTTTGTAAGTATTCTTGTTTTGAGTATAGGACTTTTCGCGTTGTTTCTGACCTGGCAGAAAATAAAACAGATGGGATTAAACTCCCTCCTGGAGTATGTTCCTTAATTTTCCACCGGTATGCCCCAGATGTCTTCAGCATATTCCTTAATCGTCCGGTCAGAAGAGAATCTGCCCATATTGGCCACATTGAGGACCGCTTTTTTCTGCCATTTCTCCCAGGTGGTAAATAGACTGCCCGCAGTTTTCTGACAATCAATGTAGGACTGGAAATCAAGAAGATGAAGATAAGGATCAGATTCAATGCTTAGCAGGTCATCTGCAATCGGATGAAACATGAACGGCTCTCCCTGGCTGAAATAGCCTGATTTGATCCTGTCGACAACCGCCTTTATATCAGCGTTTTCGTTATATATATTCATGGGGGTCCTGGTTTTAAGCCGTTTTGCATCCTGAACCTGTTCAGCATCCATGCCGAAAATAAAAATATTATCAGACCCGACTTGTTCCAGTATTTCAATATTGGCACCATCCAGCGTTCCCATGGTGAGACTGCCGTTCAGGGCAAACTTCATGTTTCCAGTACCGCTTGCCTCTGTTCCGGCTGTGGATATCTGCTCGGAAAGATCTGCAGCCGGGATAATTTTTTCTGCAAGAGAAACCCCGTAATTAGGTATGAAAACCACTTTGATCCGCCCGTCTATCTCCGTGTTTGTATTAATAACGTCTGCAACGGAATGAATCATTTTTATGATCATTTTAGCTTTTGAATAATCCGGAGCTGCCTTACCTGCAAAAATGAATGTCCGCGGAGTCATCTCAGCTTTGGGATCAGACAGCAGGGTATTATAAAGATAGATGATGTGCAGAAGATTGAGCAACTGGCGTTTGTATTCGTGGATACGCTTTACCTGGACATCAAAAAGGGAATCAGGATCGACATCAACGTTGCAGGTCTGTTTTATGATCATGGCCAGCCTTTTTTTGTTTGCCTGTTTGGCTTTTCGAAACCGGTTAAGAAATTCATGGTCATCTGCATGGGGAATCAGATCTTTGAGTTGATCCAGGTCTGTAATCCAGTTCTCTCCGATGGTATCACTGATCAGCGTGGACAATGATGGATTGCATTTGAGCAGCCATCGTCTCTGGGTGATGCCGTTGGTCTTGTTGTTGATCCTGCCAGGGAAAAAATCGTTGAAATGTTTAAACAGGTTTTGTTTCAATAAATCGGAATGCAGTCGGGCCACTCCGTTGACGGAATGGCTGCATACTACAGCCATATGAGCCATACGCACTTTTTTCGGCGGGCCGTCATCAATGATGGACATCTGCTTGAGACGGTCTGAATCTTCTGGATAGGATGCGTCTACCTGGGTTAAGAATCTTGAATTGATTTCATAGATGATTTCCAGGTGACGGGGCAAAACACGGCCGACCAGATCCACAGGCCAGGTTTCAAGCGCCTCGGGCAATAAGGTGTGGTTTGTATATGCAAATGTTTTGCAGCAGATGTCAAAGGCCTGATCCCACCCGATCCGGTGGATATCCATCAGCAGTCTCATTAATTCAGGAATGGCAATGGCAGGGTGGGTGTCGTTCAATTGTATGGCCACATGATCTGAGAAATGATCAAAATTATGGTTCTGTTTTGTAAATCTTCGAAGAATATCCATCAGTGTGGCAGCTACAAAAAAATACTGCTGCTTAAAGCGAAGTTCCTGACCTTCACTGGCAACATTGGACGGGTAGAGCAGTTTGGTAATGGTTTCGGATTGGACTTTGCTTTCAACAGCGCCGATGTAATCGCCGCGGTTAAAAAAGGACAGGTCAAGTTCCCTGGATGCTTTTGCCCGCCACAGGCGCATATTCAGAACAGTATTATTCCTATATCCGGGAACAAGGACATCGCAGGGCGTGGCAAGTACGGTCTGGGTATCTTCCCATGAGGAAACAGGCGTGCCGTCCGTATCTGTAAATGATTTGACCGTACCGTAAAAGTTAATCGGATACAAGGGCTGAGGCCGCTGAATTTCCCAGGGAGAGCCGAAACGAAGCCAGTTATCGGGACTCTCCACCTGGAATCCGTCAATGATCTGCTGATAAAAAAGACCATATTCATAGTTAATCCCGTATCCATAGGCCGGAATATTCAAAGAAGCCATGGAATCCATAAAGCAGGCAGCCAGGCGGCCAAGACCGCCATTGCCTAATGCTGCGTCTTCTTCCTGGTCCCGGATCTCTTCAAGGTCATACCCCATCTTTTCCAGCTCATCACACACAGATCCCATCAAGCCTAAATTGATAAGACTGTTTCCAAGGGAACGGCCGATAAGAAATTCCAATGAAAGGTAATAAATTCTTTTTTTCTTCTTTTTATAATGCTCTTTTTGAGTACTGATCCATTTTTTTATCATCCGTTCACGGACAATATAGGCAAGGGCATTGAAAATATCGAATGAAGCTGCCCTTTCAGGGTCTCTGGCCTGAAAACTTAGAATATAATCACAGATAGTCTTACTTAATCGCTGTTCCAATGCAAAAGATGGTTGCAGGGCGGTATCTTGTTTTTCCATGCTGCACCTTAAATTTTAATGGTTGGAATAAGATTAAATGTAGAATACATGACATACCTATGGCAGGTCAAATGGTATTGTTACCTCCAGCCTGATACTGGTTCAGGAAGCAGTACCCGAACGCCTGGGGTTATTCAAGGGTGAACGAGCATCCATTGTCGTTTTTTTTGGATTGAGGACCTTGTTTCTGGCTTTTTATTAATGTTTGATGGCGTTCCCGGTCAATTTTTTCTAATATTTTTATGAGTTCTTTTTTACTGCAACCACTTTTTAAACCGGGTTTGTCAGTCATGTCCGTCTCCTTTTAATTGTTTCTGATATGCTATCGAGAATAATGCAGAATTTTCCCTTTAAACGGCTTTTCAATCAATTGAGTCTGTGGCAGACTTTCCTGTCTGTAAGAAAATTTTAAGCTCACCATTTTTTTGCTGAAACGCGCATGATGCCCTCGATTTGGGTCAACAATAATCACATCACAATGTTTTTTCGCATGGTTGTCAATGAATCTTGATAATAATTGCGCATGGTTACTTTCATAGAGCAGATCGCTTCCGATGATAATGTCAAAGTCATTCAGGTTATGGGTTATTTCGTCCCACCCTGTGCGGACAAAGGGGATTTTATCTCCTTTGTTAAGCATGACATTATATTTTAAAAACCGACCTGCTTCCGGGTGATAGTCTGTGGCTGTTATGTCTGCCGATCTCTGCTTAAGAACCATGCTGGCCAGCGCGATGCCGCACCCCACTTCCAAAATTCGTTTCTGGCCCACATGGTAATTAAGCATGTAATGGGCAAGAATTTCTCCGGAAGGCCAGACCACACCGAAAATCGGCCAGGCGGCAGAACAGATGCCTGCCTTTTTTGCAATCCCGTTTTGGTCCCGGTATTGACACATGTCTTTCAACATGCGGACATGAATGTCAAACTTTCCGATTTCAAATGTCTTATAGTTTACTTTTAATGCGTCCATATCGGCTGGTTATTTCTGATCTTCTAAATCAATAGGATTTTTCCGTTTTTCCCGCTTTTGTTTCATTTTCTCTTCCTGCTTCTTTTTTTTTGCCAATTCTTTCTGTCGTTTTTTAAAAGAATATGGATTGTGGGCCACATCTGTTTCCCTTCTTTGATTTATGGATGCTTGAAAATAAATTTACGCCAGCACGATGGAATCGGACCAGGTGCATCGGCGCTGCTCATTCCTTTGGGAACGTCGGACAGCCTTGACAGGCCGTTCCTGGAGCAGAGTCTCGGTGGATTTCCGGGAAATGGACGGCAATGGCATTGGCTCGATTTTTTTCCCCATTGTTCTTTCAAGCAGGGCGATCTTTTTCAAGTCGTCCTGGCAGACAAAGGAATATGCCTTGCCTTTTTGATCTGCCCGGCCTGTTCGCCCGGTCCGATGTGTATAGGTTTCAACAGTATCAGGCAAATCATAATTAATGACATGGGAAATCTCCAGAACGTCTATGCCCCGGGCTGCAATATCTGTTGCCACCAATATGGTAAAAGTACCGTGCCGGAATCCGTCCAGCGCTTTTTGCCGTTTGTTTTGGGACAGGTTCCCCTGGAGTGAGGTCGCGCTTAATCCTGCTTTGTTTAACTGCAGGGCAAGGCTTTTGGCTTTATGTTTGGTGCGGGTAAAGACCAGGGTACGTTTCAAGTCCTTTTGCTGGAATATTTTTTTCAGTAAATCGGTTCGCTGTTCTTTTTTGACGTGGAAAAGAGCATGGGAAACAGTCGGCGCAGGAAGAGATGAATTGATTTGAACAGTGTCTGGTTTGTTAAGAATCTGGCCGGCAAGTTTTTTTATTTCTCCGGGCATGGTGGCTGAAAAAACAAGGGTCTGCCTCTGGCTGGGCAGTTGCTTGACAATTCGCCTGATATCCGGAAGAAATCCTTTATCAAACATGTGATCGGCTTCATCTAAAACCAGCATTTCGATGTGTTGAAAATTTATATCTCCGTTGTTATAAAGGTCGAGCAGCCTGCCCGGACAGGCGACAACAATCTGGGCGCCTGATCGAATGGCCTTGACCTGGGATGCTTTGCTCACGCCGCCGTATATGACTGCACTTTTTATATCGGTTTTTTTGGCCAGCATGCCGATATTGGTGTGAATCTGCTCAGCCAATTCCCGGGTTGGGGCTATAATCATGGCCCTTTGCCGGTTCTGAGGTCTGGTCTGCAGACGTTGAAGAATCGGAAGGACAAAGGCGGCTGTTTTACCTGTCCCTGTTTGAGCAAGACCGAACAGATCTTTTCCTTGAAGTATTTTAGGAATGGATTCCTTCTGGATTGGGGTGGGGCGTGTGTAGCCGCAGGCGGCGATGCCGGCTGCAATCTGGGGATGAAAATTAAAAGTGCTGAATGTCATAAACTTTCCTTTTTTGTGACCTGGGTCTTATGCCGGTTTTTTTCGGCTTTCCGTGTGACGAATCTGTCAGACCCAAAAATATAATATTGTGTGAAAAGGCGTATTTCCGCTTGTAAAGATATATTATTTTTTAAAATTTCAGATAACTTAATCAATCAAATTTAAATACAGTATCTCACTTGAAAGTAATCTGCATAAATTCGACGATAATATCTGATGTTCAAAAACAATAGATTAACGAGGACTGCCTGAAAGTTTTTTTGCCCTGACAGGGGATGTGCTCTTACTTGTGTATGTGAGATACATCATACAGGAATAAGTGAGAATAGCAACCTTTATAAATAAAACCTTGCGTCATCTTTGTAGAGCAATATGTCTTGACACTTTTTTCTAAGAATGGTAATACTCGCCTTGTTTTTGATCGCAATCGGGGCGTAGCGCAGTCTGGTAGCGCACTTGTCTGGGGGACAAGTGGTCGCAAGTTCAAATCTTGCCGTCCCGACCATCAATCAATAGAGGCTTTCAAGGTTTCCTTGAAAGTCTTTTTTTTATTGATGAATTGCTGCCGTGATCAGAATCGGCAGTGATGATGCTGTTGCTGTTATTGCAACGGTTTTAGGGGATCAAGATACTCGTCTAAGACAAT
>JBNKNP010000266.1:0-2988 GCA_050293905.1 Desulfobacteraceae bacterium | reverse complement strand
CAGACCGCCATCCAGACGTATTACGACCCGTACCGGATTCGAAAAGTGCTGAAACGGGTTGGGAAAAGAGGATCCGACCAATGGAAAGCCATCTCCTATGATCAGTTCATCGATGAAGTGGTAAAAGGGGGACAGTTGTTTTCAGATATCGGGGATAACAACCATTATCCGGGATTTGAACAGGTGATCGCCCTCAGGGATTCCAGGCTGTCTGCAGCCATGGCAGAAGATGCCAAAGCGTGCGGAAAGGGCAATATGCCGGTGGCTCAGTTTAAATCCAAATATAAAAACAGCCTGGATAAGCTGATCGACCCGGATCATCCGGACCTGGGCCCGAAAAATAACGGGTTTGTTTTCATGGCAGGCCGTATCGAACATGGCCGCAAAGAGCTGATGAAACGATTCGTCGGGAAAACCCTGGGTTCGGAAAACGCGTATGAACATACAAGCATCTGTGAACAATCTCACCACATTGCCTATTCGGAAATGACAGGGCATAAAAGTCATCATTTAAAACCCGATCTTTCCAATTGTGAATTTGTCCTTTTCTGGGGAACCGGTGCGTTCAGTGCAAACTTCGGGCTGACCTGCATGGCGGAGAAAGTGACGGACGGAAAGGTCAACCGCGGGATGAAGACGGCTGTCGTGGATACCCGCCTTTCCCATGATGCGGGCAAGGCCGACTGGTGGCTCCCGGTCCGCCCGGAAAAAAACGGGACCCTGGCCATGGCCATGATCCGGTGGATCATTGAAAACAAACGATATGATCAACGATACCTGGAAAATGCCAATAAAGCTGCAGCAAATGCTGATAAAGAGCCCACATGGACCAATGCCGCACACCTGGTCAAAATTGTTGACGGACATCCCAAAGCGTTTCTCAGGGCCTCTGAAGCAGATATCGGAACCAAAGATCAACTGGTGGTTTCGAAAAACGGCCGCCTGATTGCAGTGGATCCCAATGACACGGTCAATCCGGTGGAAGGGGATTTGATGGTGCAGGCCGATATCAACGGCATTCCTGTTAAATCGTCGTTCCGGTTATTGGCGGACCAGGCATTTAAAAAACCTTTCCATATTTATGCGCAGGAATGCGGAGTCTCCTTAAAAACCATTATTGAAGTGGCAAGGGAATTGACGTCACATGGCAAAAAAGCCGCTATTGACATGTACCGGGGGCCTGTCCAGCAGACAGACGGGTATTATTCCGGCTGTCTTGTCATCTGTCTCAACGTCCTGATCGGGAATTCGGATTATAAAGGCGGATTGATCAAGGGCGGCGGCCACTGGCATGAAGCCGGCGGAAAACCGGGGAATGTGTATGATCTGGGGAAAATGCATCCAGGGGCCTTAAAGTCTTTTGGCCCGAAAATCACCCGTGAAAGCAGCCGGTATGAGGACTTTACGCTGTTCAAAGAAAACGGCTACCCGGCAAAGCGGCCCTGGTATCCTTTTACCGGGAATGTCTATCAGGAAGTCATCCCGTCATTTGCCGGCGGCTATCCTTACAAAGGGCAGATTCTGATGATCCACATGGGAACCCCTGCCCTGTCTATTCCGGGCGGGAACCAGCAGATCATTGATATGCTGAAAGATACCAAAAAAGTGCCTTTGCTCATTGCTTCGGATATTGTCATTGGCGAGACCACCATGTATGCTGATTATATTCTTCCTGATCTGAGTTTTCTCGAGCGCTGGGGAATGCCTCACACAACCCCTGATGTACCGACCAAAGCCAGCAAAATCCGACAGCCGGCAGCGCTGCCGCTGACTGAAGAAGTTGAAGTGGGTAATGAAAAAATGCCCATCTGTCTGGAAACGTTTATGTTATCCATCACACAAAAACTGGGTCTGAGCGGATTCGGAAAAGATGCCTTTGGAAAAGGAAAAGATTTTAACAGGCCCGAGGACTGGTTCTTAAAGCAGGCCGCCAACATTGCATATGGGGATAAAGCAGGAGAGACCGTGCCGGATGCAGACGATACGGAAATGGAAATTTTCCTTAAAGCAAGACAGCATCTTCCTGCCTCGGTATTTGACCTGAACCGGTGGAAAAAAGCCCTGGCATCGGAAACCGAATGGCGGAAAACAGTGTATGTATTAAGCCGGGGAGGGCGGTTTGCCCAATTTGGCAGCAATTACAGGGATGACTATGTCAAAAGCCAGTTCGGCGGGATGTTCCATCTGTTTGTGGAAGGGGTGGCGTCCCAGAAAAACAGTATCAGCGGGAATTATTTTTCCGGTGTTCCCATGATTGGCGGCGAATTTGATGCATCCGGCAAACCCCTGGTCCGGTCCAAGGATTATCCCTTAAGGCTTATCACTTATAAAGAACCCATTGGCGGCCAGTCCAGGACAATTTCAAATTACTGGGGAAATATCAATCTCCAGCCGGCCAATAAAATCTTGATCAACCCGGTTGATGCGGACAAATTGTCCATCATGCAGGATCAAAAAGTCAGGCTGGCGTCATCTGACAATCCTGATGGACGTCTGGAACTCAAAGACAGCCGGAACCGGGTCGTTGAAATGGTGGCCCGGGTGAAGATTACCCAGGGCATCCGGCCGGGAACAATCGCTGTATCCTGGCACTATGGCCATTGGGCATACGGGTCAAATGAAGTAACCATAGATAACGAAAAAATTACAGGAGATCAACGGCGGGCCGGCGGGCTTTGTACCAATGCGCTTTTAGCAATTGATCCGGTCATCAAAGATGTCTGCCTCACCGACCCGATTGGCGGCAGTGCCTCTTTTTCAAATACCATGGTGACTGTCCGGCCGGTGTAATTGGCGTTTTCAATATAGGCCGGTTTGATGAAAACCGGCCTGATCCCGGATGCCAGAGGATGACTTTTGTAAGGTATCAGATCAAAACGGACAAAAATGAGGAGGGGGCCTTTGTTCACAAACCCAATAAAAAATGTGTCCTGTTTTATACGGATCAGCATATTTTTTCTGCTCATTGTTATTTTTACTTTATCAACA
>JBNKNP010000265.1:0-4543 GCA_050293905.1 Desulfobacteraceae bacterium | reverse complement strand
TGTATTTAATTAATATATACATATCGACACAGAACGGAAGCACTCTTGAAAAGCTTGCGCTTTTCAGGAAGATGCTCATCGAAGCGCTGGGGGAAGAGAATTTCGAGCTCGAGGTGCTCAGCGTGCTGGAAAATCCGGATGCAGCGATCTCGGATGATATTTTAGTGACCCCAACCATTATCAGACGCAATCCCGCCCCCATCCGGAAAGTTGTTGGTAATTTCCTGGACAGGGAAAAATTGTTTTTCGGGCTGGAGCTGGACGACACCACTTCTCCGGATTCAAAAATCAGGTCGAATTAATGATTCCGGATACACACAGACGCTGTCCAGGGAATGATATCCGGATACTGGTAGTGGACGATGAGCCGCCCATTCTGAAACTATATGAGAGAATTATCCGGAACGGGACGGCCGATGGATGCAACTGGGAACTGTCTTTGTGCAGTACTGCCCAAAAAGCACTTGATACTATCCGGTGCGGTATTGCGATTGAAAACCGTTTCAGCCTGGTATTCATGGATATCGATCTGGCATCCGGCCGGGACGGTATCTGGGCGGCAGGTGAAATCAGCCGGCTTGATCCCGACATCTATATTGTTTTTGTGACAGGCATGCCCCAGGTGGACATAAAAGATATCTCAGCCCGAATTCAAGCTCCGGACCAGATCTTTTTTCTTCAAAAACCTTTTACAAAAACAGAAATATGGCAGTTTGTCAATTCCCTGGGTGCCAGATGGACCAGAGACAGGGAGTATACAAAAGAGAAAGCTGATTTTGAAGGGCGTATCAAATCAAGCACTGTCCGGTTTGAAAAGACAAAATCGGTTTTGGAGAAAGAAGTAAGAAAGCGTGAGGCCATGGAAGCGGCGCTCGAAGAGAAAGAAACACAATACAGAAATATCATTGAAAAAAATGCAGATGCCATGCTCATCCTGGATTCCAGGGGAATCGTCCTTTATATCAATCCGGCGGCTGAAAAATTATTTGATAGAAAACCAGGTGAATTTATCGGAAAAATGTTTGGATTCTCCATCATATCAGACCAGGCAACAGAGATCGAAATCCCCAGAAGGGACGGTTCAATGATTGTCGGTGAAATGCGGACAGTGGAGGTGACATGGTACACGAATCCCGCATTTATTGTTTCCATCCGGGATATTACCCTCAGGAAAATGATTGAACTTCAACTCAAGGATAGCCTTAACAAGTATGAACGAACCATACGAGGGACCATTCAGGCCATGTCCGTGGCGCTTGAAAAAAGAGATTCATATACCTCTGGCCACCAGGCCCAGGTGGCCCGAATCGCAACCAGAATAGCCAAAGAAATGCAATTGCCCGAAAAAGTGATTGAAGGAATGTCCATGGCGGCCATGATCCATGATATCGGAAAAATCGGAATTCCTGCGGAAATTTTGAGCAAACCAACCCGATTAACTTCGATAGAATTCGCTCTTATCAAAACCCACAGCGAGATCGGTTACTCCATTTTACAAAACATTGAGGCCCCATGGCCGATCGCCGAGGTTGTATATCAGCATCACGAAAGAATCAACGGAACAGGGTACCCCCAAGGACTCGGCCTTAAAGACATCTGTATAGAGGCACGGGTGATCAGCGTGGCCGACACCCTGGATGCCATTGCATCCCACAGGCCGTACCGTGCCGGTTTAGGCAGAGCTTTTGCAGTGTCTGAAATTAAAAAGTACAAGGGGGATTATTACGATCCGGATGTCGTGGATACCAGTCTCAGATTGTATGAGGCAGGAAAATTATTCGATTCAAATCCGCCAAATTTGCCGGCTTGAATATAATTCCTTTGTTGTGTTTATAATGTTTAAAATTAAAAGAAAGCAGGTTTGATGAGTGACAAAATGATTCACATCCTTTTGGTAGAAGACCTGAAAAAGAACGAACTGCCGGTATATGATTTATTGTCCCAAGTCAGGTCTCCCCAGTGCAAAATCACTGTTGCCGGGTGTATTCCCCACAACGTTGACTGGAGCGAGGATTGCGGATTTGACCTTGTTATCCTGGGAACGGATCTTCGGGACGGCCGGGAGATTGAATCCGTCAAAAGGATTTTCGGGACGGTTGAGAGCCCGCCTGTTCTCCTGATCAGCAGACTCGAAGATGAAGAGATCGCATACCAGGCATTTCAGTACGGCTGCCGGGATTATCTGATCAGAGAACACCTGACCGTGCTTTCCCTTTCCCGGACAATACGGAATGCCATTGAACGGATCAACCGTGAGGCGGACCGAAAAGTCAGCGAAGCAGAATTCCACCATCTGGTGGCCAACAACATTGACGGGATTGTGATTTTGGATAAAGAGGGTATGATCCTGTACGTCAATCCGGCGGCTGAAATTATATTTGAAACAGATAAAAAAGAATTGATCGGGAAAAGATTGGGGACCCCTCTCCAGCTGAATACCACCTTTGAAGTAAACGTTACAAGAAAAGACGGCAAAGACGGGGTCGCCGAGTTTCGATCAATCCAAATCAACTGGGGAGGGGAAACCTGCTACCTGGCGCTGCTAAAGGATATCACTAATCAAAGACGCGCTGAAAACAGACTGATCGAAAGCGAATCTTTCTATAAGGCATTGTTTGAAAATTCCCCCACGGCATTGCTGGTTCAGGATTATTCCGGGGTGATCAAAGGCCTTCAAGGTTTGGCAGAAAACATGACACCGGAAGAACTGAGGGAGCAATTGAGCAGAAATATAGAAAAGACCAAAGAGCTCATTGCCGGAATCAGAACGGTGCAGGCCAATGCAGCTGCCGTTGAACTGTACCGGGCCGGCTCTGTTGATGTTTTTTTAAAGGTGTTTCAACCCCTTCGCTATCATAAGGACTTTTCCCTCCTGATTGACCAGATCGTCGCTTTTACGTTCGGGCAGGACCGGTATGAAGGGAATGCAAGATATCTGGATTTTAAAGGGAATGAACTGGATGTGGTGATCCGCAACTCGGTACTGAACAAAGAAGTCAATGGATTTTCAAAGGTCCTGGTGGCTATCACGGATGTTACCAAAATACATCAATTTCACAAGGAAAAAATAGAACTTGAAAAGAGACTTGCGCATTCCCAGAAACTGGAATCCATCGGTACATTAGCCGGTGGTATTGCCCATGATTTTAATAATATGTTAGCCGTTATCATCGGTTTTACCCATCTGGCAATAGAACAAGCGGAAAAGAATTCAGCGCTTACAGGGGATTTGAATGAAATCCTGGCGGGAGGAATGCGCGCCAAAGAACTGGTAAAGCAGATTTTGACCTTTGCACGACAATCCGATGAAAAAATGGAATCCATACGCGTCGACATCATTGCTAAAGAAGTCATTAAGTTTATCCGTTCCTCCATCCCTTCCAGCATAAAAATCGAATCCGATATCCAAAGCCGTTCACAAATCATCGGCAGTCCGATTCAGATTCATCAGATTTTGATGAACCTGTGTACAAACTCAGCACATGCGATGGAAATGGAGGGGGGGACGCTTTATATCTCTCTCAGGGATATTAACGCTTCTCCTGCAATATCGGGAAAAGAAATTGCCGCAAAAAAAAGGCCATACATACTTCTCCGGATTTCGGACACAGGGACGGGTATTTCTTCCGAAATAATTGACCGGATATTTGATCCTTATTTTACCACCAAAAAAGCGGAAAAGGGAACCGGAATGGGGCTGGCTGTTGTCAAGGGAATCATCGACAGCTATGGCGGGTATATCACGGTGGAAAGCGAACCCGGTGCCGGGAGCGTATTCAGCCTTTACCTGCCTGTTGCAAAAAAGGCCGGGGCCCAAAAAAAAACAGCTGTCAAAGAAGTGCCGACCGGTAGTGAACGAATACTGTTGGTGGATGATGAACGGCCTGTTTTGAAAATGGGCGGCCGCATCCTGAAAAGCCTTGGGTATTCGGTAACCGTTGAAATCAGCAGTACAAAAGCATTGGATCTCTTCCGTTCCAGGCCTGATGAATTTGATTTGGTCATTTCGGATATGACGATGCCGCACATGACCGGGGACAGACTGGCAAAAGCCTTAATGGAGGTCCGGCCCGACCTTCCCGTGATCATCTGCACAGGATACAGCAAACGGTTCTCCGAAGGCGACAATTCAAACATCGGAATCAGAGCATTGCTGCCGAAACCCTTTTCCATTGTCAGCCTGGCTGAAACAATCCGGAGTGTATTGGATGGACCAGCTTAACCTTTAACAGACGGTCAGGTCTTTGGATTTTATCTTGACTAAAGTTGATCCCCCCTGGTACAAGCACAACAAACAGGCCTTTTATCAATCCCACGGGAATAGAACATGTCTCTTACAGCGTTGAACGACTCAGCAGGCAAGCCCGTTGACTGGTGGTTTATTTATAAATTACCCCATGGCGTCAAATGCCCGGACCTGAATCAAAAAGGCCGGGTCACATGCGGGTTTGAATATCTGTATCTGGACTCGGAGAGTTCCTCACTGCTTTCCATATCCCCCAACCTGCTGAATAGCAGCAAAGGCGCCTTGTATGAAACACTC
>JBNKNP010000264.1:0-3437 GCA_050293905.1 Desulfobacteraceae bacterium | reverse complement strand
GCACGTTGCTGCATTGGGTTCAGTCCCGTATCGACCTGTTTTTGCCAATTTTCAAGCCAGGCCATGGCCTCTGCCGGTTGGGAATCAAGCGCCTTGCCTGTCAGTAAATTTTTCACGGGATGAGGCCGGGTTTTAGAGAATAAAAAATCAGCAGCATGAATCAATTTAGGCTGGTTAAAATCTGTGGCATCTTCTTCCAGGGAGTACAAAAGACGTTTGCTGAAAGACAATTTTCCAGCTCTGGAAGTCAGTGATATTTCACCTTCAGCCATGTTGTACCCAGTCATGATCACGGGAACCCCTTGTTGAACATCAGCCATTCCATGGGGGGCAAGGTTTAAAAAATCATTGGTCCGGAATTTTGAAAAACCGCTTTGAGAACCGGTTTTAAAAATATAGAGAAAGCGGCCCTCCTGATCCAGCTGTATATTTTGAAACCTCAAATATCCAATGGCCCGGGATTGTGCAATTCTTTCTTCAAGCGTCTGCTCCTGGGAATCAAAGATGCTCATTTCTTTTAGCCGCTGCTCTTCTTTAATGCACCGGTGCAGAAAGGAAGATGGTTCTGTTTCTTTTTTCCATCTGCTTTTCACATATTGACGGACCTTGATATACAGTTTTTCCATGGAGGCAAGGGCACGTTCAACACCCCTTTCCACATCCGCTCCATGCAATGAATCCTCTGTATCATAATGGAACAGGGTTTGGGGCGGCTCAATCCCGGTACGGCATCCAAACAGATAATCCAGAGCATACAAAGAGACAACACCGGGACAAGGCAAATAAAAATGGTCCAGGAAAACCTGCCTGAGGTCTGTCCAGGGGGACGGCTGGGTCTGCCACAAAAACCGAGCCTTTCCCGGGCCCACACTTTCCCCCCATTCCAGGAGGTCCTGTTTGGATCCGTGACCGAAATGAAAAAGATGCAGTACGTTACCATCTGACACGCTTTTTTCCCGGGCAGTTGAAACCAGTTCTGAAAACCTTTGCCACACATCAATGCGTTGTGTCTTGTTTTCCATTACCCAGACCCGGGAATCAACGGTTTCAAAATTTTGGTCCATCATCTTCCATCCAAGCCATTTGGGCGCATGGGTGATTGGATCCTTTTTAACATGGATCAAAAAGGACAAACCAATATTACAGGGAAAAAGCTGTGTTTTTTCCCTGCACAAAAAAATACGATTCTCATGAAATGCCTTGCACAGACCTGAAATCTTTTTTCCCAGAACATCATTTAAGGGATCGCAGGATTCAGCGCCTTGTTTTTCCATGGCATTCTGGGTTTGATTGATGCCTGTCAATCCCATTTGGCGGATATTCAACAATTGCCCCGGGGTCAATCCAGGTAAAAATTGTATTTCTTCATTTTTCAGGGCATTGTCATAACAGGACAAGAACCAGTCACAGGTCGTGCAGCCGGATCGAAGCCTGTGGTCGGCATCAGATGCCGGCATGGAAAGCGTATTGCAAAAGGTTTCAAAAAGAGCGGGAAAGACTGTCTGGTATGGGGCAAGATCAAACCGGTGTACCGGGAAATCATCCGGATCCGCCCCGTTTGCCCGGATGGCGGCAGCGTTTAAAGGCTGCCGGGTAATGATAAACCCGGTTGAGGCCACCCTGACCGGAATATGATAAGATTCCAGTATCCTTTCCAGCAGCCGGGCATAGAATGCAACCTGCCATTTATGGTGATACCGGGGAGCACGACTGTATTTTATATCGCCTGCTTCAATTGTTATCTGTTGATTACCGCTTTTTTCACTTCTTGATACCAGAAGCAGATCAGGGATGCCCAGTCCTTTGATGTTCAATGGGAAATCCGGGAAGACTGTCTGAAGCACGCATTGCGAAAGGAAAACAGATGAATCGCCCATGGTTTGAACCAGGGTGGCCAATCGGTCAATAAATGTGTCGAACCGATGATCCAAAGGTGCCGCAGAGTCCATCAAGATAAGACTATTGCCCTGTTTTTTCAAGTGGTCCAACACCCTTTTCTCATGCCGGATTCCCTGATTTCTCAGGCTGTCTGCAATTTCATCGGTTTTCCGGTTCAAAGATTTTGCACCTAAAAATTGATAACAAAGCCGTCTTTTGCATTGCCCGTAAAAAAAATATTCGCTGATCATTGTGGCGGTCAGACAGTCTTTTATTTCAAAGCATGGCGTGGTGAAGATGTGATCACCAAGTGAGCAGATGAGATTTTCCCGGCTTTGATCGGTTCTCTTTTGCTTTTCCAGGCACAGCAGCGGCTCCCCCGGAACAGTGTCGAGCGCAACAGGGCCCTGAGGTACTGAAACCTGCGCTTCTGGCACCAGGCGGTCCCTGTTTCCTGAGATGATCCTGGAAGTACGGTCATGATAATGGCAAAAGACAGCCACTACCCGCTCGTCAAACAGGAAATCCGTGACTTCTTCTACCAGCAATTTCTTTGGCAAGGTTTTGGAAAACATGTTCAGGGCGATCAAAGATTTCAGGACCCTTAAATGCTTTTGGACCCAGGATTGAAACGTCTCCCTGGTTTTGGGCAAAGGAATCTCCTCAAACTTGAGCCAGACGGAACTTTCCAGGCCGATCTCATCGGATGTGATGAAAAGGTCCTCCTCCATGAGATATTCCCGGGCAGCCCATTCCAGCACCAGGTTCCCGGCCGATCCCAGAAAAGTTTGAAAATAAAAAGGTGCATTTTTACCGGGAAGAACCTCAATCCCGTTTTCCAGTACCACCGGACTTTTCCTGTGATCAAGCACCTGCCGGAACAGTTTTTGGGTCCGGCTGTACAGGCAGTTCTGATGTTCTGTCCTGCCGGCCTTAAGGATATCTCCCATGGCCCGGCTCACTTCAAAAGAGACAGGGGCACCCGGACCTATCCATGCCAGTTCCTTTTCATTCCGGACCCTGGAAGGCTTTGCCGTCACTTTTTTAAGATCTCTTGTATCAATATTTAAAATTCTTAAGTGCCGGCCCGCGATATTGACCCTGTCCCCCACTTCCATCTGACCAACAACAGACTTTGGAATATCTGCAACCGACTTGCCGGAAACCTCCAGGACATATTCCTCTTCCGCTTCAGGAAAATTTCCCCAAATTTTATAATCCAGCAGATGGCTGCTGTATTGTCTGCCGCCCTGCAATAATCCATTGACCCTTGAGGGCCTCAGCCATCCTGTTTTTTTAAGAGATTCGATAATCATTGACAAGGTATTCTGCGTTTCAGGAAAAAGCGCTTTTAAAGAAGGCAAAGAAATTCGTTTTTTTTCATAAAGGCAGGAAATCACCTGCTGACTTAAAACGCTGGGCAGTGTTTTGGGACTAGGCAATTCAACCGCCCCTTGGGTGGACAAGTCCAGCAGGGCAAGAAACCGGATCACCTGAACAGCGGCACGCTCACCACGGCAGATCCCCCATAAGTTAATGTTCTTTTGGCGGCGGTTGGC
>JBNKNP010000263.1:0-26088 GCA_050293905.1 Desulfobacteraceae bacterium | reverse complement strand
AACGCTGGGGAGGTTTCTGAAAATCTGCACTGAAATAAACATAACTTGAGAACCGGTCAGATTGGTCAAATTCAACTGGTATAATCTTTATAGTTGCATTTTCTGTCTGGGAATCATACTACTTAAGTAATCTTGTTTTTGTATTTACAAAAAAGACAATTCATTGAAGTGATGGAGATTTATTATGAAAAAAATTTCAATAGTTTTTATAATTACAGTCATTGTTCTGGTAAACTCTTCTCTCAATGCACGGGAAAACAAGGGCTTATCAAAAGGGCAAACCGTTTATGTGCCGGCATATTCTCATATTTATACCGGTAACAAAGAGGTCCCTTCTCTTCTGGCTGTAACATTGAGTATACGGAATACAGATCCAAATCATCCGATTCAAATTCTGGTTGTTGACTATTATGAGACACATGGGAAATTATTGAAAAAATACATTTCTTCGGCTTTGACGCTGGATGCAATGGGAACTAAACATTTTACTATTCCGGCAAAAGACAAAGCAGGAGGTTCCGGTGCTAACTTTATTGTGGAATGGAAAGCTGAAAAACCAGTCAATTTACCGATTATCGAAACAATTATGATTGGATCCCGCTCTTCTTTTACATCTCAAGGTCAAGAAATTTACCCTTCTGATTAAGCACGCAAAAAAACATCAGCAACTGTGCAATAGGGCCGGCTTATACATGTAATAGAGAAACCGGATTTCTTTTCTTTATACTGATGATACTGCCAGGCGGCAAAACGCCTCCCGATTCTTCTCATTACCAATGATTGCAACAAAATCCTCAGGCATCAAGATAAGATCAGCATCAGGATTGGGTTTGAGCTGCCCATTCCTGATAATACCAACAACAGAAGCCCCGGTTGTTTTTCGTATTTCGCTATCTTTGATAGACCTGTTTGCAACTGGGCTTTCCCGGGACAGACGAATCCATTGCAAATCAAATTGATGTTCAGCCCCTCTCAATTGAGACAGTACGCGATAGTCCTCATTAGAGTTTAGCCATGCAGCATAAAGTTCCTGCCGTATGGTTTCTGTATGGCGTTGAATTTCCGTCGGCAGTACCTTTAAATGGAGAAGAGACTGACGGGTCATTTCTATACTTGCTTCAAACTCCGGAAGAACAACTTCTGAGACTCCAAGATCCTTAATGATATTGAAATAATCCGGGCCGGTAATACGTGCTACAATTTTAAGGCGTTCATTTAAACGTTTCGAGTGAACGATGGTTGATCTGGCAGCGACAAGATCAGGCAGAGTCAGAATGAGAAGCGCTGCGTTTTCTATTGCCGCAGCTTCAAGAACGATTTCGTGGCTGGCATCACCATAGATCACTGACATGTGGTTATCCTTAGCCTGTTCAAAACGTCTATGATCAAGTTCCATGATGATAAATTGAATGTTCAGGCGTTTCAAAATCTGTGCTATCTGAAAGCCTACCCGTCCGCCGCCGGCAATAACAACATGTCCGTTATATCTCTGATCAGGAATGTTAGAGGTTTCAAGTTTCTCATGACGAAACCACTGTTTTTTCAGTGCATAAATCCTGGCTGTCTGGCCTGAAATCAACGGTGTTAGCACCATGGAAAGAATAGTCGCGGTTAAAACCAATGAGTAAAGATCGTTACTGATAGATCCTGTTGACAATCCCACTCTGGCCAAAACAAAGGAAAACTCGCCAATTTGAAACAGACCCAGCCCAACAGCCAATGGAATGACTTTATTGTATTTAAAAGCGCGTGAAACCCCGGCAAATATCAGCCCCTTGCCAATGCATACAGTTACCACCAATATGATGACATCCCTGATATGGCCGAACAGAAAGACGGGATCAAACAGCATGCCGACTGATGAAAAAAACAGCAAGCCGAAAATATCACGCAGTGGAATGATGTCGATCAGAGCCTGGTGACCATAGTCTGATTCACTTAAAACCATGCCGGCTACAAACGCACCAAAAGCAAAGGAAAGTCCCACCAAATGGGTAATATAACCCACCCCGAGCCCGATCGCTGTAATCGCCAGCAGGAAAAGCTCCCTTGAACCGAGTCTTGCAATATATGCCATCAACAGCGGAAGCAGGCGCGTTCCAAGCAAAATCATTCCTGCTATAAATATTCCAGCTTTGAGAGCGGCAAGGCCAAGTGCCGGCAAACCAACGGCTGGATCGTTCAGTTGAGGCAGGATAATCATCATGGGGACAACTGCCAGATCCTGGACGATGAGCATCCCGATCATCACTTTGCTGGAAAGAGTTCCCAGCCAGCCCTGATTCATCAACGTTTTAAGAATTACCATCGTACTTGAAAGCGAGACAAGGGCTCCGAGCCAGAGCGAAGATTTCCAATCAAGCCCCATCAGATGTCCGATACAGAAACCAAGTCCCACGGTGAGAGCCATTTGGATCGGTGTTCCCAATAGAGCTATCATCTTGACCGGCTTGAGGTCCTTGAAAGAAAATTCAAGCCCGAGGGCAAACAATAGCAGGGCTATACCGATCTCGGCAAGGAGTTCTATCTCGTGAATGCCTGAAACCGTCAGGCCTCCCGTATGGGGTCCAAGAACAATCCCCGCTGCAATATATCCCAGGATAAGAGGCTGACCCAGCCGTTGCATCAGCAAACCGCAGAAAAATGCTGCTACAACAAGGAGGATTATATCGGTAGCAATACCCATTTATTCTCCCCTTAATCCATCCATATATCGTGGGAAGAAACGTAACTCAAAGATTCCTGCATTCCGGGCAAATCTCCAGACTATATAGATCGTTCATCAGGTATTTTTTTGAAAGGTTCAGATACAAACATGTCGGCACCATGATGAACAGGTTTTTAAAGTTGATGTTTTTCACAATACACAAATCAAGATAAAATGGCAAAAAAATCAGTAATAAATTTAAGAAAAAATTTTCCTCAAATTATTACACTTTTACATATGCGTTTCGATCTGTTTATCAGCTAATGTTTCCATGTAAAAAATTGGAACCATTATTTTGCAATCAGCCGGAAAAACAAGGAAAAAGCCTGGCTTTCGTTTTTGTTTTAAAATCATTCCATATAAGGAGAAAAGATAGGAAAGTTATTTGCCGCCATGACCGCCCTTTTTCTTTTTTTAAGTAATCCAGCATCTGCAGATTATATTACACCGGGTGATCTAACTTTGGGGACTGGTATATCATGGGACCAGGATGAGGTAAAACCTGAAGGCTCCGGCGTAACCGGGGCACCTGGTTTTGGCACAAGTTCGTTTTAATCGAATGTTACCGGCAGTGCTGCGGGCGGGGGAGTTGATTATACTGCAATGAGAATTTATGCAGATGCCTTTGCCACACCGGGAATCACTGTAGGAGACATTACAAGCCTGACTTATTGGACGTATAATACAGATGATTCACTAATAGACTGGCAGGTTAAAATGTATACAGCGCCCGAGGCAGGGGACACCAGTTGGTTCAACCATCGCTTGAATTTTAACAGGCCGGACGGCAATAAAAATGTCTGGGTTCAATCTGACATTGATGTCCTTATTGTTTCAGACGTTTATGATAAAACTGCAGAGGCATATCTACCCGGTCCTCATGATAGATGGACTTATGCCTCTGAGCAGCTCAGGTGGATTGACATTATCGCAGGATATGCCTCAGCCAGCCCACCAGTACGCAGCTATCTTGACGGGAAAGATAGATCTTTAGAGCAATACGCCCCATACCCTTTTTAAAAGCAGGATTTTTTATCCTGCTTTTCATTTTTCAGGTCATCCTTGATACCAGCCACAACATCTTGAATCTTTACCTTATTAATCCCCGCCGACCTGATTTCCCTGGGCATCGTCGCCAGGTCCGGGTCCGGTATCGGAACCATGTTCATGCTGATTTTTATCTCCCCCTGCGTGGACAGGAGCGCTTATTGTCCCAAAAATTATAAATGCGGAAATAATAATTGCGAATAATTTTTTCATTGTTGATTCCCCCATTTGGATCATAATTTCAGAAATTCATGGTTCTATTCGAATCTTATTTAAGGCACGGAATAATTATTTGTCAATAATTTTGCATTTAAATTATTTAAAAAAACGGCATGGGCACAATGACAAATATGGAAAATAAAAAAGGGTTCAGCCGAAATTGGCTGAACCCTTTATCTTTTTCTGGTACCTGGGACGAGAATTGAACTCGTACAGGCAATTTGCCCGAGGGATTTTAAGTCCCTTGCGTCTACCAGTTCCGCCACCCAGGCATAATCTTTGGTTTTTTATACTATCTGCAGAAAATTTGCAAGCCAAAAACGCTCAGCGATCCCGTTGTTTGCCTTGACAAGCAGCAGGGTAATGGCCCATTCTAGTCCTGCATGACACCATTGGGTGTATTTTTTGCTTGATTAACAGGGGACAAGGGTACAAATCAATGAGGCAGACGCAGGAACAAGGCACCAGATTAACGCAGGGTTCAAAAGTCATTATCGTGGGCGGTGGTCCTTCAGGGGCGTTTTTTGCCATCCATCTGCTCCGGCAGGCGGCCGAAGCAGGGCTTCATCTGGAGGTCACTATCATTGACAAGCGGCTGGAACAGGCCTCAAACACTCCCCTGACCAAGCTCAGGGGATGTAATATGTGCGCCGGTATTATTTCCCCCCGCCTGGAAAAAGAGTTAAAAGACTTTAATATCAGACTGCCTGAAACCGTTCTCTGCCAGAGTTTCACCCATATCTGGATTCACGGGCTCTGGAAGAATTTTCCTCTGAAAATTCCCCATGGCGCTCATATGCTTTCGGTATTCAGAGGAAACCTGCCGTCCCAGAGAGATCCAGAGATCCAGGGATTTGACACTTTTATCCTGGAAAAAGCGATTGAAGAAGGCGCACAGTTCCTCAGTGGCGAAGCCATTGATATCCGGTACAACACCCAAAACAAGCCGCGCCTGACATTTATGCAGGACGCTCAAACCTCTGTCATGCTGGATGCTGATTTTATTTTAATCAGTACAGGCATCAATACAGGGGGTGCAGGCCGGGAAAACACTGTTTTCCAATCCTTTGAAAAAATCAATCCGGAATTTAAACCGCCTGAAACCCGGCAGGCATTGATTTTTGAACTCAAGCCCGGCGCCCGGTATCTGAAAATGGCCATGGACAGGGAAGTTTACATCATTGTGGCAGGATCAGACACCCTTGATATTGACCATGCCGCCCTGATACCCAAAAAAGACTGTTTAACCGTCGCCCTGATCGGAAAAAGCATTGATATAGCAGACCTGCATGAAGACAAGCCCGAACTGATCCATGCCTTTATGGCACTTCCCGGTGTGAAAAATATCCTGCCCGGCATCACCCTGGAAAACACGCCGGTGGTCTGCTCATGTACACCGCTGATGGCGGTCAGACCTGCACACCGTCCCTATGCAGACCGGATCGGTTTAATCGGGGATGCCATGGGTGCACGGCTTTTCAGGGACGGGATGTATTCAGGCTTTGTCCAGGCCCGTTCCCTGGCCCGGGCCGTGGTTCATAACGGAGTCGATTCAGATAGCCTTTCAAGACCATATGACAGCATCCTTAAATGGCTGAAGCAGGATAATATTTATGGGAAACGAGTCATGGGCCTGGTGCAGCGCCTTTTAAAATCTCCTTTTGCCAGCCGGGTGATGTATCAGACCTTTGCCACGGAAATGAAATTCAAGTCCATAAATCAATGGCCTGTTGGGCATCTTCTCTGGAAAATCGGCACCGGGGCCGGAGATTACAAGGCCATTCTAAGAGAAATGGCCTCCTGCCCGGTACTGGGCTCCATCTTTAAAGGGTTTGTTAAAACCATAAGAAACATGACCACGGAATTTTTTTTCGGTCTGAACTGGGAATCATATGGCCGCTATCCCACCGTGATTTTACGAGAAAAGCGTCAATATTTTAAATCCTCCATTGAAAAGCCTTTGGGAATTAAGCTTGACCAACAGCCTGAGATGGAACGAATGTATGCCATCAAAATACGGGCATCTGCACAGGCGATATTCAGGGAACTTGGCAAATTCGGCGAAGCCCAAAGCCCGTTCCTGCAACTCCGGTTTGTGGATGTCAAACGGGTTGCAGGAACTGCCAACCGGGAAGGGGCTGTTGTTCAGTACCGCCTGAAAGGACTGCCCATTGCCATGGATATCTGCCTGATCCGGTCTCTGCCTGAAAAAGCCCTGTTGTATAAACCTTCCGAACTCTTTGCCACACGCGGCAAACTTCTGTTTGACATCACTCCGACAACAGATGGAAACAACCGTCTGGTTGTCTATACAGCGTTTGATTATAAGAAAGGCAACACTGTTTTCAGCAAAACAGGGTTTAAAATATTCAAACATCTTTTCCCGGATTTTGCCCATGATGTGGTCTGGAACCATGCTCTGTGCTGCATCAAGGCAGAAGCTGAAAAAAATCATGCCACTTTTAAGGATTCAATCCACAAAAAAAAGGGTCTGACCGGTTGACTTCCGTAACACGCCGGCGGACACACCGCCCAGAAGACGACGTTTAATTCCTGAAAGCCCGCTTTTGCCCATAACGACTGTGCCGTAATTCCCATCCTGTATGATGCGGGTTAAGGTAGCAGCCACATCAATGGTTTCCGGAACCAGCCCAAGAGGGATATCTTTTTTAAACCCGGCACATTTCTTATACACTTCCCAGTCCGGTGCCTTATTGTCGGAATCCTTACGCGTCACATGAATGAAATCAAAATTAATTGCCGGATGCGTCATATAAGTTTTGGAAAGAAACCGCATGACCAGCAGGGAAGCCGCGGAAAAATCAAGGGGCACCAGAACCCTGTGCAGTTCAGGATTGGCTTTTAAAAGGATCACTGCCCTGCCCCGGATTTTATATACCAGTTTTTCCTGCCAGGGGTGGGCCGGACCACCCTTGATGAACACCTGGCCGTGATCACATTGTTTAAGGATACGAACCAGCGCTTTTTCAAGGTTGTCCGGGGATTCAAATACGGTAATGCAATCCGGCGGACCGCACAGCTCCAATGGATCCAGGCGGGTTTGGATCCAATCTAAAAATTCCTTCCGGACCCGGCTGAACCCTGGCCATGAATCCATGGCACCGATAAAGAGAACCGCAGGAATCACGGGTTTATTTCCCGGCCTCCTTAAAAAAGAGACAGCTGTTTTAAATGTCCGGATATCCAAAGGATCGGTAATCACCCATAACATCTTTTCATTCCGTGTCAGGAACTGATGTTCCAGCCGGGTTTTCATTTGCAGCCAGTCGGGCCATTGGCTGCACTGAAAGCCTTTTTCCAGGATGACCTGTTTCAAGCACCAGTTGCAATTGATACAGGGGATGATTTTTTTTGCCGGCTTGAGTGTTTTCGGGTTGACTGTTTTGCTGATCCAGTCAGGATCAGCCCTCAACGGACGGCCCAGGCCGATCAAATCTGCAACCTCCTGCCGGATCAATGTTTCAGCCCGTTCCGGCAGAGTGATCCGGCCGGCAATAATGGTGGGAATCCCCACCTTTGAGGTCAGGCAGGCCATCTCTTTTTCAAGATACGCGGGACGTGCCATTCTTTTTTTCACCTGGGAAAAAAATATGGAGTTATACGTACCGGCAGATGCGCTAAGATAGGCAATACCCTCTTTTTCAAGGCAATGGGCAAATAATACCGCCTGGTCCGGATCAATTCCGCCGGGGACCCATTCCCAGAGCAGGAGCCTGAAGCCGATTGGAAACCGTTGGGGCAGTCTTTTCTTAATTTCACGGATAACGGCCAAAGGAAATGCGGTCCTGGCAAGAACATCGCCCCCGAAACCTGTGGTCAGCTTATTGGTGAACGCTGATAAGTACTGGCATAGCAGATATCCGTTGGCACCATGCAGTTCAATCATATCAAACCCGGCCTCACAGGCCCTGAAAGCAGCAGCGGCAAAGGCTCTGATGACACGTTTCTGGTCCTCCTGTGACATGGCATTTCCCCAGGTCAAGACCTGGTTGAACAAGTTCCTGCTCAGGCTGAACCGTTGTTCAAAAGGGAAAAAGGTCATAAATTCTTTTAAAGAATCAATATTAAATGACAGGTTGCTCCTCATGATGGGTGACGGCATCAGGGGTCTGACGGTTTTGGCAAACCGGCCGGCATGGTTCAGCTGAAGGCAAGCAATCGCCCCTTGTTTCTTGATGGCAGACGCAAGTTCAGCCAGGCCAGGGATACACGCATCCGAGTCTGCCCTGAGATTATATTTTGACACCACGCCGTCTTTTGACACTGCTGCGTTGGCAATGACAACCATACCGGCCCCGGATGCGGCCAATCGGGTATAAAAATCAATCATCAGGGGACTGACACGGCCGTCCGGAAACGAAAATCCGGTATGCACCGGCAGAGCCACCAGCCGGTTTTTCATCTCAAGCCCCCCCAGGGGAAAAGGGCTGAAAAGGAAAGGGAAACCCGTCTTATCTGCGATTCTTTCCATTGGTCACGGTATACTCTCTTTGCTGATACATCGTACCAAAAGTCATGAAATATCCAGGTCAGGGTTTTACGATTTTATAATTGCAATTTATTCTATATTATAGCTGCTTTAACGATTTTAAGCAATTCATGATTTGAAGCCAAAATCCACTGAATGGTGAAATCCGCAATTGTTACCGGATATTTAGGACAACGCGTTGAACTTTAACCTTAATTTATATCAAATAAGGTGTCGATTTTTTAAAAGTGATTTGTTATACTTCACTTTTATTTACAGGCATTTATAACTAATTAGGAGTAATGATGGCAGACCTAACCACCAAGTACGCAGGGTTGACCCTTAAAAACCCTTTAATTGTATCATCTTCAGGACTGACAAACTCTTTAAAAGGGGTTAAGAAAGCATGTGAAGCAGGTGCTGGAGCTGTTGTTTTAAAATCTTTATTTGAAGAACAAATTATTAAAGAGTCCTTTAACGAAACAACCACTCACGCTGAAGAGTATGATTATTTAATGAAGTATAATACGCATGAGTACCTTAAACTGGTAAGTGATTGTAAAAAAGAATGCGATATTCCGATAATTGCTTCTATTAATTGTATAACTTCTACAAACTGGACTCAGTATGCAAAGTCTATAGAAGCAGCAGGAGCAGATGCGCTTGAACTGAATATAATGATCTTTCCGGAAAGAGAACTTGCTCCGATGTCAACATTTGAGCAGTGGTTTTATGATCATTATCCATTTAAAACAAGCCAGCAAACATCTAAAATCAAATCAAGCAATGAAATTGAAGAGAATGTTTACCAGATTGTGAAAGATATAAAAGACAATCTTAAAATACCTGTGATTGCAAAACTCGGGCCCTATTTCACATCTCTTGAGGCTCTCTGCGAAAAACTTTCAACCCTCTGCAGCGCAGTGACACTGTTTAATCTTTTTTATTCACCTGATTTTGACATTAATACGGGTAAATTAATCCACCGCATTCATTTTTCTCATCCGGAACAAATGTATAATACGCTGCGTTGGACTGCTCTTTTAAGCAAAAATCTTAAATGCGACATTTCAGCATCAACCGGCGTTCATGATCATGAAGCCTGCATAAAAATGCTCATGGCCGGAGCCAGTTCAGTGCAATTATGCAGTGTTGTTTATAAAAACGGCATGAAAATTGTCACACAGTTTTTAAAGTCAATGGAAAAATGGATGGATGAACAAGGCTATCAATCTATTGACGATTTTAAAGGAAAATTTCATAGACTCAATGATAAACACATCTTTTCAAGAATGCAGTATATGAAGATGTATTCAGGTATATCTCAATAGCTTAAAACGTGAAGACAAATTAAAAAGGCCCTCACAATCAGAGGGCCTTTTTAATATGGCTTAAAAAAATGACTGGGCTGACTGTTAAAAGGTTTAGACCAGACCTGCAAACCCCATAAATGCCAATGATAAAAGTCCTGCTGTCACAAGCGAGATCGGCACTCCTTTCATACCCTCCGGAACGTCCATCAGATCCAGATGTTCCCTGAGTCCGGCAAATAAAACAATAGCCAGCGTAAACCCTGCAGCAGTTGCAATGGCAAAAACAACCGACTCCATCAGATTATACTCCTTCTGGATTACCAGAATGGCCACACCTAAAACCGCACAATTGGTTGTGATTAAGGGAAGAAAAATTCCAAGTCCCTCATATAAAGGCGGTGCGACCTTTTTAAGGACAATTTCAACCAATTGAACCAGGGAAGCAATTACCAGAATAAAAGTGACCGTCTGCATAAACACAATATGAAACGGCACCAGAACATATTGTTGAATCAGATAGGTAACAATGGTAGCAATCGTCATAACAAAAATAACTGCTCCGCCCATTCCTATGGAAGTCACGACCCTGCTGGAAACACCTAAAAAAGGACAAATTCCAAGGAATTGAGCAAGAATAATATTATTTACAAATATTGCACTGATTACAATTACAAAGTATTCCATGATATCCCTTATGCTTTTTTAAGTTTATTAACAGCGGCAACCAAATATCCCAGAGCGATAAATGCACCCGGCGGCATGACAAATAATAATATCGTATTTGCATTTTCACCGACAAATTTAAATCCAAATAAAGAACCGCTTCCAAGGACTTCTCTGATTCCGCCAAGGAGAGTGAGCGAAAGGGTAAAGCCGATTCCCATACCGATTCCGTCCAAAATGGACAGGGTAAGATTATTTTTTGAAGCAAAGGCTTCCGCCCTGCCCAGAATCACACAGTTTACAACAATCAAGGGAATAAACAATCCAAGCTGAGCATGCAGCGCAGGAAGATATGCATTCATTGAAAGATCAACCACCGTAACAAATGAAGCAATGACAACAATAAAACAGGGAATCCTGACTTTATCGGGAATTAAGTTCTTAATAAGCGAAATAACAACGTTTGATAAAACCAGTACAAACATGGTCGCAAGCCCCATTCCCATCCCATTGATTGCCGATGTGGTTACCCCAAGCGTCGGACACATCCCGAGGAGTAAGACTAAAACAGGGTTGTCTTTAATGATCCCTTTTACAAATTCATTCCACATAACGAGTCCTTATTTTTTGCTGTTCATATAGGCTGTATAGGCTCTTTCCAGGGCATCACAAACAGCGCGGGAACTAATCGTTGCAGCAGTAATAGCATCAACATCACCACCATCTTTCTTAACTTTAAGGTTAAATGCGGATGGATTTTTACCTGCAAATTGAGACTGAAATTTTTCTTCAGTAACCTTTGTTCCTAACCCTGGTGTTTCTTTCTGGTCGATGACTGAAAATTTATTAATAGTGCCGTCGGGCAATATTCCAACCATTAACCACAGTTCTCCGCTGAATGCCTTTTTGGTATATGTTTTAACCGCAAAAGACTGCGGCTCTCCTCCTTTTTTAGCAGGATAGCATTCAAGTTCTCCCCCGCCTGCATCTTTAAGTATATACATCTCTTCATTGGGGGCGTTATCATAGTCAGGCAATATAACTTCTGTAATGGCAGCCAGTTTTTTAAGTTCCTTATTCCTTTCAATCCGGCCATGTGTGGCTTTGTAAACAAGGGCCAGACAGGAGGACGAGATCAAGGTTACACCGCATAACACCAAGACCATATTCATAAGGGTGGATTCCAGATTTTTCTTTTTCACTACAAAACCTCACCAAATCTTTTAGGTTTACAGAAATTATTAATCAGGGGAACCGTTGCATTCATAATTAAAATCGCAAAAGATACTCCTTCGGGATATGCGCCGAAAAGCCTTATTAATACGGTAATTACCCCGCATCCGATACCAAAAACAACCATCCCTGTTTTACTCATGGGACTGGTCACCATGTCAGTGGCCATAAACCATGCTCCCAGCATTAACCCGCCGGTCAGGAGATGAAATATTGGATCAACAAATTTATCCGGGTTATACAGCCAGAAAATACCCGTCATAACAACAACTGAAAGAATGAAACTTGCCGGGATATGAATCGTTATCACTTTTCTGACCAGCAGATAAATCGCACCGATCAGCAGTGCGATGGCGGAAATTTCACCAAGAGAGCCATTGGCATTACCGAAAAACAATTCCATATATCCGGGAATGTCTTTCATAATTTCAGGAACCGTTCCTCCCATGGCAAGACCTTCTTTCATCTTGCCAAGCGCGGTTGCCCCGCTTACTGCATCGGCAAAACTGAAATCCAGGAATCTGGGCTGAGGCCAGTTGGTCATTTGAACCGGAAATGAAATTAAAAGGAATACCCTGCCGACAAGGGCCGGATTAAACGGATTTTTACCAAGGCCGCCAAAGGACATCTTCCCGACTCCAATTGTTACAAACGCACCAAGGATAATCATCCAGACAGGCAAACTGCTTGGGACGTTAAACGCCAGAAGTATTCCGGATACCAGAGCAGAACCGTCATTGATGGTGGGCGGTACCTTTAAAACGAATTTTTGAATAATAAATTCAAAAAGCAGGCAGGCGGCAACTGCCGTCAATGTTACTCGAAGTGCTCCTATCCCGAAATATAAGATAGAAACGAATAATGCCGGCATCAGAGCGATGGCAACGTCAAACATTATTCTTTTTGTGTCAAAACTCCCGTGTACATGAGGAGACGGAGATACTGTCAACATTTTTGTCGTCACACCTTTCTTCCTTGTTTTAATTATTTTGCCTTGCTCTCATAAGTTTCCCCACTTCTGCCTTACCTATCCTGAGGTAATCCAGTAAAGGCAAAGAAGCCGGACAAGTGTACTGGCATGATCCGCATTCGCAGCAATTCATGACGTCTTCATCTTCAAGACGCTCTATTCTTCTTTTTTTTGAGAGTAGATATAACAAATAAGGTTCAATACCAAGCGGACAGGCAGACACACATTTACCACATCGAATACAATTACCTTCTGCGTTTCTTTTACTTTCTTTATCCGTCATGATAAGGACGCCGCTGGTTCCTTTTACCACGGGAACGTCTGTACTGTTAAGCGCCTTGCCCATCATCGGACCGCCGCTGATAATTTTTCCCGTATCTTCCGGCAGCCCCCCGCTGGCCTCAATTAAATCAATAATCGGAGTCCCGATTCGAACCAGGTAGTTTGAAGGATTCTGAACTGATTTACCGGTGATGGTAACCACTCTTTCGAAAAGCGGCTTATTCTTTTGTACTGCCTGATAAATCGCATATGCCGTACCCACATTTTGTACCACCGCGCCCACGTCCAGTGGAAGTCCGCCTTTATTGGGCACTTCTCGTCCAATAGCGGCCTTGATCAGTTGTTTTTCACCGCCCTGGGGATACATCACCTTAAAAGCCTGGACCGTAATGCCGGGATAGTCTTTGACCTTTCCTTTTAAATGATCAATGGCATCCTTTTTATTATTTTCAATACCAATAATGGCCTTATCAACGTTTAAGGCTTTCATGATAATTTGTGTTCCCACTAAGATCTCATCGGCTTTCTCCAGCATTAATCTATGATCACCGGTCAGATAAGGTTCGCACTCAACGCCGTTAATGATTAAAACCTCTGCTTTTTTCCCTTCGGGAACCATTAATTTAACTTGCGTTGGAAATGTTGCACCGCCAAGGCCTACAATTCCGGAGGCTTTAACCGTTTCTACAATTTCCTCCGGAGTCTGGGTGATTTCTCTTTTTAAATCTTCAGACCTGTCAATTGAGTCTTCCCACTCATCTCCTTCAACATCAATGGTTACGACTTGCCTGATATAACCGCTTGAATCTACAGCTTCCTTTGCCGAAGTAACGGTACCGGAAACAGATGAATGGATGTTTGCTGAAACAAATCCGCTCGTTTCAGCGATAGGTGTTCCGACTTTTACTTGATCTCCTTTTTTCACCAAGACAGTGGCAGGCGCACCAAGATGCTGTGACACGGGTATTGTTACCGTTTTTGGAATACCTAATACCTTAATTTTGCTTTCAGCAGAAAACTTATTTTCTGGCGGGTGAACGCCACCTTTTGGAAAAGTCTTTAGACTACTCATGAATTACTCTCGCTGGTTTCTGGCTTTTTAGCAGATTTCTTTTTGGCTTTTGGCGGAGGTTTTATTCCATCCACCCCGACACCGATAATCGCACCGGTTGGACAACTGCCGATTAGATGGGGTCCATGTTCACTTACATCAACGTCTGTAGCAATATAGCTTAAGAAGTTCTTAACATTTACCGATTTTGATTCAGTTGCCGCAACACACTTTCTGCAGCCAATACATGCAACCTTGCAATTTGTCTTGGCAGCCCCTCCTTTTTGGGTATTCATACAAGCAACGTATACCCGCCTATTGGATTCCCCTTTCGGCCTTAATTCATAAATCAATCTCGGGCATATTTTTACGCAGGCGCCACAGGCAACGCACTTTTCCTCATCAACCACAGGAAGACCTGTTTCGCTGTCCATATCAAGTGCATTAAATTTACAAACCGTCACACAATCACCAAGACCAAGACAACCGCTTGGACAACCACTCTCACCTGAAAAAAGGGAATGGGCCACCTGGCAACTCTTTGCTCCATCGTAATTGAGTTTCGGAACCGCATTTGTCTTTGAGCCGTTACATCTTAAAACAGCAATCATTGGCTCGCAGGCACTGACGTCCACACCGATAACCTTGCCCACCATGGCCATTCCTTCCGGTCCGGCAACAGGGCAATTCAGGTCTTCAAGCGCCCCTGCCTTGACAACTGCTTCAGCAAAATTCCTGCATCCGGCAAAACCGCATCCGCCACAATTGGCACCTGGAAGGCAGCCCTCAACTTCGTCAATTTTTGGATCTTCAAAAACTTTGAATTTTTTAGAAGCTACAAATAAGACACCTGCTGCAATCAATCCGATAGCACTTAATGAGATAATAGCTGATAGCAATAAACTATCCATGACTTTCAAAATCCTGGTTACTAATTAATATTATTTGACATTTCCTTAACCTTTGGCCCACCCTTTATAGCATAATGAAATTATTTTACAATTTTTTTTTGTCAGCTCTGTATTCGCAAACTAAATTTATTTTTAAGCTTGTCTCTTAACAAATAAAGAATCAGATAGTAAACAGGTAATATAGCAAGTGATATCATTCCAGCCCCAATTTCACTCATTCCAATCAGTATTAAACCGACAAGCAGCGCCACCACGAGCAAAAACGGAAAAAAATATCCAAAAAAAACAGCTTTAAGTCCCAATTTGTTATCAATTTTTACCATGATCGTATCACCGATCTTATAATCGCCTTCACCCTGCACCACAATCATCTTGGCCTTTTCATCCATCACCAGGCATGCGCTTTTGGCATGACAGTTACTGCAGGACGAGCGATTCATTATTTCCACATGAAGTTCGCCGCTTCCAATATGTTTTATAATACCACTTTGTCCGGTACAATCTTCACTCATAACGTCTCCAGATACTTGACCATTTCTTTTGAAAGCACTTCCGTGTAAGTTCCGTTGTGATGAACATAAAAAATGACCTTTATTTTCTTTTCATCGGCAAATTCCAGTCCGTGAGATTCTCCCATCACCATCAGGGCGGTTGCATATGCATCCGCATCCATGCAACGGGCCGCAAAAACACTTACTGATGCTAAATTGTGCGCTACAGGATACCCTGTAACAGGATTAATGGTGTGGGAATATCTTTTACCATTATATTCAAAATAATTTCTATAATCTCCTGACGTGGCAATCGAAATATCTTTCACAGACAGGATTCTCCCGTTCTCTCTTTTGCCTGCCAACGGTTTTTCAACAGCAATCTTCCACTTTTTGTTATTTTTCTTATCTTTAACCCCTGAGACTTTGACCTCTCCTCCAATTTCAACCATATAATCTGTGATACCGGTTTCCTGAAGATAAGCACTTACAGCATCAACCCCATACCCTTTGGCAATGGCCGCCAGATCAACATATACATTATCAAGCCGTTTTTCTATTGTCTTATTTTTAGAATCAATTTTTATCAAATTTATTCCGGTATAGGCTTTCACGGCCTCTATCTGCTGGACGCTTGGCATTGTTTTTCTTTTCGTACTTTGTGCGCCAAATCCCCATAGATTCACCAATGGCCCCACAGTGACATCAAAGGCTCCTTTGGTTTCCCTGTTTATATCCATTGACCGCATCATCACACCGTAGAGTTCCGGAGATAATGTTAATGATTGCCCGGCCGTTAATGCATTCAATCGACTGATTTCAGATCTCTTCTGGTAAGTCGACATTTGATTGTTAATACGTTTTAAGATTTGTTGAATATTTTGAAAAAGGCGGGATTCTGCCTTTCCCGTCAACTTAGGCACCACCTTGATATGGTAGGTTGTCCCCATGGTTCGCCCTTCAAATGAAGAAAACGGATCTTCTTTGCCCAGACATGAGGCCAGGGCAAAAAGGGTAAATATGAACACTATAGTGATTCTTGCATTAATCATAATCCAAATCCATCTTTCAAATCTGAAATATTATCCCAACCGGATCCAAACACAACAGATTGTATCCATATCAGATCTTAAACAATCAAAACAAGATAAAAATCCAAGGCATTAAAACGACAAAAGGAATAATGGCAGGTGATGAAAAAACGATAAGTTCCACGACAAGATTGTCACCCGGATCAATTTCTGATAAAAAGAGGGCCATGATATATTTAAATTCTGAAAAACTTGTTCTGGCCTCTCAATCTCCCCGGCGGAGAACACTTCTGGAAACAGCCGGGATTGATTTGACCGTCAAAGCATCTGATATTGATGAAACTTTTGATAACAGGCTGTCAAATGAAGACCTGGTAAAGGAACTGGCAGAAAAAAAGGCCAAAGATGTAGCCCGGTTATATCCGCAGGCATGGATACTGGGTGCAGATACTATTGTTGTGATTGATAATTGCATACTGGGAAAACCCGAATCCGCAGAGGATGCCGTTTCCATGCTTGAACGGTTGAGCAATCGGACCCATGAAGTGTACACGGGATTTTGCCTTTACCACCATCAAAAAGAAACCCTGGTTGCAAAAGCCGTTTGTACTCAGGTTGTTTTCAAAAACCTGACCGGCCGGGAAATCAACTGGTATGTGAATACCCGGGAACCGCTTGACAAAGCCGGTGGCTACGGCATCCAGGGCATTGGAAGTTTTCTGGTCAAAAAAATTTTCGGGTCTTACACCAATGTGGTGGGATTGCCGGTCTGTGAAGTTGTCCAGGAATTATCAGATTTAAACCTAATTCACATGTAAGGAAAAACTCAGGCATGTCTTCTATTGCATCGAATTTAAATCAAATCAAGCAGGAAATATCTCAAACCGCCCTTGGCTGCGGACGGAAGACTGATGAAATTGCCCTGATTGCCGTGAGCAAGCGAAAAAGTGTTGAGGCTGTTAAAGAAAGCATTCTGGCAGGTGCTGAACACTTAGGTGAAAATTATATCCAGGAAGCCATGGAAAAAATTGATATGATAGGAAAAAATGCTGCCTGCTGGCATTTTATCGGTCATCTTCAATCCAATAAAGCCAGGTTCGCTGTCCAGTATTTTGAATATATTCATACGGTGGATTCTTTGAAACTGGCCAGGGAAATCAACAAACAGGCAAAGAAAATTGATAAGATTCAAAAAATACTTGTTCAAGTCAATATCGGAGAAGAGGCCACAAAATCCGGTACCGCCTATGAGGACACAATTGAACTGGTCCGGGCTGTCCGTTCTCTTGAAAACATTTCATTCCAGGGGCTGATGTGCATGCCGCCCTATTTTTCAGATCCGGAAAATGCCCGCCCCTATTTCAAGCAGATGGCTGCACTTAAAAATCAGATCTCTTTCAATCATCTGTCCATGGGCATGAGCAATGATTTTAAAGTGGCGATTGAAGAAGGCGCCACCATGGTCCGGGTGGGCACTTCGATTTTTGGAGTACGAGATTGAAAGTACTGCTTCATACCTGCTGTGCCCCCTGCTCCATCTATCCGGTCTCTGTTCTCAGAGAGATGGACATGGATGTGATGGGCTTTTTTTACCGGCATAATATCCACCCGTTTCAGGAATGTCTGAAAAGAGAAGAAACCCTTAAAGAGTATGCTGAGGATATTGATTTAAAGGTCATTTTCCAAAAAGATTATCAAATGGAGCGGTTTCTTCAGTCCGTTGTTTTCAGGGAAAAAGACCGGTGCCGGTATTGTTATCATGACCGGCTCAATGCTGCGGCAAAGGTGGCTAAAAAAGGAAAATTCAATGCGTTTTCCACTACCCTTTTGTACAGTAAATTCCAGAATCATGAACTCATCCGGCAGACCGGAGAGGCCATGGCCAAAAAGCACGGGGTAAAATTTTTCTACCATGATTTCAGGCTGGGCTGGAAGTTTGGAATTGAAGAATCAAAAAAGCTGAACATGTACCGCCAGCAGTACTGCGGCTGCATCTACAGTGAAAAGGAGCGGTATTATACACCGGCCTGATCTGTTCTGCCCGGTCTTTATTTTTCGGTCTGTTTTACCCGATCTATTTGACCTGGGCCTTTTTGATCTGTTTGAGCATATTGACAAAACGCTTGTCCGTGCTGTCCAGTCTGGCTGCCAGCACGCCGAACAGATGCCGGGCCACATCCGGATATTTTTCTATGACTTCCAATAATTTGTCTCCCGGGAACCGCTTGACCTGTGAACGGCCTTTTGAAACAATGGATGCAGACCGGGGTTCTCCGGTAATGGCGGACATCTCACCGAAATAATCACCGGGCTGGACAATTTCAGCAATCATTTTCCCGCCTTTTACCACATACAGGCCGCCCTGAACCAGTTTAAAGAAATCAATATCCGTATTGCCTTCCCGGATAATGACATCCTTATCTTCGTAACGTTCCACATCCGGATTAATCAGGTAGGCCGGCAACGCTTCCTTGGTAATGGTGGTTTTTTTCAGGACTTCCTCCAAAGATGTCTCAGAGGTTTTGATCTTTTGAATCCCGGCATCTCTTAAGGTGACCATCCCTTCCTGTACCGCAACTTTCCGAAGCTGGTCCTCCGGCACCTGGGCACTGATGGCTTTTCCGACGTCATCGGTAACTTCCATCAATTCATAGAGCCCGACCCGTCCTTTGTAACCGGTACCGTTACAGTTCCCGCATCCTTTGGGTCCGTAGATCTTAAGGTCCTCAAGATCCTGTTTGGAAAATCCGTGCATCTGCAGTTCTTTTGGGTTATGGCCGGTAACCACCTGCTTGCATTCCGGGCAAAGCCGCCTGGCCAGCCGCTGGGAAAGCACCATGGTAACGGATGATGCCAGCATATAGGCAGGAATGCCGATGTCAACCAGACGGCCAATCGTGGACGGGCAGTCATTGGTATGCAGAGTGGCAAAGACCAGATGGCCGGTCATAGCCGCCTTGATGGCGATTTCCGCCGTATCAATATCCCGGATCTCACCCACCATGATAATATCCGGATCCTGGCGCAGAAAAGCTTTCAGGGCAGCAGCATAGGTCATGCCGACCTCATCTTTTACCGGAACCTGGTTGATCCCTTTAAAGTTAAACTCAACCGGATCTTCAGCCGTTAAAATTTTAATATCATCCTTATTTAACCGGTTTAAAACCGAATACAAGGTTGTGGTTTTGCCGCTTCCCGTAGGACCGGTGACCAGCAGCAGACCGTATGGACGAGTAATACAGCGTTTAAGACTGTCAAAGGTGGAAGCTTCAAATCCAAGCTTTGTTAAATCAATACTGAGCGCACTCTGGTCAAGAATACGCATTACAATACTCTCACCAAAAAGTGTCGGTAAGGTTGAAACCCGGAAATCTATTGATTTTTTTTTGCCGAAACGAAGCTTGATCCTGCCGTCCTGGGGCACACGGCGCTCGGCAATATCCAGTTCCGCCAGAATTTTTATTCGCGAGATCACGGCATTTTTGATTGAGGTCGGCAGATTCATGGCCTTGTACATGGAACCGTCCAGCCGGTAGCGGACCTGGAAGGATTTTTCAAATGGTTCAATATGGATATCAGACACACCGTCGTTGATGGCTTTGGTCAAAATACCATTCACCAGTTTGATAATGGGCGCATCCGATGCCATGAATTCATCTGCCCCGTCATCCATATCGGCCGCACTGACTTCCACTTCGCCGGCAGCTTCAGACACAAGTGACCCGAAATCATCCACGGAAGTGACCGGTTCATCTTCTTCAACATCGTCTTCAAACTGCAGAAAAGTTTTATACTCTTCGTCACTGATTTTATAAAAATCTCTATATGCCTGTATAATGTCGTTTTCCGTGGACACAAGGACCTGAAGGGTTTTCCCGGTCTTTTTTTGAAGATCTTCAACAACATCCGTATCCGTCGGCTCCACCATGGCCACTGACAAATCATCACCCCGGAGTCTAACGGGAAATGCCATGGCAGGTTTGGCCATTTCATAGGGTAGAATTTCAAGCAGCTTGGGATCAGGCTTTATATCGGAAAACCTAACGACATTATAATGGTACAGGCGGCCTAATACATTAATAATGGTGTCCGGATCAATATATCCTTTATTCAGCAGGATACTTGAAAGGCGCTCGTTGGTTTTTTTATGAACACTTAGTGCCTCATCCAATTGGATACTGGTGATCTGTCCTTCCTTGGACAGAATTTCACCAATCTTGGTTTTGCCTGCGCCTGACTGGTCTTTAATAGTAGACTTAAGACTGGATGCTTTTTTCATTTACCGGTCCTGTTCAGTTGAATAATTTTTATAGATCCGGGTAGCGCCGGCAGCCACCAGCAATATGCCCAGAATATAAAAACATGCTTTTACCACAATCATTTTTCCTTTGAAAAATTCAATGGTTTCGATCTGGGGCATCACTTGCGGGATGCGGTAGAAAACACCCAATCCCACAGCCGTTAAAAGGATCCCGTAATAAAACCTGAATTTTTTATTGCCCATTTATTTTATTCCTTTTCAAATTCTGATAGCTGATTATTATACATTGTTTCGATTTTATCAAATGATTCCATCTCAAATTCCAGATCTTCATACAATTGATCATTTTCAGTCTGATAGCCTGCCAGCTGTTTGGATAACAACTGGATTCTTGGTCCATCCTGATCTTGGGATGCTGAAAGCAGTTCATTTTCAGCGTCCCGGATCAATTGATCATTTTTTTCAATCCGGCGTTCTATTCCGTCAATCTTTTTTTTGACCGGATTAATTTTTTTTGATTTTTCCTTTATGATTTCAGATTTTTTTTGTCTTAATTTCTTTTTATTCAGTCCGGAAGATCGGTTTTTTTTCTTAACCGGTTTAATGTCTTCATCATCCCATCCCGTTTTTTGCAAAAACTCCTGGTATGTGCCTTCAAAGACAAACACATCGTTATTTTTGAAAACCACCAGCCGATTGGCAATGGAATGAAGGAACAGTTCATTGTGCGTAACGATAATCACGGCGCCTTCAAAATGATCAAGGGCAGACAAAAACGCATCACAGGATTCGATGTCAAGATGGTTGCTGGGCTCATCCAGCAGCAGCAGATTCAAGGGTGTCATCAATAATTTACCCAGCATGACCCTGGCTTTTTCACCACCGGACAGAACAGAGATTTTTTTTAATGCAGCATCCTGTTCAAACATCATGGCACCGCAGATATTCCTGGCAGCCTGGCGATCGGCTTCAACCGATGACAACATCAATTCTTCTTCTATGGTATACGCATCATTTAAAGACTGAACATTGGTCTGTTCAAAACACGCATAGCTCACACCCGGGTTTATGCCGACCCCGCCGGAATCCGGTTTAAGATCCTGGTTCAGCAATTTAAGCAAAGTGGTTTTCCCTCTGCCGTTTTGTCCGACAACAGCTATCCTGTCGTTTGGATATACAGTAAGATTTAAACGGGTTATCAATGGACTGTCCGGCTGCCAGCCAAAGGAGAGATTTTCAACCATCATGAGCTGTTTTCCTGCAAACGGCTGATAGTTAAATGAAAATTCAAGATTTTTTAATTTTTTGAGCTTATCTTTGGGCTGGGTTTTTTCAAGGGTCTTTATTCTGGACTGTACCATATTGGCAAGTCTGGCCTTGGCCCGGAATCTTGTAATAAAATTTTCAACTTCCTTTAACCGCTTTTCCTCATTCTGGCGTGTTTTCTCATAGACTTCTTCATCCTGGGCCACCTGGAGATAGTATTTGGATGTATCTCCCTGGATTTTTTTTATTTTATGCCTGTGAATACCGGCAATATGGGTGACCACAGCATCCATAAATCCCCGGTCATGGGTAACCAGAAGCAACTCTCTGGGCCAGTTTGTTAAAAATCTGGAGATCCATCGTATGGAGGTAATATCCAGATAATTGGTGGGTTCGTCAAGAATAAGAAGATCCGGTTCAGACACCAGAACTTTTGCAAGATTCAGCCTGACCTGGAATCCACCGGAAAAAAGGGTTGGATCCTTTTGCATGTCTGAAGGGGAAAATCCCAGGCCGGCCAGAATTTTTTCTGCTTTCCAGGAATGGTCTTTTTCATGTTCCGGCAGGCCCAGCATGACTTCATCAAGAATCGTTGTTCTGGAAAACGCGATGCTTTGAGATAAATACCCCATCCTGTAACCGGAAGGAAACGTAATCTGTCCGTCGTCCGGGTGATCTTTTCCAATGATCATGTTAAGCAGCGTGGTTTTACCATGGCCATTGCGTCCCACAAGCCCGACCCGTTCTCCGGTATTTATACGCAAGCCTGTTGAATCGAGAAGAACCTGATCACCAAAGCCTTTTGATATGGCATCAATATTCAACATTATATTGTTTTTATTACAAACAATATGTCTTAGTCAATATTTATCCAGTATGGAGACCATTTACATCTTTCTTTATAGGGATATTTGTATAATTCAGTGGCAAGAATGGAAAAGTCCGAATGCCGGATGGTATAATAGACGACCTGCTGCTTGCCAAGAATTTTTTTCAGCCCGACAGCGGCATAAAGTGTTTTATTTTTTTTTTCAACAAAACATTCAACCGCACCGGTGATAATTTTCATATCCGATTCTTCCTGAACGTCAAACAGATCAATCATGGTAATTGTAAACGGCTTGCCGTCAAAATGGTTAACAGCATCCGTGCGGGTCAATTCGCAGTTGATAAAATTTTTAAAACTGCTTTCAACCTGATTGAATTCAAATTCATCCGCCAAAAGCAGGGTCTGAAATAACAATAACCCCATGATGACAACAAACATATAAGAGACAGTCTTTTGGATTTTACACATCGCTTAATATCAATTTCTTTATGGTGTTGGACAATTCCCGCAACGCAACCGGTTTTACAAATATTGACGGTTTGTCGGAAAAACGGGTGCTGATTTCTTTTTTTAGTTGAGAGTTCTGATATCCGGTATCTATCATGACAGGAATTTCAGGATCAATTTTTAAGACCTGATCAATAAAATTATTATTTTGGGTGCCGATCGATTCATGATGGGCAATGATCATTTTGAATTTCTCCGGCTGCAGCCGGAACGTATTGATCGCCTGTTCCCAGCGTTTAAAGACCCTAGCCTGAAACCCCATTTTTTCAACCACGGCTTTTATCAACAATCCTCTTTTGGGATGGACATCAACAATAAGAATATGATTTGTACCTGAAACAACATCTCTTTGCGCCCCTTTTATCTGTTCGTCCGACCATTTTTTGCTGTTCACCGGATGAATCGAACGGATATCCATTTTAAAGGCTTTTGAAGAAATAAATTCATCATTTCTATCATCGTCTATTCGGATTATCAACTGCTTGTTTGATGCAATATACTGCCGCAGCCATTTTCTGTAATTATAATCATCCCCCTCGAGAATCAACACTTTCGGACCGGCACTGGTATTGACCTGGATAGATTGGTATATTAACGGATCGTAGGAGAATTGCGCCTGGGTTTCATTATAATTTTCCAGTACAAATTCGCCGATATAATCCCTGGAATAGACCGGACAGAACCGGCCTGAAAACAATATCCCAAGCGAGATGGAAACAACAACAAGCTGTTTTATCATAAATATCCCTGCCCTGCTTTAAATCCGGTACTGCTTAACATTTTCCATTTAAATTTGTATCGACCATCCAATCATAAATCTTAAAAAACCGCCCCGGTCCGACAACGGTCCCGGACATCAAACAATGAAATTGGAAAACAACAAAAGAATAAACGAAAGAATGCCTGTAATGATCAATGCTTTTTTGTGATCCTTTTTTCTTCTGCCGCGAAAGACGCCCAGTGTCAGTCCGGACAGGCTGATTAAAATACCAAAAAAAAGCAGTAATATCAGATAATTCAAATATTGAATATCCCAGTGTGTTCTTAAGCTGAGCTGGTAAAACCGATCAAAGAATGTCTCAAATTCAGGTTGAGCCCGATGGAAAACCAGCAGAATAAACAACAGTACAATCCATGACAAAAGATTCAGGTTTAATAAAAGTTTTGCCCAGAAATCATTTTTTTTGCGGCGTTCCAACAAAGGTCTTTTTCACCTGTTTTTTTGTTTGGTTTTTATACCTATATATATTATTATTTTTCAATGGATGCCATATTTCTTTCTAAAAAAGAATTTATCAACTTAAAAAATCTGATCTATACCGCTTCCGGGATAAACCTGCATGAAGGCAAACTGGAATTATTAAAATCCAAAATTGCCAAACGAATGCGGCTGACAAAAAAATCATTTAAAGAATATTTACATTTTCTTAAAAACAATGAGAGAGAAGTTATTGAATTTATAGATACAGTGACAACTAACCACTCATATTTTTTTCGTGAAAACAAGAATATTGAACACATTATCTCAAAATTCCACTCACATCCAAAGAAAAGCAATAAAATTTTTCAAATCTGGTGCGCTGCCTGTTCCACTGGTGATGAGCCTTATTCTGTTGCCGTCCAGCTGCTGGATGCAGGATTGTCTTTTTCCATTCTGGCGACAGATATTTCCCATACGGTCCTTGCCACAGCCGCACGTGGCATTTATAAAGAGGATAAATTCAAAAATGTTCCCACGCCTTTGCTCCATCGCTATTTTAAAAAGGGATCCGGAAAATATGCCGGCCATATCAAGGTAAAAAAAGAGGTCAGCCGTCACATTCAGTTCCAGAAATTCAATTTAATTTGCGACATCCCGCCCAAAAAAGATTTTGATGCTGTCCTGTGCAGAAACGTTATGATATATTTTGACTTAAAAACAAGTGAAACCGTGGTGAATAAATTGTACCAGCCGCTTCTTCCGGGCGGATATTTTGCCGTTGGAAACGCTGAAAGCCTTATGAATCTGAAGCATGAATTTCAAACCATACCCAAAATACCAAGTCTTTATGTTAAGTAAATTTAAAGCTGCATTTTTACCTGTATAGGAAACTTTCATGGAAAAAGAGAATAAACAGCCAGGAATCACACCTGAACTTTCCCAAATGGATAAGGACCTGCTCAATGCATTGAGGCCTTTTATTCACAATAACCGCATCACCTGCAAATCCGCCCATGATGCTGCCCAGGCACTTCAGGTATCGCCCGGACAAATGGGCCCGATGCTGGATAGCCTGGGGTGTAAGGTTGAGCGTTGTCAACTGGGATTGTTCGGATATGGCCGAAAAAAAAAGCTTGATCCGGAGATCAGCCTGTCAGAAACGCTGAATTCAAGTTTATCCGCCGCTCAAAAAGACAATTGCATTTCGTGCCTTACCTGCTGGAATCTGGCAGACAATCTTTTTGTCAGCCGTTTGGAAATAGGATCTGCCTGTGAAAAGAAACAACTGAGAATCCGGCCATGTCAGCTTGGGATATTTTAAATCACAGGTCCAGCGGATCCGCTTATCAGGTTCAGGACCCATTTGTCCGGTCTTCTATTGAGTCCTTTGCCTGATTTTTTTGGCTGTTTTTTTGTTTGGTTTTTCGCTTTTTTCTTTGCTTTTGTTTCCTGATTTTCTCTATTTGTCTGGTATGTTCAATAGAAGTTCCATCTCGTTGTGCCTGGATTTTATCCGCCAGTCGTCTCAATGCTAAAAACCGGTTTAAATGCTGGGATCTTGATGCTTGGCATTTAACGGTAAGACCGGTTATGATATGTCTTAAAAAAACCCCGCTG
>JBNKNP010000262.1:0-10528 GCA_050293905.1 Desulfobacteraceae bacterium | reverse complement strand
AGCCTTTTGAGTTTACAATCCCATGAAGTTAAAGATGAAGAATACAAAAAGCTGCTGGTTGATTCAAATAATCGAATCAGATCCATGGCATTGATTCATGAAACGCTTTACCGGTCCGACAGTTTGTCCGGATTAAATCTTCAGGTTTATTTCAATGAAATTGTAAATTATCTGTTGAAAATATACCGCAGGCCGGATGTTGAGATTGTTTCGCATATTGACGTGCTGCAGTTCAATCTTGATATCGATATCTGTATTGCCTGCGGTCTGATTATCAACGAACTGGTCAGTAACGCATTAAAGTACGCTTTTGTACAAACAGCTGAAGGCCATCTGTTTATATCGTTAAACAAGGCAGATAAAAATAAAGGAAAACTTGTTATACAGGATGACGGCTGCGGCCTGCCTGAAAATTTTAATATTGAAACATCTGAAAGTCTGGGCCTGAAAATTGTCAGAACCCTTGTCCATGGGCAGCTAAGCGGGACCCTGGCCATTAAAAGAGATCAGGGGACTGCTTTTATTATTACCTTCCCGTTATCCGGCGAATCGCCAGTTTGATAAATAAAATTATTTGTATTTCCGCAAATAAAAGTATTGACACAAATATAGTTGCCGCGTTAATAATTGCCTGATTGATTATTAATAGGAAAACTAATGAAACCGTGTATTGATGATTATGTCGGACGTTATATTTACATGACGTCTCAAACCTTGCGGAATTTTGTAGAATATCATCTCAAACCGTATGATATGACAGCCGAGCAGGTACATATTCTTAAAAATATTTCAACAGACGCCGGGATTGTGCAGACACAGCTGTCTGAACTTGTGGGCAAAAGCCCGGCCAACGTGACACGGATTCTGGACCGTCTGGAGAAAAAGCAATGTATTGAACGGCGCCAAAACCCGGACGACAGACGCTCGACACTGGTCTATTTAACCCAAGGCGGAGAAGAACTGATGCAGGAACTGGGCAGCCTTTTTGCCGAACTGGAACAAAAGGTTACAGCGGGAGTGAGCCCTGACCAGCAGCAGGCATTAAAAGAAATTCTTGGACGAATTAATTTAAATATTCAACTGACAGACAAAGAAACAAAAAAAAAGAATGAAAAATAAAATCAAGAGGTGCGTTGTGAGAATTGTATCGGGACTGATAAGCTTATTGTTGTTTTGCACAACAGTTATTGCAGCAGAGGGCCCTCCACCCGCAAAGGTGGTGACGGCCAGGGTGACCCAGCAGGAAACTTCCGAGAACCGGTCGGTTATCGGCGTATTGTATTATGAGCGGGTCAGCGATATTTCAACGGAAGTATCCGGACTGGTGGATGCCGTTACAGTCAGCCAGGGGGACCGGGTCAAAAAAGGCGAAGTTCTGGTAAAGCTGAACACCGAGATCCTGGACCAGGAAATTGTTATGATAAAAACCCGGATTGAACAGGCAGATCTGCGCATTGAAAATACCAGGAAAAATTTCCAGCGGCTGGAGGAATTGTATAAACAGGCCGGGATCAGTGAGAAAGATTTTGATGATGCCCAGTTCATTTTTCAGGATGCCCAGAAAGAAAAGCAGGCCAGCCAGGATACATTGAAAAAACTGATGATTCAAAAACGCCGCAGCGTGATTAAAGCCCCGTTTGACGGCATTGTCCTGAGTAAAGACGTGGATGCCGGTGCATGGGCCCAGCAGGGCCGGCAGCTGGTGAAGATCGGTTCCAGTGCAGATCTCTACGTGAGGGCGCCCATTGCCGAGGATCTGCTGAAGTTTATCCGGAAAGGGGAGAAGCTCCCGGTCGTTATCACAGCGTTTCAAAAGGAAATAACCGGTAAAATGATGGATATTGATCCGATGGCGGATATCAAGACCAAAAACGTTTTTTTAAAAATCGGTATCCCCCCCCTGCCCATGGTCGCCCAGAATATGTCGGCGACAGTGTATGTTCCGGCCGGCGAAAAGCGTAAGCTCAGTATTCTGCCCAGGGCCGCCCTGATCAAATTCCAGGGCAAGGATTTTGTTTATACCATAAAAGAGGGAAAGGCTGCGATCCTTCCGGTGCATATTGTTGCGTATATGGGGTCACAGATTGGTGTGGATAATCCGTATATCGTCCCGGGCATGCCCGTGGTGACCGAGGGCAATGAACGTCTGCGGCCGGATCAGCCGGTCATGGTGGCAGGAGAAAAATAATGGATATTGTAGAATATGGGCTGAAAAAGCCGGTCACCATGGCGGTGGGAGTCATCCTGGTGGTTATCTTCGGTACGATCGGCCTGCTCAAGCTGCCGGTCCAGCTGACCCCGGATGTGGAAACTCCCCAGATAACCGTGGCAACCACCTGGGGCGGCGCAACCCCGTACGAGATTGAAAAAGAGATCATCGAAAGACAGGAAGAGGCGTTAAAAGGGCTGCAGGGACTGACCAAGATGGAAAGTGCAAGTTTTAACAACTATGGTGAAGTCACCCTGTCGTTTGCTCTGGATACGGATCAGGATGATGCCCTGCTCAGGGTTTCCAACAAGATGAATGAAGTGTCCGGCTATCCGGACAATGCCGACAAGCCGGTGATTGAGGCGGCCGGAGCAAACAGTTCCCCGGTGATCTGGATGATGCTCAAGACAACACCTGAAAACAAGCAGAGTATTGATCATTTTAAGACATTTTTTGAAGACAATGTCCGTCAGCACCTGGAACGGGTGGAGGGGGTCGGTTCCCTGCTGACTTTCGGCGGTACTGAAAATGAACTTGATGTAACCCTGGATATGGCAAAACTGGCCACATATAATGTTTCCATCAACCAGTTGTCCGGCTCGATTAAGTCTGCCAATTCCACTATTTCCGCAGGCGTGCTCGGCATCGGCCGGAAAAATTACCGGATCAGGACCATCGGCCAGTTCCAGAATCCTGAAGATGTGCTGGATGTGGTGGTGTTTGATGACGGTCTTAAACGGGTATATTTAAGGGATATTGCCACGGTAACCCGCGGATATGAAAAAAAGACCGTATCTGTTCTCCATAACGGCATACCTGTGATTGTTGTCGGAGTCCGCAAAGAACCCGGCGCCAATGTGCTGTCCATGAGCGATCGGGTAGAGGCTGCAGTGAAACAGTTGAACCAGGGGATGCTGGCGGAAAAACAGCTGTATATTGATATGGTCTATGACCAGCGCGCTTACATCAATACCGCCATTGACCTGGTCAAGCAGAACGTGTTTATCGGCGGGGCTCTTGCCATACTTGTTCTGCTGGTCTTCCTTCGCAGTGTCCGCTCGACACTGACCACTGCCATTGCCATCCCTGTTTCAGCCATCGGAACCTTTATTTTCTTATGGGTGGCGGGCAGGAGCCTGAATGTGGTCAGTCTTGCCGGGATTTCCTTTGCCGTGGGCATGCTGGTGGATAATTCCATTGTTGTGCTGGAAAATATCGACCGTCACCGGAAGATGGGAAAACTCATATTTGACGCTGCCCTGGAAGGGGCAAAAGAGGTATGGGGGGCTGTTTTAGCCTCAACAGCCACCACCGTGGCCGTCTTTTTGCCGGTCATCTTCATGCAGGAAGAGGCAGGCCAGCTTTTCCGGGATATTGCCATTGCCATTACCTTTTCAATTATCTTAAGTCTCCTGGTTTCCATCACGGTGATTCCCACGCTGATGAATCTTCTTTACAAACCAAAAAAAGAAAAACCGAAAAACAGGTTTCAAAAAAGCCGGGTCGGACCGCTGCTGGTCAATGGACTGATGGCAATCTCCCGGGTCTGCCAGAAAAATGTGTTTACCCGGATCTCCACTGTGGTGATCTTTACTGCCCTGTCCGCGGGCCTGGTTATTCTGCTCAAACCCAGTGCCGAATACCTGCCCCAGGGGAACCGCAACCTGATCCTCAACATCCTGGTGCCGCCGCCGGGTTATTCCGTGGAAAAGATGAGGCAGATCGGTGATTATGTCCATGAGCAGGCCAAACCCTATTTTGAAGCCGATGGCAAGGACGGGTTTCCCCAGATCAGCCAGATGTTTTTTGTGGGGTCGGACCGGTTTACCCTGTTTGGCGGCATCGGGGTCCATGAAACCCGGGCAAAAGAACTCATGCCCCTGTTTACCCGGATCATGAATTCGATCCCCGGATTTTTCGGGGTCTCGATCCAGGCCGGTATCTTTGAAGCTGGAATAGGCCAGGGCAGGACCGTTGAGGTCAATATTTCAGGTGAAGACATACAGACCATTGCCGATTCGACCCTGATGCTGTTTGGTGCAATTCAAAAGGCGGTTCCCGGTGCACAGGTCCGGCCGGTCCCCACCTTTGAGACCAGTTACCCGGAAATCCGGATTGTTCCCAACAAGGAGAAATTAGCTGCAAACGGGTTGAATGAAAAAGAACTGGGCGAGTATATCGATATCCTGATGGACGGCCGCCGGGTGGATGATTACGGCCCGGAAGGAACCAAGCAGATCGATCTGGTTCTCAAGGGACGTGATGATATCTATGATACACCGGAAAAAATTTTAAAAGCCACGATTGTCAATGCTTACGGAAATCTTATCCGGGTTGAGGATGTTGCCGGCCTTGTATACAGCCAGGGCATGCCCCAGATCAATCATCTTGAACGAAAACGGACCATTACCCTGCAGGTCACCCCGCCGGAAGCCGTCACCCTGCAGGATGCCATGAATACCATTCAAAATGATCTGATCACGCCCTTAAAGAAAGAAGGCAAGCTTGCCGGACTGGACATATCCATCGGCGGAAATGCAGACAAACTGGTGGAAACCGGCAAGGCTTTGCAATGGAATTTATTGCTGGCCCTGCTGATCACCTATCTTTTGATGGCCGCTTTGTTTGAGAATTTCTTTTATCCGCTGATTATCATGTTCAGTGTGCCGCTTGCTGCAGCCGGCGGGTTTGTGGGGCTGTGGGCGGTCAACACCTTTATCTTCCCCCAGGGATTTGATGTTTTAGCCATGCTGGGTTTTATTATCCTGATCGGTACGGTGGTGAATAATGCCATTCTGATTGTGCACCAGTCTCTCAATAATGTCAGATACCATGGGATGGTGGGAAATCAGGCGATTTCGGATGCAGTGGAAACAAGGATCAGGCCGATTTTCATGAGTGCCACCACCAGTCTGCTGGCGATGACTCCCCTGGTGGTTTCCACCGGGTCCGGCAGTGAGCTGTACCGGGGGCTGGGCAGTATTCTGCTTGGAGGGCTGGCCGTATCCACCCTGTTGACCTTGTATGTTATCCCTGCCCTTCTTGCTTTTGTTATCGGATTTGAAAGGAGTAGAATTGATGAAAGTCTTTAGTTGTCTTATCGGCCTGCTGCTTCTGGCACCCTCTGTCCGGGCAGCCGATCTTGCAAAGCTCCAGGCAAAAGCCCTGGAAAACCGGGAAGTGATTCAGCGGTACGTCACCAACCTGGAAAAAAGCAAAAAAGATGTGACCATCGCCAGAGGCGGCTATTATCCGTCAGTGGATGTCTCCTATACACTCAATTCCCTGGATGAAGACACTTCCACCGAGCATGATGAAAACAGTACCGCTTTAGGAAAGGTTTCCTGGAATGTTTTTTCAGGATTCAAGGATAAATACAACCTGGCTTCCGCAAAGCAGCTGCAAACCGTTGAAACATACCGCTTTGACGGCATCCAGCAGGATATCCAGCTCAAGGTTGCCCTTGCCTATCTCAGTGTATATGACCGCAGGGCCAACCTTAAAGTGGCCGAGGCTGCTTTCAAGACCCTGGAAAAAATATATCGCGACGGCGAACACCGCTATTCAGTCGGACTGATCGGAAAAAATGAACTGCTCAAATTCCGGGTGGATTATGACAATGCAGACATCACCGTGAAAGCGGCAGCTGCCGGCCTGGCCAAGAGTGTGAACAACCTGTCCCGGGAAATCGGAGGCCCGGTTTCCCTGGACGAGCTGGAGTTTAGTGAATTTACCGTATTGCCCAAAGACCTGGATGAGACAGGCTATGAGAAAAAAATGCTGGCCGGCCGGAGTGAAATAAAAGCATTGGAAGGCCTGATCGCCTCATCAGACGAACAGGTAAAGGCAGCCTATGGGGAATATTATCCTTCTGTGGATCTTGTGGGCAGTTACAAGCAGTATGATGATGATTATATCAACGGCACCGGAAACGCGACTGAAGATGAACTCAGGGCTCAGGTGGTGGTTTCCATGAACCTGTTCAGCGGCTTTGCCAAGCGGGCGGCCACTTCAAAGGCAAAGCTAACAGCCCACGGCCTTCGCCAGGATCTAAAAGAGCTGAAAGATGATTTTTCCAACACCCTTAAAAATCTGTTTATTGATTACCGGGTCAGCCTTGAAAATGTGGCGGTAGCCCTTCGTTCCATTGAACAGGCACAGGAAAATCTTCGTATCACTGAGATCAAGTATGAGGAAGGGCTGGAACAGGAATCCGATCTGCTGGATGCCATTACCAACCTGTCCCGGGCCAAGTATAATCATGTGGCTGCGAACCGGACCGTGTTTTCAAATTATTTTCAATTGACCCGGATGGTCAGCGGATTTTAAGCCAAAGGAGTTATTGTTTTGTTCTCAGATCAGTGATGAGCCTTGGTATTTCTTCAACCGCATACAAAGGAAGCGACAGCAGATTAAACTTAATCGTTTCGACTCCGGCGGCGGTTTTTACGCTGGTATCAACCTGCTGCATTGAAACCGGTTTCAAATCAAACCGCAGCGCGATTTGAGGCTTTTTTTGACGGATAAACTGGTGCAGGGATTTCAATGTTCCGCTTTTTCCGGCCTTTACTTCAACCGGGATGATCCAGTTGCCTATGGATATAACGTAGTCAACTTCTGCGTTTGAACTTCTCGCTTCCCTGAGCCAATAGACGATTTCCGGCTTTTTACTCAAATCCGGAGAGGCTGCCAGGTGCTGACCCACAAATTGTTCCGCCAAAGCACCCTCTGTAATTAAATCCCGGTCAGTCAATGAACTGATGGCCAGCCAATCCAGACCGGTTAGATAATTCACCAGCCCGATGTCAAGAAACAACGGCTTGAACACTTTTTGATTGATTTCGCCATACAGGGGGATCCCGGTGCATTTGGATGAAAAAACACCATTTACAACTCTGGCCTTGATTAACAAATCAATGGCCAGGCGTACTTTTGCCGCTCTTTCATCGGGATATATAGCCTGGTATTTCACTTTTTTCCCGATGGAACGGGAAATATTCCTGAAAACCGTCTGAAGCAGGAGTAAATCATTTTTCCGGGCGTACTTGGAAAAGTCATCCAAGTAAGTATCACAGATAGATCGGTGGACGTCCTGAACATTCTCAAAGGAGCCGGAAAGCAGGTATTCGTTTACCGCTTCCGGCATTCCTCCCACCATCATATATTCACGCTGACGGGTAGTCAGTTGCTGGTGAACGCTTTGGGGAACAGGAGAATCCGGCGTGCAGGATTCAACATGTTCAACCAGTTCAGGTGCAGACGCGTAAAGATATTCTTTAAAGGTTAAGGGGCCTAAATGCCGGTATTCAATGCGCCCGACCGGCATTGAAAAGGAATGATCGGACAAGGTGAATTCAAGCAACGAGCCTGCCGCGATCACCGGCAGCTCCGGCCGGTCTTCCTTAAAATATCTCAGGCATGCCAGCGCGTGGGGGGTTGCCTGTATTTCATCCAGGAATAAAAGGGTATTCGGGTTGAGCGTTTTTTTAGTAATTCCCTGAATTTCTTTAAGAATAAGTTCAATCTCAGAGCGTTTAAAGTGATTTTCCAAATATAAATAACGCTCTAAATTGATTTCCATTAAATCAAGACCGGCCTGCCCGGCAAAGATCCGGACCAGTGTCGATTTGCCCACCTGACGCGCCCCGCGCAGGACCATCGGTTTCCTGTTGGGGCGGGCGAACCAGTCTTGCAAGGCGTCAAGTCCAAAGCGTTTCATATTGTGACATCCGCTTGTTTGTTATAAAATAAAGGTGTAAAAAATCAATTTATATAATAAAATACACCTTTGTTTTATAAGTTTCAATATCTTTTTCAAAGATTTTAAAAAGATGAACTGAATTTTTATACATCCTTGACTTCAATTGGATTAACCCGGATGGTCAGCGGATTTTAAGCGGCAGACTTCCGGACTGCCTGAAAACTAAACCCTGTGGTCAGTTGGGATTTGAAAGTGCCTGGCGCACTTTTTTGGCCAGCTGGTTTGTGGAAAAGGGTTTTTGAAGAAACATGATCCCCTGTTCCAGTATCCCGTGATGGACAATAACGTTGGCAGTGTAGCCCGAAATGTAGAGGGTTTTCATACCCGGAAAATCCCGGGTCAGGAGCTGTGAAAGATCCCGGCCGTTCATCCGGGCCATGATGACATCCGTGATCAGAAGGGAGATGTCTTTACCGTGGATTCTGGCCAGGTCCATGGCCTGGTCCGGGGAATTGGCGCAAAATACCCGGTACCCTAAATTCCGGAGTATTTTTTTGCAGAATTTTAAGATCATGGGTTCGTCTTCCACCAGCAGGATGGTTTCATTGCCGCGATACCTTTGTTCTGTTTCCGCTGCCGGCAGGGGAGGTGGGTCACACCCTTTGTACACGGAGAAGTAAATCCTGAAGGTCGTGCCTTTGCCGGGTTCGCTGTATACGTTGATAAATCCCTTATTCTGTTTGACAATACCATAGGTCGTGGCCAGACCGAGGCCGGTTCCCTTGTCTGCCTTTTTTGTGGTGAAAAAAGGTTCGAACAGGCGGTTGATTGTCTGTTCGTCCATGCCGCACCCGTTGTCACTGACAGCCAGGACCACAAATTCCCCCGGGAGAAAGCCGGGCCTGTAACGGCAGTCGTTTTCGTCAAGGACTGCTTTCCCGGTTTCAATGGTGATTTTACCGTGCCCGGAAATGGCATCCCTGGCATTGATGCACAGGTTGGCCAGGATCTGGTCCACCTGGCTTGGATCCAGTTTTATTTTGTCCGGTTCCCTGGAGGGAAGCCATACCAGATCGATATCGTCGCCGATGAGCCTGGACAGCATTTTCAGCATGTCTTCAATAACGGAGTTCAGGTTGATTACCCTGGGGGCAACGGGCTGCTGGCGGGAAAAGGCCAGCAACTGCCTTGTCAGATCGGAAGACCGCCGGGCCGCTTTCTGAATTTCTTCCAGACTTGCAAAAAGATCGTCGTCCATGTCCATGTTGTTCATGATCAGCTCCAGCTGTCCCAGGATGACGAAAAGCATATTATTGAAATCATGGGCTATTCCCCCGGCCAGCCTGCCCACTGATTCCATTTTCCGGGTCTGGAGAATTTTTTCCTGGAGCTGTTTGTTTTCAGCCTCGATTTTTTTGTTTTCAGTGATATCCTGGACCGTGCCGATTGATTTTATCGGGGAGCCGTCCGGAGCATAATCGGTTTTACACCGTTCCTGGACATACTTGACCCGGCCGTCGTCCATAAGCAGCCTGTGCTCGATACTATAAGGCGTCCTGGTTTCCAGGGACCGGGTGTAGGCCTGGTTGACCATTTCCCTGTCATCGGGGTGGGTGGCCTCTAAAAAGGCTTCGTAGGAAGCTCCGAATGCGTCCGGGTCGATTTCAAATATTCTGTATATTTCTTCGGACCAGAACAGGTTCCCGTCCTTGGGGGTTAACTCCCAGTGGCCGATATGAGCCAGGCGCTGCGCGTCGTTGAGCCTTGCCCTGTTGATATTCAGCTTTTTTTCAGTATGCCTGAGTCTGGTGATGTCACAACCGGTTTCCAAAATAGCCTTTGGGCGATTGTCCGGGCCGTTGACCGGGAGCAGATAAAGCTGCCAGGCGCCGTGCCCGTCCGGGGAGCCCGGACTGCAGGGTGGGGTGATTTCAAAGTCTGCTGTTATGCCATGGTTGATCACCTTTCGGGCAGGGCAATCAGTGCATTCTTTTTTCAGTCCCCACAGATGGTAGCACCGGTTGTTGTCCGAAGCATGGAAATGGCCTGTTGATATGTTCCTGGCTTTTTTGTTTGCCCACCTCACGGTCAGGTCCGGACCGTACAGGGCGACGAAAAAGGGAAAATTTTCCATCATTTCCCGGATACCGGGATATTGTTCAATGGTCATGGTCTCCTCGTTTCATTTGGCCGGGTTGGCATTCGTATCGCGGACTGGTGAAACATTGGCAGACGATACGATTTTTTGAGACCTGCTTTTTTAAGTCTCCCAAAGGAGACGGCAGGGCTGTCAGATTAAAAAAATAAATAATTAAACACTGCAAACAAGTTGGATGTTAAAAGCGTATGAATCAGCGTATGAACTTGAAACGAAATTTTTTTTTGGAAGTGTAAATAAAAACAAGCCAAAAAGCAAATAAAAAAATATACCGGCCTTTTGGCTGGACCATGGAAAATTATCTTGACCGCCGGGGCAAAATATTTCATTATACAAAATCCGTCATTTTTTTTCTCATTAATTTCGTATTTAGATTTCAGGAGGTCCCGTGAAAATCAGTGCGGTCACCGCCCATGTAAAAGAGGAATTCATCGATGCCTTTATTGCAGCAACCAGACGT
>JBNKNP010000261.1:0-6517 GCA_050293905.1 Desulfobacteraceae bacterium | reverse complement strand
AAGCCCATGGGAACAAGCTGCCGTCAGAAGAAATTCAAAATGCTTTCTCAATTATTAAAAAGATGGGTGCGGCCATTGAAACCGGTCTGAAAGACGCCATCGATACCCCGGCGTTTCAAAACAGATGCATACAGGAATTTGATGCGGTTTTTATCGGATTGGACAGTGTGGCCGTTGCGAGCTGGGAATTGGACTGGGATAAAAACAAAAAGGTGACCATTGAGCCCTTAAGCCAGTTTACCGGCGCAAAAAACATTTTTGCAGGCGGGGATTCGTCCAGAAGTTCTGCCTCTCCTGTCTGGCAGGCGGCCGAAGGCAGATGGGCTGCCACATCCATTGACCGCAGGCTTCAAAAGGTTTCCATGACAGCCGGCCGTGAAAAAGAAGGCCCCTTTGAATCCCGTTTGTTCACGCAGCTAAAAGATATCGCCCCCCTTCCGGCTATTCCCATGGCTGATCCGGATGCGGGATATACGCCTGAAGAAGCTATAACAGAAGCCCGGCGATGCATCCAGTGCCAGTGCATGGAATGCGTCAAGGTCTGTTCTTACCTGGCGGCATTCAAAGGATATCCCAAAAGATACACCCGGGAAATCTACAATAACGAATCCATTGTCATGGGCAATCACCAGGCCAATAAACTGATCAACTCCTGCAGCCTTTGCGGCCTGTGCGAACAGGTCTGCCCTGAAAACTTTGCCATGCAGGACCTTTGCCTCACCGTCCGCCAGAGCATGGTAAAAAGAGAAAAAATGCCGCCGTCGGCCCATGAATTTGCCCTGCTGGACATGGCATTCAGCCAGAGCGACCGGTTTGCCATGATCCGCCACGAACCAGGGAAAACCCAGAGTGCCTATGCCTTTTTCCCGGGATGCCAGCTCTGTGCTTCCCTGGCGGAAAAAGTCATTCCTGCCTATGATTACCTGAGACAAACCCTGGCCGGCGGCGTGGGGCTGATGCTGGGATGCTGCTGCGCGCCCGCACACTGGGCCGGGCAGCAGGCTGAATATGAACGGCACATGGAAGACTTTAAATCAAACTGGACCGGACTGGGAAAGCCCAAACTCGTCCTTGCCTGTTCAACCTGTTTTCAAATGATGAAGGATCACCTTGATGAAATTGAGCTGATCTCTTTGTGGCAGGTATTTGAAGAACACGAATTCCCCGCTTCCCTTCCGGAAAACACACTCAGCGGTCCTTTGTCAATCCACGATCCGTGCACCACCCGGCATGAACCGGAAATTCAGCAGGCCGTCCGAAGCATCCTGAATTCACTGCATGTGGGCGTGGAAGAACTTGAGCTGAGCCGGGATCTGACGGAATGCTGCGGATTCGGCGGTCTGATGCAGAATGCCAATCCTGACATTGCAAAAACGGTTGTTTCAAAAAGAGCCGGGCAGAGCCGGAACGACTATCTGACCTATTGTGCCATGTGCCGGGACAGCCTGTCTTCCACCGGCAAACGGGTGATTCATCTGCTGGACCTTTTATTTGAATCCGACAGCGGACAGGACCCGGCCGAACAGGCGCCCTTCGGCCTGTCACAGCGCATGGAAAACAGGACGCGGCTGAAAAACGAGCTGAAAACCCGGGTATTTAATGAAACGCCTGCTCCTGAAGAAGATCATCAGAAAATTATTCTTGAGATCCCTGATAACGTCAGGGAAAAACTGGACTCCCGCCGGATTTTAGAGGAAGATATTCAAAAAGTGCTCCTTCATGCAGCCGGTTCCGGCAAAATACTGGTTCACCCTGAAACCGGCCATTTTAAAACATTTTTCAAGCCTTATCATGTCACCTTCTGGGTCGAATACACGCCCACGGAAAATAACGTCTTTCTCATCCATAATGCCTACGCACACAGAATGGAGGTGGTCCGATGAAAAATGAACATGTAAACCAGGCGGATCTTGAATGGGTATGCGAATCCTGCGGCTGTCATCTTGTTGCGGCTCCGGCCACGGTTCAGTACCTGGGCAATGAATTTACTACAGACCTTGCCAGATGCCCCAAGTGCTCCCTGGTGCTGATTTCAGAAGAAATTGCCCTGGGAAAAATGGCAGAAGTGGAGCAGATCCTCGAAGATAAATAATTTTGGCAGACAAATAATGGCACAATTGAACCTTTATGAATCAAAAGATCTGCAGCAGGTGACCGGGGGTGCCATCCGGCCCGGCGGAATCGAATTGACCCAAAAGGCGGTTGAGTACTGCCGACTTAGGTTAAATGCAAATGTACTGGATATCGGATGCGGACTGGGCGTTACCGTGGAATACCTGAACACAAACCAGGGATTGAACGCCTTTGGAATTGATACCTCTGACATTTTATTAAAAAAAGGAAAGCAGCGGACTAACGGTCTGCCGGTCAGCCGGGCCAAAGCAGTCGAACTTCCCTTTGCAGCCGGTTCGTTTGATGCTGTATTCTGTGAGTGCGTCCTTTCCATCCTGCCTGACCCTTCCATGGCTCTCAATGAACTTTGGCGGATCCTGAAACCTGACGGGTTTATAGTGATATCCGATCTGTACCGGAAACATAACGAGAGCGATGGTGCCTGGGATTTTATTCCTGCCACAAGCTGTCTTAACGGGGCTGTGAGCCGATCCTGCACGGAAAACCGCCTGCGGGAAGCAGGTTTTTATCCGGTAATCTGGGAAGATCATACCGATAAGTTAAAACTGCTGGCTGCCAGGATCATTTTTTCATATGGGTCCATGAAAAATTTCTGGACTGCTTCCTGCGGCTGCTCTTCCAATGCATCACAGACACAATTAAATGTGAATGCCCGGCCGGGCTACTGCCTGTCCATATCCAAAAAATCAAATCGCTTGAAATCACCTGCAACTCAATAAACCAAGGAATAGAATCAATTATGGATGATCTTCAGATCCGCATGATGCAGCTTTCTCAAAAAGGCTATTACTGCAGCCAGATTATTCTTCAGCTCGGCCTGGAGACACGGGGGGTGGAAAACCCGGACCTGATCCGTGCCATGGCAGGACCGGCCAACGGATGCAGCACCGGAAAAGCCACCTGCGGCGCTCTCATCGGCGGATGCTGCCTGATCGCATTTTATGCAGCAAAAGGAGCTGACGATGAAACAGAATCCGACCGATATATGCTCATGGTGGATGAACTGACCCAGTGGTTTTTACAAACTGTCGGGGCTCATCATGGCGGCATCAAATGCGAGAGCATTCTGGGCACGGACACCCTCCAAAGCGCCATGCTCAAATGCGGAAACATTGTATCGCAGACCTATGAGAAAGCCATGGAAATCCTTATGACAAATGGTATCGACCCCACTGTCTACTGATGCAGATAACAGCCGCTTCCCATAAAACCCGCAGCCTCTGCCCGGTGTGCCTGTCTAAAATCGATGCCTGCCGGATTGTTGAGGATGATCAGGTCTTTCTGGAAAAAGAATGTGCCGGCCATGGTAAATTCCGTACCCTGATCTGGGATGGTGAACCGGGATTCAACAGCTGGCAGCGGCCTAAATTTCCTGTTGCCCAATCTTTTACCGGCCATGCTGCGGATAAAGGATGTCCCTTTGACTGCGGTCTGTGCCCTGAACACCACCAGCGTTCCTGCACGGTTCTCATAGAAGTCACAACCAGATGTAATCTGAACTGTCCTGTCTGTTTTGCTGATGCCGGGAACGGTGCTTCAGACGATCCATCCCTTGAAGAAATCAAAACCTGGTTTGAAAAAATAAAAGAGAACGGGACCCATTGCAATATTCAGCTGTCAGGGGGGGAACCCACCCTTCGCAATGATCTTCCCCAGATTGTCTCCATGGCCAGGGAAAGCGGATTTTCCTTTATCCAGCTCAACACCAACGGCATCCGGCTTGCCAAAGACCCTGAATTTGTATCAGCCCTTGAAACAGCCGGACTTTCTTCGGTCTTCCTTCAATTTGACGGGACCAATGACACAATTTATAAAACCATCCGGGGAATAGCGCTGCTGGACATCAAAATGGCAGCCATCCGAGCCTGCCGGGAAAACCGGATCGGCGTTGTTCTGGTCCCGACACTTATTCCCGGTATCAACACGGACAATATCGGAGATATCATTCAAACGGCAACTGATCTGTCACCTGCTGTCAGAGCAGTCCATTTTCAACCCGTGAGCTATTTTGGCAGGTTTTCCCAATCCGGCAGCAGTACAAAAAAACGGATCACCCTGCCCGGCCTGATGCGGCGGATTGAAGAACAGACAAACGGTATGTGCCGCCTTTCCGACTTTAACCCGCCCGGATGTGAAAATGCTTTGTGCTCTTTTCACGCCAATTTCATGGTATCTTTTGACAACCGGCTTGTGCCCCTGCACGGTCAGGAAGATAAAAAATGCTGCCCGTCCCCCATTCCGGCGCCCTCTCCCATTCCGGCAGAGGTTGGGTCGAAAAAAGCCGTTTCATACGTGGCCCGGCAATGGACCGTGCCTGAAACCAATGCAACAGAAGGGCCGTCGCCCGGATTAAAATCGTCCGGCTCTGATTCAGGCTCTGGCCTCATGTCTTTGGATGCCTTTATTTCCCGCGCCCGTACCCACACGCTCTCCATCTCCGCCATGGCATTTCAGGATGCCTGGAACCTGGATCTGGACCGGGTGCAGGACTGCTGTATTCATGTATTTTCCAGGGAAAGATTCCTGGTCCCTTTTTGTCTGTATAATTTAACCAGCAACGATGGAAAAAGCCTGTACCGGCCATGAAAACGATATCAAAAACACCCCTGGAAAACTGGATCAGGTACAAGACAGGACTGGAACCCGGCACAACACTGACCCGGAAAGCCCTGGAAGCCTATCAGGCCGGAATGCTTGCCCAAACCCTTGCCTATGTCCGGGAACACAGCCCCTTTTACCGCAATTTATATTCTAAAATGCCCAAAGCTTTGCTTTCAAGTCTTAAAGAATTGTCAGCATATCCGTTTACGTATCCAAAGGATATCAAGCAGGATTCCATGGCTTTTTTATGTGTATCCCAGGACCGGGTCGCCCGGGCCGTCACCCTTGAGAGCACCGGTACCACCGGACGTCCCAAACGGTTGTTTTTCACGGATTCCGACCTTGAATTAACGGTTGATTTTTTCTGTCACGGCATGTCAACGCTGGTGGAGCCCGGACAGAATGTATTGATATTAATGCCCGGAGGCACCCCTGGCAGCGTTGGCAATCTGCTGGAAAAAGGTCTGGCAAGAATGAATGTTCACGGGGTGGTTCACGGCCCGGTCAGACAGGAAGAAGATGCCATTCAGGATATCATTGACTATAAGATCGACACCCTTGTGGGCATCCCTGTCCAGGTACTGGGTCTTGCCCGGCACGAAATGAGCCGCGCCATACCTAAGGGACAGATAAAAACAATCCTGCTCAGTACGGATTACGTTCCCAGGGCTGTTGTCGACACAATTGAAAACGCCTGGGGATGCCGGGTGTTCCAGCATTACGGCATGACTGAAATGGGGCTTGGCGGCGCTGTTGAATGCCGCGCTTTTTGCGGATATCATCCAAGAGAAGCTGATCTTTTATTCGAAATTATTGATCCGGACACAGGGCAGCCCCTGCCGGAAGGAGAACAAGGAGAAATCGTCTTTACCACCCTCACCCGGACCGGAATGCCGTTGATCCGTTACCGGACCGGCGATATCGCTTCATTTATCCCCGGCCCCTGTCCTTGCGGTTCAATCTTAAAACGGCTGAGCCCGGTGGTCGGGCGAAAGGAAACCGCCGTTCATATCGGGGAAAAAGAGCTGCTCCTGATATCAGATCTGGATGAAATCATTTTTTCATGCCCGGGCGTCAAGGATTACCGCGCCCGGATCCTGCGGCCAAACACCACGGACCAGCCCGCCACGGACCGGTCCACGGCAGACAGGCTGTCAATCACTCTGGACATCGGATCAGAATATTCGCAGGACAGCCTTATTAATTTAAAAGAAAAAATTTCACAGATACCTGCTGTTAAAAAAGCCGTTAAAAACCGTACACTGACAATTGAACCAATTAAAACCGGTGAATTGAAAAATAACAGCAATGGTGTTAAAAAAAGAACCATCTTAAATAGATCCGCCAAAGGAGATCATCATGAAAGAGATCATAACGAATGCTGTAAGCCTTCTGGATAAAAAAGAACCCTTTGCCATAGCCACCATTGTCAGCCACCAGGGGTCAACGCCGCGGACATCGGGCAGCAAGATGATCACCACCGGCGACGGTCAGATTAAAGGAACCATCGGCGGGGGGCTTCTTGAAGCCCGGGTCATGGAAAAGGCCGTGGAAAACATTGAATCCGGCATATCTTCATTTCTTCCGTTTAATCTGACCTCCGGGGATGTTGCCTCAATGGACATGATCTGCGGCGGTCAGGCTAACATACTTATTGATCAGATCCGTCCGGACAAAGAAACCATCCATATATTCAAGTTGTACAAACAGACTCTGGACCAAAATAAGAAGGCGTTTTTTTTAACAAAAATCACAGGTGGAAATGACCAGATCCAAAGGGCCG
>JBNKNP010000260.1:0-25834 GCA_050293905.1 Desulfobacteraceae bacterium | reverse complement strand
TATTCTTTTTATATTGAAGTGATTGGGTTGAAACCGGTTATTCTGTCATCTGTTTCAACCGGCGCCGGCCCTGCCAAAACAAACAATTTAAATTTATAAGGAGAATCTCTGTGGAAACAAAAAAAATTGCCGAGCAAATGATCGGTTTTCAAAAAACAGTTTTCGAGAACAGCTTTAACGCCATGGTTGTTGTTCAGGACCAGACGGAAAACATGCTTAAAAATTTTATCGGGCAAGTTCCCTGGGTTACGGAAGAAGGAAAACGGCAGATGGATGAAACCTTCAGCTACACAAAAAAAGCAAGAGAGGATTTTAAAAACGCAGTGGATGAAGCCTATACCCGGTTTGAAAAATTGTTTAACTAAAAGCAACAATACCAGAATTAAAAAAGGAGGTCGTTTATGCATTCCGATAACATGTTGGCTCAGATGATTGATTATCAGAAAATGTTATTTGACAGTTCTTTTGCCATCATGTCCACGATCCAGGATCAAGGACACTCAATGATGGACATGGCATTTGAAAAAAATGCGTTTGTGCCGGAGGGCGGCAAGAAAATGCGCTCTTACTGGGTTGATTTTATAAAACAGAACAGGGAAAATTGCCGGCTGTATATGGACAATAGCTTTGACAGGATCAAAGAAGCGTTTTCCGAACCGGGAAAACCTGCTGCCCCGGCTGCATCTAAAACGACCCCAAAAAGCTAAATCAATGGTGTGCCGGCTGCATACGGTCGGCCGGCTCCTTTTTAAATTTTTTTTGTGAGAATCATTAAGGACACTTCATGGAAGATCTGTTTGAAAAAATGGAAGCAAGTTCCAGTCTTTTATTGGATCAGATGGAAGCGATTCAAAATATGCTCGCCGGATTTTCGAAATATAATATGGATTTTTTAATTCCATACCTGATTTCTACTGCTTATTTCAGCCAGGCGGAATTGTCGAAATTGAAGCAAAATTCTCCTGTTGAACAATGGGGGGCCTATATGGAGCTGCTTAACTTCAATATAGATTTATGCGGTAAATATTTTTCCGGCAGTGTCCGTGCCATTGATGAATTTATCAACAAAGAGATTGAAAATTATTGCATCGCCTTAAACAACTCAATGGGAAAAGGGGAAGGAGAGAACCTTAATGATTTTTTTCTAAGACAATTTGATATGTTAAAAGGCGTTAATCAAAAATTGCCCAAGGCGGTTCAGGAGATTGAACCGGAATACGGCTTTCATTTTGAACGGCAGGAGAATCCGTTGTTTGCTGAAACAGAGCGGTTTCTGCTGTATCAAATTGAGCCCGTCGATCCATCGGTGAAAGTTGATGAAAAAGGCAAGCCGGTTATCATTATTCCACCGTTTGTTTTGGGCAGCAACATACTGGGCTTTTTGCCGAAGGAGAACAAAAGTTATGCCCATTGTTTTGCAAATCAAGGGGTCCCTACCTATATCCGTATCATGAAAGATATTCATACCACACAGGCGTTCCAGGTTATGACCCTGGAAGACGATGCGCTGGATACCCGGTACTTTTGTGAAAAAGTCATGGAACGGCACGATAAAAAAGTTACCTTGAACGGATATTGCCAGGGTGGATATACTGCTGTGTGCAATGTTCTCTCAGGTCAGCTCGATCATGTGGTAGATGCATTAATTACCTGTGTTTCCCCCATGGACGGGACCCGGAGCAAAGGAATAGGGCATTTTTTAGAAAAATTGCCGGCCCGATTCAAAAATTTATTGTATGGGACCAAAACCCTTCTCAACGGGAATAAAGTGGTTGACGGTCTGCTCATGGGCTGGGTTTATAAATTGAAGAGTATTGAAGACGAAGCCCCGGTGGTTGTGTTTTTAAGGGATATGTTCCTGGTGTCACAAATGGATCGCCATTCTGACAGCATCAGTAAAACAGCGGCCGCCCTTAATTACTGGCTGCGCAACGAACGGGTGGACATTCCTGTATCAGTGACTGAAATGAGTTTTGCCTCCTATAATATTCCAGTCACCAAGGATGGGACTCTGCCGGTGAAAATGTTTGGAAAAACATTAAATTTTAATGCTATTCAGAAAAAAAAGATACCATGGCTGCTCTGTTATGGAGAAAATGATGATTTGGTGGAAAAAGAAACTGCACTGGCTCCGCAGGATTATATTGAAATTGAAGCTGTTCCTTTTCCCAAAGGGCATGTGGCTATTGCGACTTCCTGGTCTAACCCCGAATCCCCTTATGCACTGCATACCCGGTTCGGCCCGGATAACAGATACCGGGGGCCGGTCCGGTTCCAGCTGGATTTGAACGAGGCCTTGGATCAGTTAGAGTCCGTGAAGGCACCGGTGACGGCCTCAAAAAAGACACCTGCTAAAAAGAAGGCTGCTCCGGTAAAAAAGAAAACAGAAAAAAAAGCAGGGCCAACAGCTAAAAGCAGGGCCAAAAAATCGACCCCTAAAAAAAAGCTGTAGCCGGAATGAAAGTCAGTCCATACCATTTCCACCCACCTGGGTTTAAACAAGCGCACTACCCTTTTTGTCCTGCAATTTGATCCGGGACAAACAATATATTGACAAAACCATACCACAATGTGATATTCACTTTTTAATACCCTGCTTCAGGGAATATTTAGGGACATTTAGAGGAAGAGATCATGGCAGAAAAACAAAAGCTTCATTTTGAAACAAGGGCAATTCATGACGGTTTGAAAGACTTTCCCTGGGAAGGCGCCACCCTGCCGCCGATTTTCCAGACAGCCGCCCATTATCATGAAACCGCAGACAACCTGAGCCAGACCTTTGCCGGAAAAACAAGCGACCATATTTATATGCGCCTGAGCAATCCCACCAGCCGCTTTCTCGAACAGAAACTGGCCGGGCTGGAATCGGGCAAAGGGGCGGTAGTCACCAGTTCCGGCATGGCCGCCATTACCAATGCCTGTATGACCCTGCTTCGAAGTGGTGATGAGTTTGTGGCATCCAGGTCCCTGTTCATGTCTTCTTATCTGCTTTTTGTAAATATTTTTAAAAAATACGGGATCACGGTAAGGCTTGTGGATCCGTTGAATCCTGACGAGATCAAGGCTGCCGTTAACGACAAAACCCGGTTTGTCTATCTTGAAACCATTACCAATCCCGGAATGGAGATTGCCGATATAAAGGCGGTTTCCGAACTGGCCCATTCAAACGATCTTCCCCTGATCGTGGATAATACCCTGGCATCCCCCTGGCTGTGCCGTCCCATTGAACTTGGAGCGGATATTGTTGTGCATTCCACGACCAAGTATCTGTCCGGCCACGGCGCGGCTGTGGGTGGTGTCGTGATTGACGGAGGCAGGTTTGACTGGTCTTCGTCAAGGTTTTCAGATTTTGCCCCTTTTGTGGAACAAAAAGGCAATCTTGCTTTCATTCATCGTTTGTTTAAAGAACATCACATCAATTTCGGAACAACACCGGCACCGATGCACTCTTATCTGACTGCCATCGGATTGAACACCCTGGGGCTTCGCATGGAACGTCATATGGAAAATGCCATGACCGTGGCCCGGTTTTTAGCAGACCATCCCAAGGTTGACTGGGTGAATTATCCGGGGTTTGATAATCACAAATCCTATAAAACAGCCCTGGAACAATTTAACGGCCAGGGCTTCGGGGCCATGCTGACCTTTGGATTAAAAGATGAGCAGGCCTGTTTTAAACTGATTGACCACCTTGAGATGATCCTGAATCTGGCCAACCTGGGGGACTGCAAAACCTTGATTATCCATCCCTATTCCTCCCAGTATGTCTCATTTCCGCCGGCGCTCAAGGAAAAGCTGGCCTGCCCCAGCCTGCTGCGTTTGTCCCTGGGTGTGGAGCATGCATCGGACATCTGCAATGACCTTGCAAACGGACTGAACGCGGTCTGAACCATGAGCGAATACCTGGATCAGAAGCAGGCCGGGCAAACTGCCGGCCTGGTTGAAAAACAATTTTTTACCTTTGCCCAGCCGCCGGACCGGTTCTCTCTTGAGAGCGGGGCTGATATCGGCCCGGTTACCCTTGCCTATGAAACCTTTGGAACATTGAACCCGGATAAAAGCAATGCTATTCTGGTTCTCCATGCACTTTCAGGCGATTCCCATGCAGCGGGATTCTATACTGAAAATGATGCCAAACCCGGCTGGTGGGATATCATGGTGGGCCCGGGAAAAGGAATCGATACAGACCAATATTTTGTCATCTGTTCCAATATTATCGGGTCCTGCTGCGGATCGACCGGTCCTGCTTCAAAAAATCCTGAAACCGACGCTCCCTATGGAACCGATTTTCCTTTGATCACCATACCGGATATGGTCAAAGCCCAGAAAAAGCTGCTGGATCATCTTCAGATTGATTCTCTTTTATCGGTGATCGGAGGTTCTGTGGGCGGCATGCAGGTACTTGAGTGGTGCGTCCGGTATCCTGATATGATTCAATCGGCCATTCCCCTTGCCACAACAACCCGGCATTCTGCGCTGGCCATTGCCTTTAACGAGGTTGCCCGGCAGGCCATTATGGCGGATCCCAACTGGAACGAGGGACACTATTATGCCGGAAAAAAGCCGGATATGGGCCTGGCCATTGCCCGGATGATCGGGCATATCACCTATCTTTCCGATGAGTCCATGCGCATGAAATTCGGCAGAAGGCTTCAAAACCGTTCTGCTCTTAGCTTTGAATTCGGAGCAGAATTCCAGGTGGAATCCTATCTGCAATACCAGGGTAAAAAATTTATCGAGCGTTTTGACGCCAATTCTTTTCTCTATATTACCAAGGCTGCCGATTATTTTGATCTTGCACGGCAATATGGTGACGGATCCCTGGTAAAGGCGTTTTCCCTGTGCACGGCTAAATTTTTAGTGGTCTCCTACACCTCGGACTGGCTGTATCCGACCTATCAGTCAAAAGAGATGGTCAAGGCCATGAAAAAAAACAGTTTGGATGTCAGTTTTTGTGAGATTGACGCCCAGTGGGGGCATGACGCGTTTTTACTGCCGGATCAACGCCTGGAAAATCTGATCAGGGGGTTTTTAAGGAGTCTGTCCGATGGCCGGTAAACCACTGCGATACGATCTGGCCATCATTGCCTCCTGGATCAGTCCCGGGGCAAAAGTGCTGGGTCTTGGCTGCGGAGAAGGCGATCTTCTTTTCTGGCTGAAACGCAATAAACAGGTGATCGAGCGCGGGATTGAAATTGAAGAATCAAAGGTGGTTAAATGCATTGAAAAAGGCGTTTCCGTTCTCCAGGGAGATATTTACGAGGAAATAGAGGATTTTCCGGACAATTCCTTTGATTATGCCATCTGCTCCCAGACCCTTCAGCAGGTCTATGATCCGTCCACGCTGATCCAGTCCATGATGCGGGTGGCAAAAAAAGGGGTGGTCAGCTTCCCGAATTTCGGTCACATAAAAGTCAGGCTGCAGTTGGCCCTCACCGGGCATGCGCCCGTGACAAAGGAACTGCCCTATTCCTGGCACAATACCCCTAACATCCGGGTGTTGAGCATCACTGATTTTCAAACCTTTACAAAACAGAACGGCTTTCCTATTTTAAAGCAGGCAGCCATTCATACGGACGATAATCCGCTAACCGGTAAAAAAGTACGCTTTTTACCCAACCTTTTAGGCGCTTACGGCATTTTTTTAATTGGCAAGGAATAAGAAGATGAACACAACAGACACAAAGCAGATGGAAAAAGACAGGCAAACCATTGAAAAAATAAAAAAAATAAAGGCTGATCTGGGTGATCAGCTTGTCCTTTTGACCCATCACTATCAAAGAAAGGATATTGTGGATTTAGGCGATTACCAGGGAGACTCCTTTGCACTTTCGCAAAAAGCGGCTGATGACGAACATGCCCGGTACATTGTTTTCTGCGGGGTCCATTTTATGGCGGAAAGCGCGGCCATCCTGGCCAAAAGTCATCAAACGGTTCAGATTCCCGATATGGATGCCGGCTGCTGGATGGCGGATATGGCAGATGCCTTTCTGGTGGAAAAAGCCTGGAATGAAGTGACTGCCGTTGTCGGGAAAGATGCGGTCACCCCTCTGGTGTATATGAATTCAGATGCGTATATCAAAGCCCACTGCGGACGGAACCAGGGCGCTGTCTGCACGTCTTCAAATGCCCCTAAGGCGTTTGAATGGGCCTTTAACCAGCGGGAAAAGATCTTTTTTTTCCCGGATGAGCACCTGGGAAGAAATACCGGCAATACCCTTGGCATTCCTCCGGAGCAGATGATTGTCTGGGATCCTGAAAAGCCATTGGGCGGAAACAGTGAAGTCCAAATAAAACAGGCGAAAATCCTTCTCTGGAAAGGTTACTGCCTGGTCCATACCCGGTTTACCGTCCCGGAAATCGAACAGATGAGACAGGACAGGCCGGGTGCAAAAATCGTGGTTCATCCCGAATGTACCCAGGAAGTGGTCAAAGCTGCCGATGCTGTTGGTTCTACCAGTTTTATTGTTGATTATGTCAAAAAAGCACCTGTTGGCAGTACCGTGGTCATTGGAACGGAGATCAATCTGGTCCGGCGGCTGGCCGTTGAGTATCCGGATAAAACCATTGTTCCGCTGAAGGAATCCTTTTGCCCCAATATGTTTAAAATCAATCTGGATAATCTGTTATCCTGCCTTGAAAACATTGGGAAAACCAATATTGTCACAGTGGATGAAGACGTTAAAAAAGATGCTGTCATTGCCCTTGAGAATATGCTGGCGTTGTAGACGACCCAAAGAATAACACATGATGTCCTGGTATGTTTCCGCTTTGATTGCCCTTGTGCTGATGGGGATCCAGCGGTTTTGTTATAAAATTGCAGCAGCAAGAAAATATCCTACGGAGTGGGTCACCTTTTCGTTTATGACATCTGTCATGCTGATGAGCGCAGGGACCTATTTTTTCCAGCACCACCATGAGCCGGACATTGGTTTTTTATCCGTCGTTGCCCTTATCAACAGCGTCTGTTTCCTTGTGGCTACGGTCTCCCACATTGAAGCGCTTAAATATGTTCCGGCAAACATTGCCTATACGATAATCCGGCTGAACGTGGTGGTGGTGGCGGTTTTTTCAATTGTTTATTTTAATGAGCATATTTCCGTATTCCAGGCCCTGGGACTGGCGGCGGCTGTTGGTGCCATGATCCTTTTGACCACCCAGATGAGCACGGATATGAAACAAACCGGATACCGGCGGCAGGGTGTTGTATTCATTGTTCTGGCACTGCTGGGCGGGGCCGCGGCAAGCATTTCATCCAAATTTGCAGCCATGCATGTGGACAAACTTGCCTTTATGGCATTGTCTTATCTCATGGGAATGGTCGGGTCCTTAGGAATTACCCGGGCCCTGTCGTATAAAAAAGCCGGGAAAAAAAGAGTCAAAGCCGCAGGTCTCGGCCTTGTCATGGGCGGATTTAATTTCACTGGATTTTATGCTTTTTTATATGCCCTGGAACATGGGCCTTTGTCCCTTGTTGCCGCGATTGTGGGAATGCATTTTGTCATCGCCGTCATACTTTCAGCTGTACTTTATCATGAGAAAATAAAACCTGCCGGGCTTGCGGGCATTATTTTAACGATCCTGTCAATTGTATTAATCCGGATTTGATTCCCCCCATTAACGGCCTGACATTTGGGTTGTCTTACCGAAGGCTGACCGGTTTTCCAAGGATTTCCGACCAGACAACGGCATTCTGAAGGGCCCGGGTTCGATATCGGCAAGGGGCTGTTTTTTTTTGTATAGCCGCTCTTTTCCGGACAGAATGTCCGGGCGGTTCTGCCGGTCTGGGAGGGGCTTGAGATTTTTTTTCAGGTCTGGGAATTTCAGGGATCCGGATATCCGTTTGTTGAGCCGGTTGCGGTATTTCTTCCGGGACAGGTTCTTTAACTACAGGCGCTTCTTCTCCTGCCAATACCTGCCAGATATCCCTGGGTGTCATATCGGGCGCCATATCCGTACCAGCGTTTTGATATTGTTTTCTCTGCGCTTCAATTTCCTGTGCTACTTTTCGCAGCCGTTCACCAATCCTGTCCACCAGGGTCGGTTTTTTCCCTTTTGCAGGTTTTTTTTTCAATTTCAACAGCTTTAACAGCTGGGGTAAAATAAAAAAGAAAAAAAGAAACAGAAAAAAAATTGTATCAAAGTCCATTGAACCGTCCTCCGGTCTTTCCGGCAGGGATCAACCCTGCCGGAAGAGATATGTTAATTTATTTTTCTCCAGGTCCAGGTCCAGGTTCAGGGGTTGCAATCTGGTCTCTCATCTTGGTATCTGCTGAAATATTCTGCATTTTATAATAATCCATTATTCCCAGGTTTCCCTGTCTGAATGCCTCGGCCATTGCCAGCGGCACCTGGGCTTCGGCTTCCACAACCTTGGCCCGCATTTCCTGTACCCGGGCTTTCATTTCCTGTTCCTGGGCATAGGCCATGGCCCTCTTTTCTTCGGCTTTAGCCTGGGCGATTTTTTTATCTGCCTCAGCCCGGTCGGTTTCAAGTTCCGCCCCAATATTTTTTCCAACATCCACATCGGCAATATCAATGGAGAGGATTTCGTAAGCGGTTCCGGCATCCAGTCCTTTTGTCAGCACTGTTTTGGATATCATATCCGGATTTTCAAGCACTTCTTTATGGGTTCTTGCCGAACCAATGGTGGTGACAATTCCTTCACCAACCCTGGCCAGGATGGTTTCCGCACCGGCCCCGCCCACCAGGCGGTCAATATTGGCTCTTACCGTCACCCTGGAAATGGCTTTAAGCTGGATCCCGTCCTTGGCCATGGCTGCCACCAGCGGGGTTTCAATCACTTTTGGATTGACCGACATCTGGACCGCTTCAAGCACATCCCGCCCGGCAAGGTCAATGGCGACACTGCGGTTGAAGGTCAGATCGATATTGGCCTTGTCTGCCGCAATCAGGGCCTGGACAACCCGGCTGACATTCCCGCCGGCCAGAAAATGGGATTCAAGACTGTCCGTGGGGATATCAATCCCGGCTTTGACCGCCATGATTTTTGATTCCACGATCAATTTGGGGGGCACTTTTCTAAACCGCATAAAAATGATATTGACCAGGCCGACCTTGGCGCCGGATACCAGCGCCTGGACCCACAGGGCCAAATATGAAAAGATAAAGTAAAACAATACCAGTCCGACAATTCCTGCAATGATGATTAAAACGAGCGTTATAGGCATGGGTCCCTCTCTTTCTTTTTATATGGTTTTTTCAACAATAATCCGGTTACCGGTGACTTCGGTCACAATTACGGGTGTTCCTGCATCAACATACTCGCCGTCCGTGACCACATCAAGCCGGTCAGATCCGATCCGGGCCATGCCTGCCGGCCGAAGATCCGTGACAGCGTGTCCCTTCATATTCACATACGCCTGCATATCCTTTGCCTGGGCAGCCACCCCGTCGTCTTTAGACAGTTCGCGTTTCAAGGACAGGTTTGATCTGGCCAGGGCCTGTATACCAGCCCATACAAAGGCGGGCAGAAGAATCACGTCCAGACCGGTAAAAATCATTCCGGCGGTGTCGGATATGGTGGTGAACACCAGATACAGTGAATAAAAGAATATTCCCAGCGCAATCAGGGTTAAAATTCCAAAGGACGGAATAAATATTTCAGCCAGAACCACAAGGAGACCAATGATCTGCAGCAGGATGGGAAAGATATACAATTTCATAGTCTTATCCTTGTTTTTCAGTTTCCGCGGGTTTGACAATCACCCGGTTGGACTCAATCCGGTCCACGATCACCGGCTGATCCGGTGCTATGAACTCGCCTCTTGCAATGGCATCAATTTTTTTAGTACCGATCATCACTTTGCCGGCAGGCCTCAAAGTGGACAGAGTTCTGCCTTGATCTCCGGGCTGTACAAAAGGCTTTCCGTCGGAATCCACATGGGACTGGGAAAGGGTTGCAGACAGATAGGGCCCTTTTATCACTTTGGACATCTGGGGAAGAATAAACCGGATCATGAAAAGAGATAGAATAAAGGCCAGTAAAAAAGACCCCAGAACCTGGGCAAGATTGATCATGAGCAGCCGGCCTTCCCAGGGCAGGGCCGGGTCGGGAAGTACAAATCCCTGGAAAGAAAGCACAAGACCTGCGGCCAGGAACAAAAGCGCTGAAATGCCGGCCACACCGAATCCGGGCAGGACAAAAACCTCCACCCCAAGGAGCAGGATGCCGATGAGCAGCAGCAGGAGTTCGGTATAATCGGCAAGGCCTGCAAGGTACTGGTTAAAAAAGACCAGTCCCAGGCAGACAATACCCGTAATGCCGAAAATGCCGAATCCCGGGGCCTTTATCTCCAGGTAAACCGCCCCGATGCCAATCAGCATTAATATTGGTAAAAACGGCTGTAAAAACCGGACCAGGTTTTCAGACCAGGATTCTTCAATGGTGGTGACATCAGCGGCCGTGATTCCCAAAAGAGGATAGAGAGCCTCAATATTTTCCAGGCTCTTTTGGGAAAATTTCCATTCAGCCGCTTCCTTGTCATCCATGGTCAGCAGCTCCCCTTTGGCTACGATGGTTTTTTTTGAACGAATCTTTTGTTTCTGATCATCGGTCAGGTCATCATACGCTTTTTTGCTGATAAATTGTTTTTCGCCGTTCTGGTTTCCATTGTTCATGACTACTTCGTAAACTTCCATATCTATCGATACCATGGATTCAGCCAGCACCACGGGATAATTGTTCTTTTTGGCCAGGGCCCGGAACCTGGCCCGGAGAACGGTCTGGATCTTCTCACCGGCCATTTCCATGCCTTCCTTGCTCTGGATAATAGGGGCACAGTCACCGATAATGGTATTTTCTTTCATGAACAGTCTGCCTGATGACAGGGCAATCAGGGCTCCGGCTGAAATGGCACGTTTTTCCACCCAGGAGACGGTTTTCATTTTCGGAATATTGGAAATGGCATCCACAATATCCAGGGCAGCATCCACCCGCCCGCCAAAAGTGTCCATTTTAAACACAATAACTCCGTCGTCTTTGTCCTTAAGATCTTCAAGCACCCGTTTAACATACGCAGCCATTCCCGGTTCCACTGTTCCGGATATCGGGACGACATAAACTTTTTGATTCCCCGGATCCGGTCTTGCCGGTTGCACCGGGAAAAGGAGCACCCCTGCGGCCAGAAGAAAAAGTGCCGGCAAAAACATAAGCTGCTTTTTGAAAGTCATTTTTGTTTTTCCTGTTGAAGAAAGGCCATCTAACTTCTTACTCATAGATAATTTTAACATTCAGGTCAAGGACGGTTTACAAGAAAAAGATCATAAATCCGTCTCACCTGCTGTCTGTTTTCTTTGAACTTATCATCTGAAACGTTCAGGCTTTTTTCCTTAAGATTTAAGTGGTGAATGGCCTGCCGCATCACAATATAGGCCTTTTGAAGCTGTTCTCTTTGACAGGCGGATATGATGGCATGGGTTTCAAGGCTTTCCAGCAGCCGGATATTATCCGTCCATTTAATGATGTCCGGAAACTCATGGGCATGTTTTAAAATCAAATATTGAACCAGAAACTCGATATCCACAATCCCGCCCTGGGACTGCTTTAAGTCAATTCCCCCTTTTGGGCCGTCAGGGTGTGTACTGCCCAGGCGCTGGGCCCGCATTCTTTCCCGCATGTCACAAACTTGGGCTTTGAGCTCGATAGCATCACGCTTTTGCGTTAGAAGCTGTTTTCGAATCCGGTTAAACTGCGAGCAAAGCTGTTTGTCCCCGGCCACCGGTCTGGCCCGGATGAGTGCCTGAAGCTCCCATGTCCATGCTTCATTTTTCATATAGTCTTTATACGAGTCAATATGGGAGACAATCATTCCGGATGAGCCACCCGGCCGCAGTCGCATATCCGCACCGTACAGGGTGCCTGCCGGTGTATGCATGGTCAGCGCGTGGATAATCCGCTGGCCGATATTTGAATAAAACGTGGTCGGGTCCACACCTTTTCCCTGTCCCCGGGTGAGCCCACCTTTTCCTTTATGCAGGAAAACAAGATCAATGTCTGATTTATACCCCATCTCAAATCCGCCCACTTTGCCATAGGCCACAATGGCAAAACCGCAATGGGCAATATCATTTTTTTCGATATTTTCCGGGAGGCCGTACTTTTGGGTCATAATGTCCCAGCAGACGGCAAGCACCTGGGAAAGAACCGTCTCGGCAATATAGGTCAAATGATCGCTGACCTTCATTAAGGGATAGTTTCCGCTGATATCCGCTGCAGCGACCCTGAGCATATTCACCTGACGGAAAACGCAGAGTTCTTCAAGTAAAATTTCATAGTCAGCCTGCGATATCCCGGCCATGCGCCCTGCCATTTCCTGCTCAAGGGCGGCTTTATCCGGGGGAGAATAAAGTGTGTCCGGCTGCAGCAATTCGTCAAGCAGTGCCGGGTGTCCGGAAAGAAATCTAATGATCCAGGGGCTCTTCCGGGCCAGTGTGATCAGCGTGTCCAGGGCGCTGTTGTTTTCCGCCAGCAAGGACAGGTAACAGGTCCGCCGTTCAATGGCAATGATCAGATCAATTAATTTAATCAGGATCCGGTCCGGATCTTTTTGCTCTCCCACTTTTTTTACCAGACTGGGAACCAGCCTGGCCAGTCTTTTGCGTCCATGGGGCGTCATCTTTCTGGTATTGGGATGGGCTTCCAGGAATCTGAGCAGTGCCAGGACTTTTTCAGGTTCTTTGAAACCGCCGATTTTAATGGGATTGGCTGTAAACTGGGGATCGTTGATATTTGCCCACATTTCTTTGAGCTCTGCCAGGGCCGGATCCGTCTGTTCCTGGTCCTTTGTCACCAGCAGCTGGCTGAAATGCGTGTGAACCCGGTGCATATGATGGTCTAAATCCATGCTGAATGCTTTCCATGTATCATATCCCATGGACCGGGCCAGGACGGCTTGTTGACCCTCGTTTTGCGGAATATCATGGGTCTGGCGGTCTGAGTAGGCCTGGAGTCGGTTTTCAACCATCCGCAGAAAAATATAGGCCTGTTTGAGCTCTTTGTGGGTTGATTTATCAATACAGTGTTGGGTCAGCAGCAGGTCCAGTACCTTTAAAATTTTTCTTTCCTGGAATTTTGGCTCAACCCCGCCGCGGATCAGCTGGAACAATTGACCGAAAAATTCGATTTCGCGGATGCCGCCGGCCCCCAGCTTGATATTGTTTTTCAATCGCTTGTTTCTTACCTGCAGTGCGATTCTCTGTTTCATGTCCCTGAAAGAATCAAAGGAGCCGTAATCAAAATACCGTCTATAAATAAAAGAATTTAAATTTTTTAATAACCGGTAACCGGCCTGGATGTCCCCGGCAATGGGCCTGGCCTTGATCATGGCGTATCGTTCCCATTCCCGGCCCTGGGCCTGGTAATATTCTTCAAACGCAAGACTGCCCATTACCAGTGGGCCGCCGTCGCCAAAAGGCCGCAGCCGTGTATCCACCCGGTAAAAATTTATTTCATTGGACGAAGTAGAAAAAAAATTTACAAAATTACGGCAGAGTCTGGTGAAAAATTCTCCATTGGAAATCACCCGCTGCCCATTGGTGTTTCCTTCTTTCCCATAGACAAAAATCAGGTCAATGTCCGAGGAAAAATTGAGTTCTCCTGCTCCCAGCTTGCCCATCCCCAGAACGATAAGCTGTTGAACATTCCCCTTTTCATCCACAGGCACGCCGTGGGTCAGGCTGACCTGGTCGTAAAGATAGGTGACGGCAGACTGAACAATAACATCTGCCAGACAGGAAAGGTCTTCAAGCGTTTCTTCAAGCGGAGCTGCACGGGTCAGGTCCCGCCAGGCCGTCCGGATGGTTTCATATAATTTGGTCTGTACAAGAATGTCCTTTACCGCAGACGGATCTGAATTGTTTTCAAGTTTTTTGTTCAGCTTATCTTTTACCGTGTGTGAAGAATAGGGGGTGAACAGATCTTTTGATTCTATTAACTTTTTTAAAATCAATGGGTTCCGCGTGAGGCCTTCCCAGATATACTCACTGAAAAAAAAGGCTTTGATTAAGTGAGGTTCAAGCGTTTCAGGAATAGCAATTTCTATCTTCTGCTCATCAATACGTTCATACAACGCGGTCAGCCGGGTCTGAATGGTTTTTGCGTGCCCGGGCTCAAGATGGGGAAAAACAGTGTCAATTAAGTTAGGATTCATCAGCCTGCCTAAGATTACAGGTTAAAAGCCCTATCATAATATTGACAACAGATTATATCAAGACACGATGCGATTCGGTTTTCAAGACCATGCAAGTCCGACAACAAAATGATTTTTAAACCCGGTTGAACTGTCTTTGCAGATATATTTGATGCGGGTCTGCCGGGATTGTGCGGGGATGGATTTATCCGTGCAGTGATACCACATGTTGATAACATCCCCTTCTTTGATGTTTTCCAATGCTTTTGATCCTTCTTTAACAATGGCGAACATGGGTTCGGTCCGGCTTTTGCGAAGTTTGAACTGATACATGATGTTAGACTGATTCAGTTGAAACTCTGCACTGTAAAAATCTTCCAGAGAAGGAGTTGTGTCTGTTTCAGCGATCATATCCATTTTTCTCCAGTTTTTTAATCATCCAGGTTTAATATTTGGATTTGTTTTAATTCTTTAGAAAAAATTGTTACAAAAATTGTGCCATTAGGGTGTGTTGGTTTAACCAATTGATATTAAAAGAAAATTTATATTAAATTTAAGTGAAAGGGCCATTGTTTTAAAAAAACATTTTTATTTCGTCAAAATAACGATATTTAATAAGCAGGGCTGTCATCTATTTATCCGTTTTCAGGAGAAAAAAATGAGTGAATTACAAATTTATTTTGATACGGTTATGTTGAACCAGGAATCCGGACCGGGCATCAATGACATTTCTTTTGAAGTGGAAACCATTATTAAAACATCCGGGATACAGAATGGTACGGCCCATATCACCGCTGTGGGCTCCACCGGATCAATCACCACAATTGAGTTTGAACCCGGTGTGGTTCAGGATCTGAAGGCGGCTGTCAACCGGCTGGCACCGCCGGATGGTGTTTATGAACATGAACTGGCCTGGCACGACGGCAATGGTCATTCCCATGTCCAGGCCGCCATCATCGGACCGTCCATTGTGGTGCCGGTCCGGGATGGAAAAACACGGCTGGGAACCTGGCAGCAGATCGTGGTCATCAACCATGACAACCATGCCAGAAAACGAATCGTGGAAGTCACGGTGACGGGCAGCAGTTATAAATCATCCAGGGGACTGGCCACACCATGACCGCCTTGTTGAAGAACATGGGTATAAATCATGGTCGTTGAAACACTGCTATGCCCCAGCAGAGCCTGGATCGTCCGGATATCGATCCCTCTTTCCAGAAGGTGTGTCGCAAAACTATGCCGAAACGAATGGGAAGTAATCTTTTTTTGAATTCCCAGTTTTTTAACCGCTGATTTAATCGCTTTGTTTATAACGCTTGGGTCAACATGATGCCGCCGTGTTTTTTGACTCCGGGGATCTGTGGACAGATTTTTTGAAGGAAAAACATATTGCCAATTCCATTCTTTGGCAGCATGGGAATATTTACGCGACAGCGCATAGGGTAGATAAACCTCGCCAAAACCCTGCAGCAGATCCTGTTCATGCCAGGTCTTAACCGTAACCAGGTGGTTCTCAATTAAAGGGATTAAGGCTGCAGGGAAAGTGGATACCCGGTCTTTTACCCCCTTGCCCGACCGGACAATGACCTGTTTCATTTCATAGTCAATATCCTGTACCCTAAGCCTTATGGCTTCCGTAATGCGCAGTCCGCAGCCATATAAAATTTTTGCAACCAGTTGAGGCGTACCTGCCATCATATTTAAAACATTACGGACTTCATCTCGAGTCATCACAACCGGAACACTGGGTTTTTTTTGAGACCGAACAGCATTTATCTCACCGGTTAAAGGCCTTTTTAAAATTGTTTTATACAAAAAAATCAATGCATTCATGGCCTGATTTTGAGTTGACGGTGAAACATTTTTTTCAATGGCAAGCCAGCTTAAAAACTGTTCAATCTTCTTTTCCCCATGATTTAAATCTGCCCTTGAACCCATATTATGAAACGCAATATATCTTTTGATCCAATCGCAATAGGTTCGTTCCGTATGTATGGAATAATGCTTCTCCCGCATGGTTTCCCGAACTTGGTCCAGCAGTATTTTTTCTTTTGGCCTTGACATGAACAAGTCTCCTGTCATAGATAATTACACAAGGTGACTTTACTCGATTTTAACATATTTTACAAGTTATCAGGGCAAGCAGACATGATAATAAATGGTTACATTTCAATGCAGTTTCTAATTTAGAGACAGATATAAATGGAAGACAACCATGCGTGATTACGTCAAATATCCATCAAAAAAAAATATTCCAAGAAAATTATATAAATACTCTGAACTGAATGAATATTTTTTTGATTCTATTTCTAAAAACAGCCTATTTTTTAATAGTCCGAATGCATTCAATGATCCATACGAACCCCTTTTAGTCTCGAATTTTGAAAAAAATTTTGAGGATGCTTGTAAAGCCGAATTAAAAAACACAGGAATCTGCTGTTTATCCACAAAAAAGGATAGTCTTCATCTATGGTCTTTTTATGCCAAGGCTTTAAAAGGAGTTTGCATAGAATTTAATAGAGATAATTTAATTTCAGGATTAATTGAATCTGTTTCAAAGAAAGAGAATAGCCAAGGTTGGCTATATTGCTGTACAGTAAATTATATCCCAAAATGTCGTCCAATTATTCCTATCGTCCATCAAGATAAAATTTTAGTGGCTGATGAGGAAGAATATATCAAATATTTTGCGACAAAACATAAGATCTTCCAAGAAGAATCTGAAATCAGATTTTTAGTTCGCCCTAAACCTGGACGATACGAAGATTTTTCTCCAATGGTAGGTCACTTGAGTTATGGGCCTCTTGCTGTGAATAAAATAATTTTTGGAAAAGAAGTAAAAACAGAAGAAATCATAGAAGTGAGACGCTATTTCCCAGAAAGAATAACTTTTTCAAGGGCAGAACTTTCAAAAAAAGAATATAAAATAGTAATAACGCCAATAATATGAAATGTAACCCATCACTGGACGGGACCGCGAGCAGCTCAGCCGCTTTTTTCAAGATCTGTGGCCCGGCCCGTTAGCTCGGCCATTAAAAAGCCAAACCATAGGAGACACATTTGGAGCTCTTCAACATTTCAACACCGGAAAAGGCGTTTAGAACAAGCGTTCGACCTTTAGCTTGCTTTTTTATCATCCAAGCATGTTTGCTTTTTTATATTTTTCTCACTTGGCCGGTTGATCAGCTTATTCAATTCCCGGCGCCATTTATACCAGATGGAATTAAAAAGAGTTTCTTTATCGCAACTACGATTTTTTTGTTCATTATCGGTGTGGGACTATTTTTCAGAAATAAGCGTATATGGTACATATTTTTAGCTTATATTTTCTTGAGTCCTTTATGGCTAATATTGGGTGTCGCGTTTGATTATTTTCCGGGGACCGGACCAAAAGAAATCATTATCCCTATTGCTGTAATATTTTGGGCGTTGATTGCTGCAGGTCTTTTTATTGTAACCAAGCCTGCATTTAAATAAGCTTTTTAACCAGTCGCTGAACTCGACGGCTTGTGTTAACAACCATAGAGGGGATGACTGAATAAATAAATGAACCATTATGATTAAAAGAGCTACGATTAAAGATAGTGATGTTATTGTGAAAATCATTCGTGATTCATTTCACGATGTAGCAATTCGATTTTCTTTAACAAAGGATAATTGTCCAAAGCATCCATCAAATTGTACATCATCATGGATTGAAGCAGACATTTCAAGGGGAGTTCAGTATTTTATTCTATATTCTGATCAAAATCCAGTCGGTTGTATCGGTGTTGAACGCCCGGATGTTGATATTTGTTACCTTGAACGTTTATCAGTTCTCCCTGAAGAGAGAGGAAAACATTATGGTATCAGCTTGGTTCAACATGCCATGGACTATGCCGCATTAAAAGGATCTATCAAGGTCGGCATTGGCATTATTGCAAAACAAACTGAATTGAAAGAATGGTATAAAAAGCTTGGATTTGTTGAAACACAGACAAAAAGTTTCCCACATCTTCCTTTTGAAGTCTGTCTGATGGAATTTGAACTGAAATAATCTGTCAACGATAAATCGGGTGATAACCAATGAAGCAAGCTCTTATTATCAAAGCCAAAAGAACAAAAAAAACCAATCGCTGAACCTGGAGGCTGGGAACCTGGCAGCAGATCATGGTCATCAACCATGACAGCCACGCCGGGAGACGAATCGTGGAAGTCACGGTGACGGGCAATAAGTAACTTGCCAAAATCACTTGATTTGTGCTATTTAGATAGGTCCGATTTAATCGGTTTATGCGCGCATGAAAAATGATCCGGGTCCGGCCCGGTTATGGATCAGGCAATTTATACCAACACAATGGTAAACAGGTGTAAGAATATATGAAAGCAATACTAGCGCTTGAAGACGGCAGAATTTTCCCGTGCCGCAGTTTTACAGGCCCGGGAGAAGCAACAGGAGAAGTCGTCTTTAATACCAGCATGACAGGATACCAGGAAATTTTAACTGACCCGTCCTATTACGGTCAGATGGTCACCATGACCTATCCTCTGATCGGCAATTACGGTGTCTGTCCGGAGGATATTGAGTCAGACCGAATCCATGTATCGGCATTTATTGTCAAAGAATACCAGGACTTTCCCAGCAACTTCAGGTCAACAGGGACCCTTGCCGATTATCTGATAAAAAGCCATGTCCTGGGAATTGAAGATTTAGATACCCGTGCATTGACCCGGCATATCAGAAATTCCGGGGCCATGCGGGCCATCATTTCCACATCAGACCTGGATCCGGATTCCCTGGTGGAAAAGGCAAAAGCCATTCCCTCCATGCAGGGCAGCGACCTTGTGAAATATGTGACCACTAAAAAACCGTATTTCTGGAAAGACAACCAGCCGGATTACATGGAAACGGACCGGCTGGCAGATCCGGATATCTGGCGCCGGAAGGGAGAAAAACATTCCGTGGTGGCCCTTGATTTCGGCATTAAATACAATATTATCAGATGCCTTGAAACAGCGGGGTGCGAGGTGATTGTCGTGCCGGCCAAAACAGATCCATCCGACATCCTGGCCATGAAACCGGACGGAATTTTTCTATCCAACGGTCCTGGCGACCCGGAACCGCTGATTGATGAGGTTGCGACCATTAAAGCGCTGCTGGGCACGGTACCCATCTTCGGGATCTGTCTCGGGATGCAGCTTCTGGGCATTGCCATGGGCGGAAAAACAATGAAAATCAAATTCGGGCACAGGGGGGGGAACCAGCCGGTGAAAAACCTGTCCACCAACAAAGTGGAAATCACCTCCCAGAATCACGGGTTTGCCGTGGATTTAAATACCATTGGGAAAGATTTTTCTTCCATGACCCATATCAACCTGAACGAAGACTCTCTAGAGGGGCTTAAAAATGATGCCCAGAAGGTTTTTGCCGTGCAGTATCATCCTGAAGCCTCCCCTGGTCCCCATGATGCCGCCTATCTTTTTAACCAGTTTGCAAAAGTGATTCAAGATGCCAAAGCGTGAAGATATAAAAAAAATTCTGATCATCGGCGCCGGTCCCATTATCATCAGCCAGGCCTGCGAGTTTGACTATTCCGGTACCCAGGCCTGCAAGGCTTTAAAAGAAGAAGGATTTGAAGTTGTTTTAATCAATTCAAATCCAGCCACCATCATGACCGATCCTGAAACCGCAGACCGGGTTTATATTGAGCCGGTCACCCCTGAAACCGTGTGCAAGGTTATTGAAATAGAAAGACCTGATGCCCTGCTGCCCACCCTGGGCGGCCAGACAGGCTTAAACACGGCCATTGAAGCCGCCGGCACCGGGATTCTGGAAAAATACAATGTGGAAATGATCGGTGCCTCTGTTGAGGCCATAAACAAAGCTGAAGACCGGGAACTTTTCCGTAATGCCATGAATAAAATCGGCCTTCGGATTCCTCAAAGCGGGTTTGCCCACAATATGCTCGAGGTTGAAGCCGTATCCGAAGAGATCGGTTTTCCCATTATTGTCCGGCCAAGCTTCACCCTGGGCGGAACCGGCGGCGGGGTTGCCTATAATATGGAAGAACTCAACCGCCTGGCCAAAGCCGGACTTGATGCAAGCCTCATTACCCAGGTCATGCTTGAAGAATCGGTGCTGGGCTGGAAAGAATACGAGCTGGAGGTCATGCGGGACCATGCCGACAATGTTGTGATTGTCTGCTCCATTGAAAATGTGGACGCCATGGGAGTTCATACCGGGGATTCCATCACCGTGGCCCCGGCCCAGACCCTTTCGGACAAAGAATACCAGAAACTTCGGGATGCTTCCCTGGCCATCATGAGAGAGATCGGCGTGGACACGGGCGGATCAAATGTTCAGTTTGCCGTGAATCCCGTGGACGGGGAAATCATTGTTGTTGAAATGAATCCCAGGGTATCCAGAAGCTCCGCCCTTGCTTCCAAGGCCACGGGGTTTCCCATTGCAAAAATTGCCGCCAAACTGGCTGTGGGATTTACTCTGGATGAAATCCCCAATGATATCACCGGTGAAACCATGGCCTGTTTTGAGCCGTCCATTGATTACTGCGTGGTGAAAATCCCCAGATGGACCTTTGAAAAATTTCCGGAAACCGATGATATCCTGACCACGGCCATGAAGTCGGTCGGGGAAACCATGTCCATCGGCCGGACATTTAAGGAGGCCTTTCAAAAAGGGCTGCGTTCCCTTGAAATCGGCCGGGCCGGATTCGGGGCGGACGGAAAAGATCCTGCGCCCGGCAGCGTAGCGGGAAATGAACTGGAATACAAGCTGTCCACGCCCAATTCCCAGCGGCTCTTTTATTTGAAATATGCCATTGAACACGGCATGCCCATTACCATGATCTATGAAATGACCGGCATTGATCCGTGGTTTCTCAACCAGATGAAACAGATTGTGGATCTGGAAAAGCAGATAAAACTGGCAGGCAAAGATATTCCAAAGGATCTCTTTGAAAAGGCCAAAAAATACGGCTTCTCCGATAAACAACTGGCTTATCTTGCCGGCCTGACCGACAAACAGGTTGAACAAAACAGAAAAGATCTTGGCATTGTCCCGGTTTATAAGCTGGTCGACACCTGCGCTGCTGAATTCCAGGCAAAAACCCCCTATTATTACTCCACCTATGAAAACGAATGCGAAGCCAGGGTGTCGGATAAGAAAAAAGTGATCATTCTGGGCGGCGGCCCCAACCGGATCGGCCAGGGCATTGAATTCGACTACTGCTGTGTCCATGCCTCCTTTGCTTTAAGGGAAGAAGGCGTGGAATCCATCATGGTCAACTCCAATCCGGAAACCGTGTCAACCGACTATGACACGTCTGATAAACTCTATTTTGAGCCGTTGACCCGTGAAGATGTCCTCCATATTGTTGAAAAGGAAAAGCCCTTTGGCGTGATTGTCCAGTTCGGCGGCCAGACCCCGCTGAACCTGGCCACGGATCTTCAAAAAGCAGGCGTCCCCATCATCGGGACCAGCCCGGAGAGCATTGACCGGGCCGAAGACCGGGATCTGTTCCAGGAGATGCTCAATAAACTTGGGCTGCGCCAGCCCGATAACGGTATTGCTTTTTCTTATGAAGAAGCCAAAACAGTGGCCAGGGATATCGGATATCCGGTCATGGTCCGCCCCTCTTTTGTCCTGGGCGGCCGGGCCATGAAAATCGTTTACGATGAAAGTGATCTGGAAGAATATTTTGACCTGGCTGTCCAGGCCTCACCGGATAAACCCGTCCTGATCGATAAATTTCTTGAGGAGGCCTTTGAGCTGGATGTGGATGCCATTTCCGACGGGGAAACAACAATTATCGGCGGTATGATGGAACATATTGAAGAGGCAGGGATCCATTCCGGAGACTCTGCCTGTGTGCTGCCGCCGTACTCCATTAAAAAGGAGCATATCGATGAGATGAGACAGGCTGCCCAGGCCATTGCCAAGGAATTGAATGTTAAAGGATTGATGAACATCCAGTTCGGCATCATGAACGACACAGTGTATATCATTGAAGTCAATCCCAGGGCGTCGCGTACCATCCCCTTTGTTTCCAAAGCCATCGGTGTTCCTTTAGCCAAGCTTGCCACAAAGATCATGCTGGGCAAGACCCTGGCCGAGGTGGGGCTGACAAAGGAAGTGATACCGCCGTATTATTGCGTAAAAGAAGCGGTAATGCCCTTTGACCGGTTTGACAAAGTTGATCCGGTGCTGGGACCGGAAATGAAATCCACCGGAGAAGTCATGGGAATTGACAAAGACCTGGGTGCTGCCGTGGCAAAGGCCCAGTTTGCTGCCGGTCAGAAACTGCCAACCCGGGGCACGGTCTTTATCAGTGTCCAGGATAAGGATAAACAGGCTGCTCTCCCGGTTGCCAGGGACTTTCACGGTATGGGATTTACCATCATGGCCACCCGGGGAACCGCACAATTTCTTGAAGAGAACGAGGTTCCCGCTCAAATGGTGAAAAAAGTTTCCGCAGGACGGCCCCATGTTGTGGATGCAGTCACCAACAATGAAATACAATTGATCCTGAATACAGGATCATCCACCCAGACCAAACAGGACGGCTTTGATATAAGAAGAGCTGCCATAAAATATAAAATTCCCTACGCTACTACAACAGACGGGACAAAAGCCATTTGCAAGGCCATCATGGCCCTTAACCAGGAAGGGCTCAGTGTCAAGCCGATACAGGCCTATCATCAGGAAAATATCCATGAATAATTATAAATTAACAGACTCCATCATGACCGACAGCGAGCGGCCAAAAGATGAATGCGGTGTGTTCGGGCTTTACCGGCATCCGGAAGCTGCCACAATAACCTATTTCGGGCTGTATGCCCTCCAGCACCGGGGACAGGAAAGCGCCGGCATTTCGGTCAACAGAGGAGAAAATGATAAAATATTTTCCCACAAGGGCATGGGACTGGTTCCGGACGTTTTTAACATGGAAGATTTGGCACGTATCGAGGGCGGCTCCGCCATCGGTCATGTCCGGTATTCAACCACCGGGGATTCGGTTATCGCCAATGCCCAGCCTTTTCTGGTTAATCACCGGCATCGATCCTATGCCCTGGCCCACAACGGCAACCTGGTCAATGCCCATATCCTGAGAGCCGAACTTGAAGAACAGGGATCTATTTTTCAGACCACCATGGATTCTGAAGTGTTTTTGCACATGTTCATTAAAAACCTGGTCAGCGGAGATTATGAAACCGCAATTTTAAAAGCAGTCTCAAAAATTGAAGGGGCCTATTCCATGATTTTGTTGACCTGCAAAGGTGAGATCATCGGAATGAAAGATCCCAACGGATTCCGGCCCCTGGCCCTGGGCAAGCTCAACGGCCATTATGTCCTGGCCTCTGAAACCTGCGCCTTTGACCTGGTCCAGGCCGAGTTCATCAGGGAGCTGGACCCGGGTGAGATCGTCATTATTAATGAGGACGGGATAAAATCCATCCGGCATCCAAAGGCGGCCAAGCATAAATCCCTGTGTATTTTTGAATATATCTATTTTGCGCGGCCCGACTCCACCATTGACGGCAAAAATGTCTATGAGATGCGAAAAGCCCATGGAAGAAGACTTGCCCAGGAATCCCACGTGGAAGCTGATCTCGTCATGCCGTTTCCGGATTCCGGCAATTATGCCGCCATCGGGTATGCAAGGGAATCGGGCATTCCCTTTGAAATGGGTATGATCCGTAACCATTATGTGGGAAGAAGCTTTATCCAGCCCACTCAGTCCATGCGGGATTTTGCCGTCCGGGTCAAATTGAACCCGGTCCGGGAACTGATAAAAGGAAAAGATATTATTATAATCGAAGATTCAATTATCCGGGGAACCACAGCCAAAACCCGTGTCAGGGCCCTACGTGAGCTTGGGGTGAAAAAAGTGCATATGCGTATCTCCTGCCCGCCCCACCGTTTTCCCTGTTATTACGGAATTGATTTTTCCTCCAAAGGAGAATTAATTGTAGCCCAGAAATCCGTTGATGAACTTAGAGATTATCTGGAACTCGATTCCCTGCACTATCTGTCAATAAAAGGCATGATGGAGGCATCCGGCGTGAAAAATCCCGAGTTAAGCTTCTGTAAAGCCTGCTTTGACGGATCCTATCCAATTCCCTTTGATCCGAATTTCACCAAGCAGTGCATGGGGTAAAATGCAGAAACAGACCGTTGCTTTTTCAAAAGATTCCAGTAATCTTTTTTTCCATATTTTAACCAAATGCAATTTGTCCTGCGCCCATTGTTATATCAATCCGGAACAGCATGGAAAACAGATTCTGGATATCGAGACCATTCAAAACTGGCTGAACCTGTTCAAGGAAAAAGCTCCCCGGACCAACCTGGTGATTCTGGGCGGGGAGCCCACGCTTCATCCTGATTTAGGTCAAATGGTCGTGGCTGCCAGAGAAATGGGGTTTAAATCCGTCACCATTGACAGCAACGGGTATCTGTTCCACAATATCCTGGATAAAATCAGCCCGGATGATATTGATTTTCTGTCCTTTTCCCTGGACGGCGCCACCCGGCAGACCAATGACCGCATCCGGGGGGAAGGCTGCTACGATACTGTGATGAACGGCATCGGCCAGGCGGTTTCCAGGCAATTTTCCTGCTCCATGATCTATACGGTATCTGATATGAATATCCATGAGCTGGAATTGATGCCTGATCTGGTCCGGGAACTGGGGATCAAACATTTTTTTATCCAGGTCATCGGCATGAGAGGAGAAGCCTCACACCTGCCGGCCGGCGGTAAGGATTCTTTTGGCAGACCCGCTGTGGCCCCGGTAAACAAAGCCATTTGGCTTGAAATCATACCCCGAGTCGCTGAAACGATTGCAAAGCAGGGGATTCCGGTTACCTACCCCAAGGTGTTCCTGGATGCGGAAGACCCTTTTGAATGTGCCGGCAATGTGGCGGACAATTATTTTGTCTTTCCCAACGGCCGGGTTTACAAGTGCCCGGTTTGTGAAGATTTTGCACTTCATTCCTATGAGATTCGCAATAATGTTCTTGTGCCCACTCCGAAAATCAACGAACAGGATCTGTTCAAGCTCAATATTCCTGAAGGCTGTGTGATGAACAAAATGATCCAGCCTGAAAATCTATCTTATGATAAAAATAATCATCCCTTATACCGGATTGCCTGCTGCATGCTTAAACAGCAGATCTGCATGGAAAAATCGATTTAAACTTGCGGTCAGTGAGCAAACAGGTTAAAAAACGCAAAGGATTCCAGTGCCCGTGTGCTTTGGATTCTTTTTTAATATTAAATAATGGAGAGATATCATGCCCAGTAACGGCGGACAGTCCGGCAAGTCAAAATTTGAAATGGATAAAAACAACCTCTATCGTGAAGAATCTTTGACCGATTTAAAGGTCGCCAATATACAGCGGTTTGTGCCGGTGACGCTTGACGGATCGCCGGACAACAGCCGGGATTCCCTGTTTTACGGACGGTCAAACCTGAGCACTCCCCAGGGTCCTGTGCCCATGCAGGCCCCGCTTCCGGCCAAAACACTTGAAGAGGCCATTGATATTTTTCCGCAGGTGATGGAAGGAGAAGCCCGGAAAATCGTGGAAAAATTTAAACAAAGAGAAGAACAGCGAAAAAACACCGGTGCTCCAAAGATTGTTGTTCCGGGAAGAACGTTCTGATTTTTTGACTTTGTTTTTTACA
>JBNKNP010000259.1:0-3556 GCA_050293905.1 Desulfobacteraceae bacterium | reverse complement strand
GTCGACGATTCCACGGATGATGAACCAGACCCGGATCAATATCTTGAAATATCCGCTCTGCCGGCGCTGGAATCCCTCTTCAATGTCTTGAACATCCCGGAAGATAAAATACAGGAAATGCTTTTGGCATCAGACAAAGGTGAAAAAGGGATCCGCCTGGATGTCATTATTGAAAAGCTTCAACATCTTCAAAAGCAGGCCTTTATTACCCACACCCAATATCAGGCGAATGGGGAAAATGATCTGTATACCCCTTTGGTCAAACAGCTGGGACTTGATGTTAAAGCTTCAGAAACCACCCCATTGACATTGAACGAGCTGGTGAGCGCCTTTGAAAAGATGCGCAGCCGGATGAAAACAAACCAATTGGCTGATAAAGGCGTTCTGCGGGAAGGGATTGATACAAAAACAGCTGTTAAAAACCTGTTCAAAGGGCTCAAAGCAGAAACCATTTCAAAAGAAAAACAAGTCTTTGAATTTTCTTCCGACCAGGTGAAAAGTCAGCTTGCAAATAATCTGCTGAACCCTGAAAGCGGGAAAACAGAATCCGGGAAAGTGTTTGTAAACCGGAAAGGCAAAAATATTTTAAACGACAAGACCATTAAAGATGAATTAAAAGAAATGATGTTTGTTAAAGATGAAAAAGCATCACATTCTTCAAAAGAAAAAATTTCAGAAGGCAAAGGGTTTATAAAACATTTAAAAACCCAGGGTCCGAAACTGAGTGATCAGAGCCAGGTTGCGGCTTCAGATGCAAAAGCCTCCGATACTCAGTCCGGTCACCCCCTTGTCAAGCCAAAGGCCGGTTTCAGGAATCTGCCAACCTTTGTCAGCCAGCAGGTCACAAAGAGTATTGTCCGTGCTGTCAATCAGGGCGAAAATACTTTGAAAATTCAATTGAAACCGCCGGAATTGGGACGGTTGATGGTGACTATTGATCATTCCGGAAGCACGATGAAAGTTAATATCATCACTGAAAATGCCGCAGCAAAAGAGATTCTGGTGGCCAATGTAAATGAGGTCCGGTCATTGCTGCACAATTCAGGAGTAACCCTGGAACGGTTTGATGTGGATATGAATTCCAATTTCAGCCAGTCCATGGCAGATGCAAGAAATCAGGCCGGCAATTCGAATAAAAGACGTCAGAGCAAGGCCAAACAAATGATTGATCCTGTAGAGGATACAATGAGTGATACGCCCTTAGACCTTATGGCTGCAATCGATAAGGGTGAATCCATGCATTTTGTGGCATAAAAGGAGATCATCATGACAGTGACATCCACAGGCAATAGTTCCCTTGATAATATTACAAGTTCCTACCAGTCCACTACTAAGGAAAAAACGGAAAAAGAAGATGCCCTTGGCCGGGATACATTTTTAACCATGCTTGTGGCCCAGCTCCAGAACCAGGATCCGTTAAACCCCATGGACGGGACAGACTTTTCTTCCCAGCTTGCCCAGTTTTCCCAATTGGAGCAGCTCATTAACCTGAATGATTCCATGACAACCCTTGCCAGTTCATTTGCCGAAAAGTCAGAAGGCGATGCCATGTCTTATATCGGCAAGCAGGTGACTGGAAATGTAGACACAATGAATGTGGAGGAAGGAATCGTATCCGGTGGATTCTATGACCTTTCCCAACCTGCCGACGTCATGATCACCATTACCGATTCAGATGGAAATACAGTGAAGACCATTTACGACGGCCAGCAGTCCGCCGGCTCCCATATCATTTCCTGGGACGGCACGGATAATGCCGGAACCGCGGTGGAGGACGGAAAATATCAATATACGGTCATGGCCAACAGCGGCAGCGGATATTTCGAAGTGCCGTCAAGTATTACGGGTACAGTGGACGGCATTGCCTATAACAACGGCCAGCCATACCTGGTTGTTCAGGGTGTTCTTCTGGATCCGGACTCTTTGACTTCTGTGATTGATCCTGATGAAACCAACGGGTCTGTTTCCGGGGAATCGACCATGAGTTACCTGGGAAAAACCGTTTCTTCAAAATCGCCCATTGTCCTTGTTGAGGATGATGCTGTTTCAGGTGGTGACCTGACCTTTAATCTGGATACCCAGGAGAGTGCAACCGTTAAAATATACGATGTTTATGATGAACTGGTCCGAACCATTACAGTTACCGAGGATGATACTGCCGGCGGTGAAAACTCGGTTGCCTGGGACGGGATGTCCGACAGTGGTTATAAAGTTTCCGACGGAATGTACTATTATACCGTAAAAACCGATTCCGGTTATGCAGACACACCTGTTTCAGAGGAAGTGTCGGGGATCAAAAAAATGAACGGCAGCCAGTATCTTGTGCTCAATGATTCAGGACGTCTGGTCGCTTTGTCTTCGATCACCGGGGTTAGCAACTGATGAATTATATTTTTTGCATATACAGAGCATTAATGTTGAGTTTTAATAAATAGGAGAGGGATTATGTCTTTATCAAGTTCACTTTTTACAGGTACCAGTGGTTTGAAAAACATGGGAAATGCCTTGCAGGTGGTGGGTAATAATATTTCCAATTTAAATACCATTGGGTTTAAAAAGGGCAGATCTACCTTTGCAGACACCCTGTACGAAAGTGTGGCCACCCAGGCGGGTACAGCCCAGATGGGACGCGGTATGGCTGTCGGCAGTGTGACGCAGAATTATGACCAGGGTTCCTTTGAATCCACGGGAAATGCGACAGACCTCTCGATTGGCGGCGATGGTTTTTTTATCATGCGTCAGTCCAATTCGGAAAATACGTTTTACACCCGGGCCGGGAATTTCTTTTTTGACAAGGACGGCAATCTGGTCAATCCCGAAGGCTATATTGTCCAGGGATGGAATCTTGATGAAGATACCGGAGAAGATGTCGGATCCATTACCGATCTGATTCTTGCTGAATTTACAAGTCCTCCTAAAAAGAGTGAAACCATTACGGCCATCACCAACCTGGATGCAGATGCCAATTCACAAGCAACGGTTCTTTCAAATGTCTGGGATTCTGGAGAAACCACCTATATCGGGACCAGCAGTTATGAATACCAGACCGTTATCAAAGCCTATGATGCTCTGGGAAGTACCCATGATGTATCTGTTTTTTATGATAAAAAATCCGGAACCGAATGGGAGTACATTGTGACCATGAACCCGGATGAAGACAACAGAAACCTGGTGCAGAATACGGATTCAAAAGGCCTTCTGGCAAGAGGAACCATCACATTTTCTCAAAGTTCAGGGGATATCCTGAATTTAACCATGGATAAATTCACCGGTATACTTGGAAATTTTACAGCCAACGGGGTGAACACTGTTGATGATATTGAGTATGAAATTCAGGACTATGACGCCCTGGCATTGGATGGATATGATTTTAACCTGAAATTTGACGGTTCTTCATGGAATTTTGTGGATACAAATGGAGATAACGTCATCACTGCTGTGGATTTGCCGGATAATTATCCCAATGCAAAAATCGTTTTTTCAAATGATCAGAATATTTATCTGACCCTGACACCGGATGATGCAGCCGATGTGGATCCGGATCTGAAAATCAAAC
>JBNKNP010000258.1:0-4736 GCA_050293905.1 Desulfobacteraceae bacterium | reverse complement strand
GCCGGATTCCTGCCCCAAAGATCTGATGTTCCAGCCGCTTTACCGGACCCCGCTGGTCTTTATTGCGCCCATGAAATTTCCGGATATTGTTATTCGAAATTCCAAGGGGATTGACTGGGAAAAAACACCGCTGATTATCCCGGACCGGGGCGTGAGCCGGGACCGGATCAACCAGTGGTTTGCCATGGAAAATTTTGTTCCGCACATTTACTCCCAGGTTGCCGGCAATGAGGCCATTATCGTTATGGTCAGCCTGGGCTTCGGTATCGGCCTGGTTCCCGGGCTGGTGCTGGAAAAAAGTCCGTTTTTCAACCAGGTCAAAATTCTGGACAAGGCACCTGAACTGCCGCCGTTTGTTATCGGGTTGTGCATCAGGAAAAAAAGCCTGGTCAATCCAAGAATTGAAGCATTATGGCAAATTGCAGGGAAACAATAACCAGGGCACTGCCGGTTGAAACCGTCATGCCGCAGGTTCAGTCTGCCCTGGCACACCACCGGTGCGGTGTGCTCCAGGCGCCGCCGGGTGCAGGGAAAACCACCCGGGTGCCCCTGGCGCTTCTGAATGAACCCTGGCTTTCCGATCAAAAAATACTGGTTCTTGAACCCAGGCGCCTGGCCGCAAGATCCTGTGCCGCCCATATGGCCGGTCTGTTAAATGAGCCCCTTGGCCGGACCGTTGGCTACCGGATCCGGATGGAAAATAAAACCGGGCCCTGCACCCGGATTGAAGTCATCACCCAGGGGATCTTTGTCCGCATGATCCAGAACAATCCGTCGCTGGAAGGGGTGGGACTTGTAATCTTTGATGAATTCCACGAAAGGAATCTGCCCAACGACCTTGGATTTGCCCTGTGCCTGGATGCCTTTAACGCACTTTGTGAGGAGCTCAGACTGCTGGTTATGTCCGCCACCATGGATGCCGCCGGTGTATCCGTTTTAATGGGCAATGCACCGGTCATTGTTTCCAAAGGCAGGACATTCCCGGTTAAAACCGTATATCAGGGGCTTGAAAACAGGATAAATCAGCCCATGGCCCTTGAAACCATATGTGCTATGGCCATAAACAAAGCCTTAAAAGAAACCGAGCACGATATCCTGGTCTTTTTACCCGGGGTCGGTGAGATTAATAATCTGATGTCCCGGCTTGACAACCTGAATCAAAATAATATTTACATCCTGCCGCTGTACGGCAATCTTTCAGTAAAAGAACAGGCCCGGGTATTTTCACCGTCTGAACCCGGGTGGCGGAAGATTGTTCTGGCCACCACCATTGCCCAGACCTCCATCACCATCGACGGGATCGGCGTGGTGATTGATTCAGGTTTTACACGGGTGCCCCGGTTTTCTTCCAGCACTGGGATGACCCGGCTTGAAACCGTCCGCGTGTCAAAGGCATCCGCTGACCAGAGAAGGGGGCGGGCCGGCAGAACAGGTCCGGGAATGTGTTACAGACTCTGGTCGGAATATGATCACCACCTGCTCAAAGCCTTTGACCTGCCTGAAATTTCAAGCGCGGATCAAAGCAGCCTGGCTTTGGAACTTGCCGCATGGGGGGTGTTGGATCCTGGTCAGCTGAAATGGCTTGACCCGCCGGATGGACAGATGTTTGACCGGGCAAAACAGCTTCTTGGAATGTTGGGGGCGCTGGATCAGGATGGTCATATTACCGCCCATGGAAAAGAAATGGCCGCTCTGGGTGTTCATCCGCGGCTGGCTCACATGATGATTTGTGCAAAGCGGCAGGGCCGGGCTCACGGCTGTCTGGCCTGCCTGATTGCCGCCCTGATCACCGAGCGTGATATCCTCGTGTTTGATACCCCGGAAACAGATCCGGACATCGGGCTGCGTCTGGAAGTGATAAACGACCTGATCCTAAAAAAAAGAAAAGGGTATCACGGATTCAGGGTAAAAAAACATCTGGCTGAACAGATTGTCCGGACAGCCGGGAGTCTGGAAAAATCATTGTATGCCGGTGGCCGGGATAAAGACATCAGGAATAAACTACCGGGCAATATCCGGGCGGATGCTGCCGGCACGCTTCTGGCCCTTGCCTATCCGGACCGGATTGCTCAAAAAAGAGCCCAGGGCGCCTATACCTTCCTGATGGCAACCGGAAAAGGAGCATATTTCAGCCATGCCGGGATCTTGTCCTTTTGTGAGTATATCGTGGCGGTTCATCTGGACGGCAGCCGGAAAAACGCCAGGATTTTTATGGCGGCAGGGTATTCCAAACCCGAGCTTGAAAAGCAGTTTTCCAAGGAATTGAAGACTTGTCAGGCCCTTGTCTGGGATGATGCGGGCAAATCGGTTCAGGCGCTGGAGCAGGTCTGGTTTAAAAAACTGCTGATAAAAGAAAAAAAAATATCAGATATTGATCAAAGAGCAGGCAGCCGGATGCTTTTAGAGCAGATTAAAAAAACAGGGCTGCATGTTCTTCCCTGGACGAAAAAAATGTTAAGCCTGAAAGACCGGGCAATGTTTTTAAAAGATACCGGCCGGTTCAAGGGTCTGCCCGATCTTTCAGACAAGGCAGTTGAAAATCGCCTTGATACCTGGCTGACTCCCTTTTTATCCAACATTTTTTCGTTTAAGCAGCTTAAATCAATTGATTTTCAAGGTGCATTTTTTCTTCTCATGGACTGGGATGCTCAGCAGATTGTCGATCACAATGCTCCCACCCATATCATTGTTCCGTCAGGTTCTAAAATTCCTTTGCAGTACACCGGTCAGAATGGTGTGTTAACCTCGCCTGTCCTGGCGGTCCGGCTCCAGGAGATGTTTTCCCTTAAAACGACCCCGAAAATCGCAGGAAATACCATCACCGTTACCCTTCACCTGCTCTCTCCGGCCGGACGTCCGGTCCAGGTGACCAATGATCTTGAAAGTTTCTGGCAGACGACTTACAAAGAGGTGAGAAAGGAACTCATGGGCCGGTATCCCAAGCATTACTGGCCGGATGATCCCATGTCCGCCATTCCCACCCAACGGGCAAAACCCGGAAAAAAGAAAAATTAAATTGATAGGTTTTAATGCGAACCGCAGCATTGGCATGGTCAACGCTGCAGTTCACTTGTGTTTAAAAAAAGACAGGCGTTAGATAATCGGTTTCATGGCACTCATGAAGGAGCGCAGCTCTTCTCCGGTTTCTTCCACCAGGGTGTACCGGATGGCTTCATTCACCCGGATCAGTTCAAGGTTGTCAACGCCGTTTCCTTTGACGTCCAGACCTTTGCCGATAACATCCGTATCAATGCTGTTCATGAAATCCTTGAGCAACGGAACCGCTGCGTGGGAAAACAGGTAACATCCGTACTCTGCCGTATCTGAAATGACCACGTTCATCTCATAGAGTCGTTTCCGTGCAATGAGATTGGCAATCAGGGGGGTTTCATGCAATGATTCGTAATAAGCGGATTCCTCTTTAATGCCGCAGGCAACCATGGTGTTAAAGGCCAGTTCAACCCCGGCTTTAATCATGGCAACCATGAGGATACCATGATCGTAATATTCCTGCTCGGGAATTTCATCTTCGGTGTTCACGCTGGTTTCAAAGGGTGTTTCACCGGTTTCTTTGCGCCATTTAAAAAGGTTTGCATCCCCGTTTGCCCAGTCTTCCATCATGGTCTTGGAGAATTCACCGGAAGCAATGTCATCCATGTGTTTTTCAAAAAGCGGAGTCAGGATGTCTGTCAGTTCTTCAGCCAGCTCAAATGCTTTAATTTTGGCCGGATTGGACAAACGGTCCATCATGGCGGTAATGCCGCCCAGTTTCAGGGATTCCGTGATGGTTTCCCAGCCGTACTGAACCAGCTTGGATGCGTAGCCTGCATCAATTCCGCTTTCCACCATTTTATCATAGCAGAGCAGGGAACCGGTCTGGAGCATGCCGCAGAGAATGGTCTACTCTCCCATAAGATCTGATTTTACTTCTGCAACAAAAGATGATTCCAGAACACCTGCTCTGTCCCCTCCTGTGCCGCAGCAATAGGCCTTTGCAATATCCCATCCTTCTCCTTTGGGATCGTTTTCGCCGTGAACCGCGATAAGGGTCGGAACCCCGAAACCTCTCTTGTATTCTTCCCTGACCTCTGTTCCGGGAGCCTTGGGTGCAACCATGATAACGGTGATATCATCTCTGATTTTCATGCCTTCTTCAACAATGTTAAACCCGTGTGAATATGAAAGGCAGGCGCCTTTTTTAATCAGCGGCAGGATGGATTCCACAACCGGGGTGTGGTATTTGTCCGGTGTCAGGTTTAAAACCAGATCCCCCTGGGGAACCATATCTTCCAGGTTGCCGTATTCAAAATTGTTGGATGTGGCATTTTGATAGGAAATCTGCTTTTCATCAATTTCCACCTGGCGGATGGCATAGGCGACATCCAGTCCGCTGTCCCTTAAGTTGAGACCCTGGTTCAGCCCCTGTGCTCCGCAGCCGACGATGATGATTTTTTTGCCTTTCAGATAGTCCACACCGTCAAATTCGTCCGAATCCATGAACCGGCATTTGCCCAGTTCTTCAATTTTTCTGCGCAGCGGCAGGGTATTAAAATAATTTTCTCCCATGGTTGCCTCCTTTTTATATAGTATTGTTTTTTTTACTGATAATTTTCAATAACACTTCAATGGTATATGGGGTTATGCTTGTTGCGTCAAGTGATTTATTCGTGATATTGAATTGCAGGATATGCAACAACAGGCCCGGGACCGGCAGCTTTAAGGATGTACGAATAAAA
>JBNKNP010000257.1:0-5881 GCA_050293905.1 Desulfobacteraceae bacterium | reverse complement strand
ATCGATCTGGTCAAAACTGAGCTGGGCAAAAAGGACGCCAAAAGCGGTGAGCTCTTTTTCAAACATCGGCCGGACAGCTTCAATGGTCACATCTTTCGGGCTGATGCCTGTCCCACCGGACATGATGACGGCATTGGGCGATATTTTTTCGGTAATATGTTCTGTGAGATCTTTAATGGCATCAATATCATCTGTGACCGTCTGGTGAACCACCACTTCAAACCCTTCTTTTTTTGCCTGTTTTTTAATCCAGGCGCCGGATTTGTCTTCAGCCAGCTTCCGGGTGGTGGAGACGGAAACGATTGCAATTTTTATGTCTTTGGGAAGATCTTTTTTGTGAAGTTCTGTGCTCATGTTTTAATCCAGTTCAATATAGACAGCGTCTTGTTCATCATGTTCAGCCACCAGGACAGTGATCATGTCCCCGGGTTCTGTATTAATGCTTGTTCCTTTGAAATCAGCCTGGATAGGCAGTTCCCGGTGTCCCCTGTCCACAAGGATCGCAAGTTCTATGCGGGACGGCCTGCCGAAATCCATGAGAGCGTCCATGGCTGCCCGGATGGTCCGGCCGGTAAACAGGACATCATCCACCAGGATAATATCCATATCATCCACTGAAAAAGGAATGTCCGAGGGACGGACAGTTGGCTGGTGGCTGATTTTTGTCCAGTCATCCCGGTACATGTTGATATCCATGCTGCCCACCGGAAGGTCGACGTTCTCAATTTTCCGGATCTGGTCTGCCAGCCGTTTGGCCAGAAAATCACCCCGGGTTTGGATTCCCACCAGAGCAAGGTTTTGGGTCCCTTTATGCCGTTCGATAATCTGATGGGAAATCCGGGTAATGATCCGCTTGAAATCCTGATCATTGAGAATGGTTTTCTTTTTTTTCATCTGTTGTTTTTCCTTGATATTATTCATTATAGAGTCTGTATCATCTTTTCCCATGGGGAGCAATACCCCGGCCGGTTGTTTTTAAACCGGCACAGCGGCCGTTGACATTCTATTTGAGTTGCTATAATTCAGGGTATGGCAGAATTTTTGTTCAAGGTTTATGATAATGAAATATGATTATACGGGCGTGATCCTGGCAGGGGGAAAAAATACCCGCTTTCCAGGAGGAAAAAAGACTTTCCGGAAAGTTGATGATTCAATGATCCTTGAAACCATCTATCATATTTTTTCATCTCTGTTCAAGGAAGTGATTCTGGTGGTCAATGAGCCCGGGGAATTTGCCGGCTGGGACATGATGCTGGTGACGGATATTATACCGGCCCGGTGTGCACTTGCAGGCCTTCATGCAGGGCTGTTCTATTCGTCATACCCCTATGCCTATGTCACGGCCTGTGATACACCGTTTATTTCCCCCGGTGTCATTGAATATGTGATTCATCAGGTTGAGCCGGGGTATGAAGTGATTATTCCCGGGACGGATGACGGTCTTGAACCCTTGTCCGCAGTTTACTCAAAAGACTGTATCCCCTTGATCGAAGACAAGCTTGAACAAAATATATTTATGATCAAAAAGTTTTTCAGAAGAAACAAAGTAAAGCAGATCCTGCCGGATCAAATGAGACAGGTGGACCCTGATATGCGGTTTGCCTTTAATATCAATACACCTGAGGATCTTGAAACGGCAAGAATGATGGCTGAAAAAATAAAAAAAGAGGAACAGCAGTGAATATTTTAACATTGGTGGATGAAATCAAAAAACGTCCCGACTTCCATAAAGCGGGAATGATACTGGCTCACAACGGGGTGGTCCGGGGAACCAGCCGTGAAGGAGATGAAGTAACAGGGCTGACAATAGATGTTGATCATGAACGGCTTGAACAGATCCTTGCCGAGCAGAGACAGCGGCCCGGGATTCTCGATATTCTGATCCATATTGTCGAGGGAAAAGAGCTCAAAGTAGGGGATGATGTCATGTACCTGGTGGTGGCCGGTGATATCAGGGAGAACGTGATCGACACACTGACCGATACATTGAATCTGGTCAAGAGCGAAGTAACAGCTAAAAAACAATTTTTTGTTGAATAAATTTTGGATTGGCTGAATTTTAAAAAACACTAAAAATAAGGTAAAAAAATGGCAGAATTTACCCATCTGGATAAAGACGGCAGAGTCCGAATGGTGGACGTGAGCGAAAAGAAAGAGACGAAACGGGAGGCAACGGCCCGGGGTCGTATTTCCATGACCCGGGAGACACTGGACCGGATCATGGATGTAAAGGTCAAAAAAGGCAATGTCCTTGAAACCGCAAGGATTGCCGGTGTTCTGGCCGCAAAAAAAACATCGGATCTGATTCCCATGTGTCATCCGTTAAATATCACCCATGCCCAGGTTGATTTCTCCTTTGATAAAGAAGAATCTGCCATTGATATTGAAGCAACCGTTTCTCTGACCGGTAAAACCGGTGTGGAAATGGAAGCCCTGACTGCTGTTTCCGTATCAGCTCTGACCATCTATGACATGTGCAAATCCCATGATAAGGGGATGAAGATTTCCAATATTTATCTTGCGTTCAAATCAGGGGGAAAAAGCGGAACATATACTGCAAAATAGTGTGATTACCCTTGATAATATAGTCTTTCTGGGGGGAGGATTCCTGCTTGGAGTTTTTGTTTGCGGCATCCTTGCAAAGACCGGCAGCCTTTTTTTTGAAAAAAAGATAAAGACCCTTTCGGACGAAGCCTTGTTCAACAACTCAAGCCGCTTTATGGCCCTGGCGGATCAGTATTTTTCCAACTATGTCACGGCAGCAAAAAATGATTTCCATGCCAAAGGGGATGAACTGCTCAGAACCATTGATCCGGTCAGACAAACCCTGGACCGGTACGAAACCCGCCTCAATGCCATGGAAAAAGACCGGCAAAGGGCGTTCGGGTCCATTACCGAGCGGCTGTTTGAAGTGGCAAGAACCCAGAATCTTCTTCATGTGGAAACCGGGAACCTGGTCAAGGCACTGCGGGTTCCCCATGTCCGGGGACGCTGGGGTGAGCTGACCTTGAAACGGGTGGCTGAACTGTCCGGTATGTCGGAATACTGTGATTTTTCACAGCAGGTAGCCATTGGAAGCGGCAGGGGGTCTGTCCGGCCGGACATGGTGGTGACCCTGCCGGAAAACCGGAAAATCATTATTGATGCCAAGGTACCGCTGATGGCCTATCTGGATGCACTGGAAGCCGGCGACGAGCACGAAAAACAGGCCCGCATGAAAGATCACGGCCGACAGGTCATGAAACACATTTCCGATTTGTCATCCAAACAATATTTTGAACAGATAAGCCCGTCACCGGAGTTTACCGTATTGTTCATCCCGGGTGAAAATTTTTTTTCAGCAGCCCTGGCCGGCTGTCCGGACCTGATTGAACGGGGAATAGAAAAAGGTGTGATCCTGGCAACACCGACAACGCTGATTGCCCTTTTAAAGGCGGTCTCATATTCCTGGAAGCAGAAGAAAAGCTGGGAAAACGCCCAGCAGATTCAGGATCTCGGCAAAGAACTTTTTACGCGGATTTGCAGCATGGCTCATTCTTTCAACCTTCTTGGAAAAGATATTGAAAAATGTGTGACAACCTACAACCGGACCATAGGGAGCATACAGTCCAGGGTGATGTCCACGGCAAAAAAACTTGAAAACATCCAGTTGTCTTCCCAGCCCCTGGAAGATATAACGCCCATAGATGAATTGAAAAACAACACCAGAGAATTTAACAGGCAGCACCATGGCAATTCGTAACTCTTTTGTAAAACCGGCCCGTTTTATTATTTTCATTCTTTTATGCACCATTTTTTTTAGTATTTTTTTCTGCGGATGTTTCCCCGGAAAAAGAGAAGAAATCACCCGGTTTAATGCCCTGAAAAAATTAAGGCCCCGGCACTATCCGTTATTCATGGACAGTCTTGGGTTTGACGGGTTTGAAATTGCCATTGATTACAGTCTGGACTATTTTAAACGGGTTCCGCTTGAAAGAAAGTTCCAATACGGACAGGATCAGTATACGGCCGGCCATATGATCATATCCCTTGAAACTTTGAAGGCATACCTGCAGACCGATCCGTCCACCCGGCAATTGAACACGTTTTTAAATGCGCGTTACCTGTTATACGAATCCGTTGGAAACGAAGAGGAGCAAGTCCTTTTCACGGGATATTATGAACCCACCTATGACGGATCTCTTGTTCCCACAGAAGAATATCAATACCCCATATATTCTAAGCCGGACGATCTGCTGGAAATTGACTTGTCTGCCTTTTCAGATGAATATATCGGTCATAAACGACTGAAAGCCATGGTGGATCAGGAAACCAAGACGGTTATCCCCTATTATTCAAGAAAGCAGATCAACCGCATTAAAGATTTTTATCTGCGTGCCAAACCCATTGCCTGGCTGAAAAACCGGGTGGACCGGTTTTTTCTTGAAATTCAAGGATCCGGAAGACTTCGGCTCATGGGAAATGAACAGATGCAGGTTCATTATGCATCCAGCAACGGCAATGCCTACCGCTCTGTTGGACGGTATTTGATTGAAAAGCAGGAAATATTAAAAGAGGACATGTCCATGCAGGCCATCCGGGAGTGGCTGGAGCGTCATCCGGAGCGGATGGATGAGGTGCTGCATCACAATGACAGCTTTGTCTTTTTCCAGGAGGAAGAGGACGGCCCCATCGGCAGTCTGGGAGTAAAAGTGACTCCCATGCGGTCCATTGCAACGGATTCAGGTTTGTTTCCCAAGGGTGCTTTATGCTTCATGCAGACACGGCTGCCGAACCGAGAAAACAACCTGCCTTTTGAAAACCAGCTGTTAGAGGAATGGGCAAGTGCATCCATCTTTGTTATGAACCAGGATACCGGCGGAGCCATAAAGGGACCGGCCCGTGCCGATCTTTTCTGCGGAAACGGACCATATGCGGAGTTTACCGCCGGCCATAAAAATATATACGGTAAATTGTTCTTTCTGGTGCTGGCCCCGGAATTACCATAATTTGTGAATTTTCACACCCATCAATTCATTATGAAAAAAAATTAATCCGTGATATGTTTTTCGGCAAACTGGGCCATAACTTCGTGGATGCGCTGGGGAGGAGAAACTGTAAAATAATGTTCAGCCACCACATGACCGATCTCATGGGTCACCACTCTTAATCGTCCGTTATTGGCAGAATAGTGCACCTTGTCCTTGGAGGGGGAATAAAAGGCAATATAATCTGTGCGAACATGATACAACCGCAAAAATTCCTGCTGAACCGCATTCTCGCTGGGATAAATCTGGATAGAAAATTTTAATGGGTTAGGATACATATCCAATACGGTCATCACTTTTTCTACAATATAATCGATTTTTGCTGCGACTTCTTCTTCCAGGGTATCTCCGGTTTTCCTTACATTTGAACCCAGACGACCCATATAAAGTTCATCATTGAAGTCGCGCAGATCATCTATATCCGTATAGGCAACCACGGCATACCTGGTTTGAATTTCCATGGCATATGCCGCTTGAAAACATGCGAAAAAACCCATGCCGACAAGGCATAATACTGGTATGAAAACAAACCGCTTCATAACGGTTTCTACAATTTTTCCCTTGAAAATGTATAATCATTAATCATGGTCTGGATATTTTTCTGGCTGTCCAGTATTTCATTCAATAACGGCGAAAAGGCATCCGGAGCCAGGGGGGATTCTTCCAGTATTTTTTTCAATTGAAGGGAGGATACTGCTATATTGGAGTTAAAATTTTCCATGATCGATAATTTGTCTCCAAGCACAAAATTAAAGGCATTGATTTTCTGGGCCAGTTCCTTGCCCTCATCTTTCTGCCGCAAAACTATTTTATGTGAAATATCTCCGTCAATCATCTGATCCAGTGTTTTTTCA
>JBNKNP010000256.1:0-27003 GCA_050293905.1 Desulfobacteraceae bacterium | reverse complement strand
CTACTTTGTTGTAATCAAGCGTATGCGTGATATTTATTTCAGTGAAAACGTCATTTTGATATAAATGTCCCCTAAGACTTCCGGAATCCAATACAACGTTTGCGACATGTGATGACCCGCCCAGCTGTCTGCTGCCAATCGCCCGGTTGTCTAAATTTCCGGATTCGAAATCATCAATGAATGGTGCGGCAAATGTCACACCTGTCTGCGAAAAAATTAATCCTGCGGTCAGTAAAAAATGTTATAAAACATAAAAATTTTTTCCTATGGGTATTTATTTATGAATCTGTTAATAATACTTAATTGCCGAATTTTAAATCAGCTAAATCAAGCAGGAGGCAAAATACCACTGTGATGAAACTGCAGAATATCACGTATTCCATTCCCTGGAACCTGTTTTTAATTGCTGTCGGCAGCCTGGTCTTCAGTGTGGGCCTGAAATGCATTGTTATCCCGGAAGGATTGATCACCGGCGGATTTTCAGGGGCCGGTGTTTTGGTCTATTATTATACCGGTCTGCTTACTCCTGGTATCTGGTACATGATCATAAATATTCCGGTCTTTATCATCGGCTGGAAAATCGTCAGCCGGCGGTTTTTTCTTTACAGCCTTTTCGGGGCAGCTTTGTTGACGGTGTTCATCGATTTGATTGATTACAGGCTTGTGCTGGGTGATCCGGTCCTTACAACACTTGCCGGCGGGGCAATCATGGGAGCAGGGGCGGGGATCACATTCAGGTCTCTTGGATCTGCCGGCGGCAATGATATTATCTCCATCATACTCAACCAGAAATTCGGCATCCGCATCGGAACCTATAATTTTTTATTTAACATGGTGCTTTTCCTGTTCAGTTTCGGGTCGCTGGACGTTAACCTGGTGCTTTATTCCATGGCCATGAGCTATGTCTCCTCCCAGGTTGTGGAATACTTTATTCAATTGTTCAACCAGCGGAAAATGATCGTCATCATCAGCGATCATTCAAGGCAGATTTCAAAACAGATCATTAAAAATCTCAGGCGCGGGGTTACTTTTTTAAAAGGCCAGGGCGCCTTTACCGGAAAAGACAAGGATATTGCGCTGATTGTGGTCAATACCTTTCAGATCAAACGGGTTGAAGAAATTGTTTTTCAAATTGATCCCCGGGCATTTGTTATCATTGAAAATACATTTAATGTTCTGGGGGAAGGCTTTTCCCAGCGAAAAATTTATTAACCGCCTTTGTTGTGGCAGACAACAGATTAAATCAGGAGAATGCAAATGGGACAAAACAATGCCGTGTTTCTGGAGATTCTTGAATGGTTTGATAACACCGGACAGGAAATTGTGCAGCGGATCCCGGCCCAAGGATCTGCGGAAATAAAACTGGGTGCCCAGATGATTGTAAGAGAAAGCCAGGCCGGTGTCTTCTTTTATAATGGAAAGGCCATCCATGTTTTCCCGGCCGGACGGCATACCCTGAAAACAGCAAATATCCCTATTTTAAATAAAATTTTATCCATCCCATGGGGGCTTTCAAGCCCGTTAAGGGCAGAGGCCTATTTCATCAATCTCAAAGTGTTCCCAGGCCTGAAATGGGGAACAAAAGATCCGGTGGCCTTCAAGGACAGTGAACTGGGCCTGGTCCGCCTCAGGGCGTTCGGCATGTTTAATATACGGGTGATCCAGCCGCTGTTATTCATTAATTCCCTTCTGGGAACGGTGGCCGGATTCACAACAGCAGATATTGAACATTATCTTGGCAAAGTAATTGTTTCCAGGCTGAACGATTATATGGGCGACAACCTGGATACCATCCTTAACCTGCCGGGAAAATATGAGACCTGGGCAAAGGGGCTGCAGAAAATCCTTGCCGACGAATTCAACCATTTCGGGCTGGAGTTGACAGATCTTTTTATCACGTCCATTACCCCGCCCCAGGAAGTCCAGAAGCTCATGGATGACCACAGTGCCATTGGGCTGTTTGATGATATGAACAAACTTATGCAGCTAAAAGCTGCTTCAGCCATGGAAAAGGCTGCTGAAAATACAGGGGCGGCCGGTCAGGGGATGGGCATGGGACTTGGTTTCATGGCCCCTTCCATGATTTCAGCCCTGACAGATTCCCGGTCTGGAGGATCAACAGACAAGACAGCAGAACCGGCCTGCCCGGACTGTAAAATGAAGATTCCTTCTGATGCCGGATTCTGTCCCTTTTGCGGTCATCAGATCATGGTGTTTTCCCAATGTACCGAGTGTGGTAAAAACCTTTCTCCCAGTGCCAGGTTCTGCTCCAAGTGCGGAAAAAAAGTTGAAGAAAAGAAAGCCGCTGTTTTCTGCTCAAAATGCGGCAGTGAAAATTTGACGAATTCAAACTATTGCAACAACTGTGGTGAACACCTGTAATTTTAAAATAGATACACAGTGCCCCCAGTGCGGGGCACCTGTTGTGCTTGGTGAAGCAGACTGCATTATTAAATGTGATTTCTGCAGAACCCGCCATATTCTTCATGCCCATCCCTTTCCCTGCTATTATATTGAACCCCGCAAAGAGAAAAATACCAAAAGCCGGATCATCTATATCCCTTACTGGCGGTTCAAGGGGCTTGAATTCTCTTTGGGAGAAAAAAAACCTGAATTTAAAGTGGTTGATCATTCCTGCCGGGCTGTGAGAGACGACAGATTCCCTGTCTCTTTGGGGTTTCGGTCACAGACACAGACATTAAAGTTTTTTCATCAAACACTTCCCGGATTTTTCCGGCCTCCGGATATCACTCAAAAGGATATGCTGAAACGAATTTCCGAAGAAGATACAGCAAAGAAAAAGGTTCATATCGGTGAAATTTTAAGCCTGATTTACATGCCGTTTTTTCAAGACAACGATATGATCATAGATGGATTATCAGGAAAAATCCTGGCAGAAGAGCCGGCAGGGGCGTTACCCGACCAAAAAACAATAGAAATCCATCGTAAATTTACACCGGGCCTGTGCCCGAACTGCGGATGGGATCTGAATGGAAAAACAACATCTTTTGTTCTGCACTGCACCCATTGTGAACAATTCTGGCTGATTCATCACGATAAATTAAACACCATAAAAGTCACGGTTGAGCATATTGAAAAAAATACAGATATCATGATGCCGTTCTGGCGGTTTCAGATCAAATTCAAGACCCTGGCGTTGTCGACCTATGCCCATTTGATTACATTCGCCAATCTTGCAAAAGCGGTTCAAAAGGAAGATGAAAAACAACCTGTGTATTTTTATATTCCAGCATTTAAAATAAACCCGAAACTTTTCCTGAGAATCGGCAGACAGGCCACAATGGCGCAGATAAACGTGTCTGCCATGGGTGAATGGCCCAAGGCTGATTTTCATCCTGCAGATATCTCTATCGAAGAGGGGTTTCAGGCTGTTTTTCCCATGCTCATGGAAATCTGTGCCAACAAAAGAGAAACCTGGGCTGTCCTGAAACATGAGAGGCTTAAATTGTCTGCCTTCAGTCTGTCCTATCTTTCTTTTCAAAAATCAGGCAGTGAATTTATTCAGAATACCCTTAAGACAACCCTTCCGGCAAGTTCCCTCCGGTTTGGTGAAAAATTATAACCCTGAGAGCGGTGCGAGCCGCGCCATATTTTTATTGATGACATCATGCAGGCTGTCGTAGATGTGTGCAGATCCGTAAGCTGCGATATGTTTCTCCAGCAGCGGAATCAATTGTTTGCTTATCGCCTGTGTCATCTCATTTATGATGTTTGAAAGTTTTACCGGCCGGATATTCATCTGTTTTGAAAAAAGGTTAAACGATCCGGCGTTTATTCTATCCATTTTGTATGTTTGACCGAAAGCCATGGCAAACTTGTTATCCAGGGAGGGGTAAACCTGTGTGGACACCAGGTCATAGGCCGGGGCAAATTCCAGTTCAGGTTCGTGCAAAAGTGAAAAATTTTTCCCATGCGCGTCGTGATTTCCGATCAGGTAATTGAATACCGCTGTTTTAATAAAGCGCTGTCTTGATTGTGTGCCGTTATCTGACAGGTATTCGTCAATTAGCTTACGGCATTGCAGAAATCCGGGACCCCCTGTGCCCTGATATTTCCGGTCTGCAGGATATCCCATGGCCTGGCAGAAATCTTCCTGGTGAAGGCGGATCACATTTTTTAAGGTATGCTTTCTGTCATATCTTTCAACCACAAACAATTCATGGGGCCCGACGGTCATTAACCTGGAATTCGGAACTGTTATTCCTGTATTCCCGGCCAGATCCATGCAAAAAGCCTCGTTTCGCGGGAGACCGGGGAAATCGGTGTTGGCCGGTTTGATAATGTCCGTGGTGGGCGATCCCGGGTTTTTCGGCAGGAAGAAACTGCCGTCCCTGATGTAGACCGGCAGTTTATCCTGGGCGCCGGCAATGGAAAGCCTGGCTATTTTCATAGCCGGATACAAAGAATATTTCCGGGGTGATTCCGCGATCTTGTCAAGCGTTTCCATTAATTCCGAATCAATGCATTCATACATTCCGGAGGCAAATTCAGGTTCGTCTTCCCCCGGAACGACGGACAATGCTCCGGCACAATCTTCCCCGAATTTTTCAAGAAAAGCAAACGTGTCCTTTTTGTTAAACCGGTTGTTAAATGCAAGGATGTTCCGGGCATTGCTTTCGGGAAGAAGATTTTCAAAAAAAGCCGTACTGAGTGCCGGGGGGAATTTTTCCTTGCGGCACGGTAATGATAAGGATACCGGCTTATTGTGATGTTTCAGCCAGTGGGAAGTATATTGAAAAACAACCCGTCCCATTTTGTGGCGGGTCAGTGTGCCCACAAGTTTGCGGTCCCAGAAAACCTGAAGCCTGTCCATATTATGCCGAACCCTTTTGTTCCAGCGGTATTTGGGACAGGTATACAAATAACCCCAAGGCCCTGAGCAGATCAAAGACTTTATCCATTTGGACGGTTTCCTTACCCCGCTCGACATCGCAGATGAATTTAACGCTTGTACCCGTTATATCAGCCAGTTCAGCCTGTGTCATGTTTCTATTTTTACGGGTTTCCCTGATTGCGCCGCCGATGTACCTAGGCAGCCGGGCCCTATACGGATAGTTAATACCGGTCATGTGTTCACCTCTGAAAATTAACCGTACAGTAAAAAAAATAAGATGTCAAACACAATTAACCGAACGGTTAAATAGTGTTTGAAGGAAACAGATTTCACCGTTCGGTTAAAAAAAATATGCGAGCCGCTTAAATCTGTTCAATCACGCCTGCGGCAATCAGGGGAATCAATATCTCATGGTGGCCCACAATGGCATATCCTCTGCCTTTTCCAAGGGTCGGCCGGTTGACCACATTGGTCATGGGCCGGTAATGGCGGATAAAATCCAGGTTGACCGTGGTGAAATCATCCAGAACATGCCCCAGGTTTCTGACCAGGGTAACGGCCTTTAAAAAGATTTCCGGCATGATCACGGCAGAGCCGGCATTGATGAACACTCCTTTTTCCAGTTGTGCAATCCGGGCGGCAAAAAGTTTGAAATCATAATGGGAGGCAGCACCGCAGGCAGCACCGTCAAAATCAGGGTGCATGTGGATAATGTCGGTTCCGATGGCCACATGAACCGTTAAAGGGATATCCAGTGCTGCGGCTGATGCGGTCAGGCTCAAATTAATATAATCCAGGTTTTCTTTCAGGATCATCCGGCCGACAGCCCGGCCCAGGCCGGTTTTTTCCTTTTTTGCATCGGCAATGGCCTGATTCAGGAACGCAGAGGTTTCTTTTGCCATACCGAAACTGCCGCTGCCAAGGGTGGCGGCAACATCTTCGGACGTTTGCCCGGTCATGGCGGTTTCAAGGTCGTGGACAATGCCTGATCCGTTCATGGCCACCAGGGTGAGGACCTTTTTTTCCATCAGATCGATAAGGATGGGAGACATGCCGGTTTTAATGACATGACCGCCCATGGCAAAGCAGACCTGCCGGTTGTTCCGGGCGGCCGTACTCACGGCCTGAATAACACAGCGAAGATCTTTGCCCGCAAGGATAGAGGGCAGGGTATTTAAAAATTGCGTGAAGCTGCCGCCTTTCTGCCAGGGAGATGAAAAATCTTTTATATCAACCAAGCTCTTCCGGGATGCAATGGAATACGTGCGAAGTTTGTTGTAATCCAGCGGCTTGAATGCGTCATCCATTAAAATAAGTCCTCTCGGTCAGATCGCACAGGATATGGGCCAGCAGGATATGAACTTCCTGTATTCTTGCCGTGACGGAAGAGTCCACACAAAAGCAGATATCGCTGATGGATTTCAAGCGGCCGGTATTTCCTGAAAAACCGATGACCGTAAGGCCCATTTCTCCGGCTTCTGCTGCTGCTTTAATGACATTGGGTGAATTGCCGGATGTGGAAATGCCGATGGCAATATCACCTTCTTTTCCCAGGGCCTGGACCTGTTTTAAAAAAATATCGTCATAGGAATAATCATTGCCGATGCTGGTAATTACGGATGTGTCCGTGGTCAGCGCCATGGCCGGCAGGGGTTTTCGTTCCATCTGGAACCGGTTGATAAATTCCGCGGCAATATGCTGGCAGTCGGCAGCACTTCCCCCGTTTCCAAACAACAGAATTTTATTGCCGTTTTTAAGTGCTTTGACCATCCGGTCTGCACAGGTTTCAATCTTTTGGATGTGCCCGGCAAAAAAGTCTTTTTTAACCTGGATGCTCTGGTCAACAGTTTTTTCAATTATTGCTTTCATTGGTATCGGGTGTCGGCTTTCATTTGCATTATGCAATTTTGGTCCGGCAGGATTCTTCTTCTGCCGCAAGTTTCTCCTGGATCATGTCCAGGCGCTGTTTAAATAATGGGTTGTCCGGCTCCAGGGCAAGGGAGTTTTTAGCAAAGGAAAGGGCAATGGGCAGGTTCTTTTCCTGAATCTCAAGGCATTTTGCATATCCGGACAGGGATACGGCATCCATGGGATTGAGCTTTATAGCCCGGTTAAATTCCCCGGCAGCTTCATCCGGTTTTTTCCCGGCCAGCAGAATTTCTCCTTTCATTCTGTGCGGATCACCGGAATCCGGGTTCAGGCGGATGGCAGCTTCAAGATGGGGAAGGGCCTGCTTTGACTGTTCCTTGATAAAAAGCAGGTGACCCAGCAGCAGTTCAATCTCAAAAATCCGGTCATCAATGCCATGGGCTTTTCTCAGATATGCAATGGCAGAGTCGATCTCATCGTTGATCCGGTGAAGCAGGCCGATGTTGTAAATAACCATGGCTTCATTGGAATTCAATCTGACAGCGCGTTCAAATTCTTTTTTTGCCTGGTCAAGATCGCCAAGCACACCGTAGCAAACCCCAAGGCTGTTGATTAAATTGATATCATCCGGTTTGATCTCAAGGCCTTTGGTGTAATCTTTTTGGGCCAGGGAAAACTGGTTTAGATGGTAAAAACGATCACCGCTGATATTCAGGGAGACCGCATCAAAATGGATCAGGGTGTCCGGGCCGAAAAAGGCGGCATGATCAATGGCTTTCAATGCATTCCCCGGGATCTGGTCTTTTGTAAAATCATGAAACGGGAAATGGGCCACTCCAACGAGGATATCTGTCTTAAGCGCGCCGGACAGTTTCTCTTTTAAGGAAACCATTAAAGAAGAAGCCTTGTTTTTGTCGTTATAATCCCAGAATGCAAGGATAAACGAGCGCTCATCCAGGCTTTCCCAGATGCCCCTGCCGTGATCCAGCAAAAGGTTGAAGGTCTGTTCAAATGTGGTATTTGCCTTTTCCAGGGAAGTATCGCTGATATCAGAAGAAATCTGAATCACTGCACAAAGAAAATGTTCTCCCGGGATATCGGTCTTTTTCAGTCTTTCTTCAAAACAATCGATCTGGTCGGTTTTGGAGAAAATCAGGTCACAAAAATAGGTCTGCGGCGGTGTAATGGTCAAATCATCAGAATCGGTTTTCAGAAAATGAATTTCCTTGGAAGAGAATTTAAGTCTCATTGTTATCCAGTATCCGTGATAAGGTTGATGAAATGATATTTTCCTGACCCGCCTGGATGGTCCTGGGGTCCAGAATATACCGGTTATCTTCAATCCTGCCGATAATGGCGGGATGTGACAATCGCATGTGTTTTTCCAACTCAGTAACCGACAGCTTTGACGGACGGAGGGTGACGCAGCGGGTGGGGAGTTCCAGATCGGGAAATGATCCCCCGCCGGGCCGTGAATTCATATCCGACAGTTCAACTTTGGTTCCGGCATCTGTGACAGCTTTTACAGCATGAAATAAAACATCTGCTTTTTTATAAATGGTTTCAATGGGCATGCACAGCATTGTAAGCGTCGGTATGGTTTGAACGGCGTTTGGTTCATCCCGGTACAGGTCTAATGTGGATTCAAGAGCGGCCAGCGTGAGTTTGTCAATGCGCAGGGCCCGGGTCATGGGATTTTGTTTAATCTGTTCAATCATTGGTTTTCTGCCCACAATGATACCGGCCTGGGGACCGCCCAACAGCTTGTCGCCGCTGAATGTAATCACATCTGCTCCGGCTGCAACCGAGTCCGAAACAGTGGGTTCGCTGGGCAGTCCGTATTTTGAAAAATCGATCAGGGTGCCGGATCCCAGATCTTCCATAACAGGAATGTTTGCTGAACGGCCGATCTCCACCAGTTCTTTCAGCGGGACATCCGAGGTGAACCCTTTTATTTTATAGTTGCTGGCATGGACTTTAAGAAAAAGGCCGGTCCGGTCTGACAGAGCATTTATGAAATCTCGTGCATGGGTCCGGTTGGTGGTGCCTACCTCTTTCAGGATGCCGCCGCTTTTTGACATGACATCCGGTATTCTGAAGGACCCGCCGATTTCAACAAGTTCGCCCCTTGATACCACCACTTCCTTATTTTCTGCCAAAGTGTTTAAAGCAAGAAAAACTGCGCCGGCATTGTTATTTACCGCAACGGCACTCTCGGCGCCGGTCAATTCGCAGATCAGTTCTTCCACTGCATCATAGCGGCTTCCCCGGCTTCCCCTGCTGATGTTGAATTCAAGATTGGAATACCCTTTGGCTATCAGCCGGATATTGTCCAGGGCTTTGTCGCAAAGAAGTGACCGTCCAAGGTTGGTGTGAAGAACCACTCCCGTGGCATTGATGACACTGACCAGTCTTGGTGCCATTCTTTTTTGAGCTGAATGGTCTGCTGCGGATAAAATCTGCTCATCGCTGATCCGGGTATTATCTCCGGCCAGGATATCCTTTCGAACGGCTTCAATGGCGTCTCTCACCGAAATAAGCAGTATATTCCTCGGCAAGTTGTGAAACCGGCTGTCTTTTTCAGCCAGGGTCAACAGATGATCCACACCGGGCAGTTGCCGCAGCATCTGGTTTTTATCCGTCCTGACTGCATCTGGTCCGATTGGTTTTGATTCGGTTTTATCGGTTCTGGTCTTATCGGTGCGGGGCATCTGGTTTCCTTCTGTTTATCCGTGCACGTCGAACGGCTCATCCCCGTTAAAAAGGCTGATGGGAATGGTATCAACTAATTTCGGAAAATCCTTCATTGTCAGTCCAAGATGCTCAATGGCTTTTGCAAAGCTTTTTGTCTGCATTTTTTCAATATCAAAACCCACGGAAAATTTTTCAATCAAAAGGTCTGATAAATAAATAATGTAAACCAGGTCCTGATTGCTATTGTCCGGTTCAGGCGTGTGGTGATTCCGGATGACTTCCGACAGGTTGGCTGGAAATTTCCAGCGTTTGGCCAGCAGGGCTCCGGCTTCACTGTGGGTGATCCCGATTAATTTTTTTTCAGAGTCGATAAAACTTTGATCCTCCAGGCAGATGTTTCTGAAAAAAAGCGGGGCGCTGTCGGCAACAAACTGATCCAGAATGACTTTACCGATATCATGAAGCAGTCCGGCCGTATAAGCAAGATGGGGGGATGATTTTCCGGTTTTCTCAGCAATTTTTTCCGCCAGGGATGCCACACCCACTGCATGGAAGAACAGTCCGCCTTTGCACAGTGAATACCCGGAGGTTCCGGTCTGGTTATAATAGGTGTTCACTGCAGCAGTGATGACGGATTTGATCAGCATGTCTTCGCCTAAAATCAGAACTGCATCTTTGAGTGAGTCAATTTTTTTTGTTCCGGAAAAGAGAGCTGAATTACAGATTTTTAAGGTCTGACCGGAAAGCACCTGGTCTTTTCCTAATTCCTGTGCAATATCCGCAATATTTCCCATTCCGGACTGAAACATCCGCAATATTTTTAATGCGGTCTGGGGAATGGGTTTGAGCTGCTCAACCGTATTCAGGATATCATCCAGGGACGGGGACGCAAAATCCTGTACCGCCTGGCTGTTGGATTCCCATGCCGGCTGGATGACTGTCTGTCCGGTGGCCATGTCCAGTTCCAGGGTACAGGTAAAAAAACCGCCGGTTTCGGATTTTATGGTTTTAATTCCGGCAGCTTCCAGAATGGATACGGTAATTTCCGTGGTTCTCCCGCCGATATCCAGGTTTATGTCCATCTGGCTGACCGGCCCCATAAGGGCTCCGCCGGCAATACTGGCCACCAGGTTTTCAGGAGACGCGCCAAGATCAAGGATGGCTTTTATCAGCATGGGAACACCGGTGGCGGCATATTTTTCAGGAAAAGGAGAACCGGCAAACGAAGGCGGATCAGGAAGCAGAAGATGGATCATGCCTCCGACTTTTGCTTTTCTGTCATACAGGGCAAGCCCCACACAGGTACCCAGATAGGCCTGGTAGATTTCATTTCTTGCCTTGCCGGCTTTGAACCGGCCGGCAGCAATGTGTTCAATTCTGGAATATTTCATTTATTTTAATATCTGTGTTAACTGGCAATTCTAATTGGGTATTAGATACCATTAATGCTTCAAAGGTTTCAACCTTTATCTTGACCCTGACTGCGAACGCATATAATCAGTTTTAAGCACCACCCAACCATTAAGATTTTCTCATGGTTTGCCGATCTGTTTAAAATACAGATGTAAAAATCCAGGGAGGGATTCTGTTATGAAAATTCAAGAGGCCGGTATGGCTTTATATTCTGAAAATCAGCTGGAACAGCTTGATTTGTCAATAAATGAAAAAAAACGGAAAAATGGTACCGGGCAGAGCAATAACCGGCCAGACCCCACCCCCACCCGGCTCAATGATTTTCAACCTCTGTCAGGCATGCGTGTTGACCGGGTCAGTATCAGCCAAACCAGACAGGAAGAATATCAATCCAATTATTCGGCTTCTATTTCAAGCCGGTCGACTGTTTCATTTTCCGAGCCGGATAAAACCGTTGATTATTCACAGGACCATGCCATGGAAAAGCTTGTGGGCGGAATAATAAATAAAGAGGTTGTTATCCGGAAAATCCAGAGAAAGGAGGATGTTGAAATATCAGAAAATGGAACTGCTAAAAGTGCAGGCCTGTCTGAAAACAGCATTCCGGATCAGGAAAATAATGCAGGCTTGAAGGAATGGCAGATGTCTTTGAACCGTACGGATATTCACTTCGAAGATCAAACAGTGTTGTTTTCATCCAAAGGGCAGGTGATAACCCAGGATGGCAGAACAATAGACTTTTCTCTGGATCTTGACTTGAACCGGTCTTTTTTATCCAGGACACAAGAAAAAACCCTAATTCACCGCTGGCAGGAAAATGTTGTGCTGACAGACCCCCTGGTCATCAGCCTGGATGGAAAAGTCCCTCAACTATCCGATACCCGGTTTGAATTTGACCTGGATTCAGACAATACCATGGAAACCGTTAATTTTGTCAGCCCGGGCAGCGGCTTTTTAGCCTTTGATAAAAATGACGACAACCAGATCAACAATGGCTCTGAACTTTTCGGCCCCGGGACCGGGAACGGATTTGAAGAGCTGGCGGCCTATGATCTGGACAAAAATAACTGGATCGATGAAAATGATGCTATTTTTTCAAAACTCTCTGTCTGGACAAAAAATGAACAGGGCGAAGATCAGTTGATTTCCCTGAAAGATGCCGGACTGGGGGCTATTGCATTGGATTATGCTGAAACAAAATTTGATTATACACAGACGGATCACACCCTGCAGGGAAAATTGCAGCGAACAGGAGCGTTTCTTTTTGAAGACGGCAGGGCCGGCACTATTCAGCAGATTGACCTTGCATCCCATAAACCGGAACCGGAAGTCGGGCAATCACCGGTTTCGGCACAGGAACCTTCAAAAATTCAACCCGTTGCAGAACAGCCGGTGTTTCCTTCTGTTCCGGCAATGAAGCAGCCGCCGCCTGCAGAAATTTCCAATCCGCTTGAAGACCTTTTGGACAGAATCGAAAAATTAAAAGAAGAAATGGGCCGGTTGTATGAAAATATGAATCCCCTGACCGGCCGGGAAGGTCACGGCCGAAAGAGGCACGGGATCGGCAGTCGACGCTATTATCAGGATTTCAGGATGGATCCTTCAATTTTATTATCCGGCCGTCATAAAGGAAGAGCCCGGTTTTCAGGCCGGTATGTCTGATAAATTCTATAATTATTAAATCCGTATTTTCCCGGGAGGGTGCTGTCCGGATTACAATCCGGCAATATTTCAAGATGAGTATTGCCATATCTGTGATTGTGATTTAGTTTAAAGGCAACAGACCAAAAGGGAATTCAATAATGTTGCAATATATTTTAATCATCATCATGTCTGTGATGGTGATTTTTTCAGGATGCAGAACCATCGACCCCGGGCCGGGGGTATCTTCTTCTCTGACCCTGCCTGAACGCTTTGTCCATGAACCGGCCAACAAAAAAAATAAAACCGCCGGAGCCAATGAAAACTGGTGGACTGCCTTTAAAAATAAAGAGCTCAATGCAATAATTGATCAGGCATTGAAAGATAATTTCGAGATAAAAAAATTAAACACAAGAATCTCTCAGGAAGAAGCCGGATTAAAAAAAGAAGATGCTGCTTTTTTCCCGGATCTCGGGTTCTCATTCGGGGGAGAAAGAAAAGATACCCGGGTGAAAAAAAGCAGCAGCCGGAGCCACACGTCCGACGGCAGCCACTCCTGGGATGCATCGTTGACCAGTTCTTATACGGCTGATATCTGGGGAGAACTTGACGCGTCAAAAAGAGCCCAACTCATGAGTTTTATTGCGGCAAAGCAGGATCTGGAAGCGGCAAGACTTTCGGTCAGCTCACAGGTGGCACAGACCTGGATTGATATCATTGCTGCCCGGAATCAAAAAACAATCATTGATAACCAGATTAAAATCAATCAGACCCTTCTGGAACTGCAAAAATTCAGGTTTGCCAATGGAAAAGCCAATGCCCTGGATGTCTCCCAGCAGCGTGAAGCCCTGGCAGAGGCCGGCAGCCAGGGGCCTTTGCTTGAGAGACAGGAGCAATTGCTGTTGCACAATCTGGCATATTTATCCGGAAAAACAGCCATTGGCACCTTTCATACCACCACGGAGGCACTGCCGGACCCCCTGCCGGTTCCGGAACCGGGGATCCCGGCGGATCTGTTAGAAAACCGGCCGGACATACAAGCCGCCCAGCGACGGCTGATCGCTTCCCAATGGGATACGGTTAAGGCAAAAGCAGATTTGCTGCCGTCGTTCAGCCTCTCTGCCAAGGCGCTTTTTTCAAGTGGAAAACTTGATCTCTTATTTCAGAATTGGGTGGCCAGCCTGGCAGCCGGTATTGCAGGGCCGATTTTTGACGGGGGATTGAGACGCGCAGAGGTCCGGCGGACTCAGGCTGTGGAAAAAGAGCAGGTAAACCAGTATGCCGGTACCGTGGCCGCAGCCATCCGGGAAGTCGAAGATGCACTGGTCAGCATTCAAAAACAAGATGATTATATACGGTTGCTGGAAGACGAACTGGCCGTTGCCAGGCTGACCTTGAAAGATGCCATGGTCCAGTACCGCAACGGTAAAAGTTCTTATATTAATTACCTGACAGCCTGGACCGGTATTGAACGGCTGGAACGGCAGCTGGTCAGTGAGCGGGCAACATTTTTAAAAGACCAGATTTCACTTTATGCCGCGCTTGGATGGCAGACCGGTATAAACACAAACTCAATAAAATGATGATATGTCGGGGTTGATGAGATGGATACGCAGGAAACTCAATTGACGTGGTTTGGAATAATTGCAAGTGTATTAATAGTTGCCGCCCTTATTGGTGCCGGTGTTATCGGTTTTTTTTATTTTCAAGGTCAAAAAGAAAAAATGAAGCGGCAGCCGGTGAAAGATCAGGCGGTCATGGTGGAAACCATGATAATGCAGCCCGGGACTTATCAAAGCCGGGTCAGGGCCATGGGAACCGTGGTGCCGGACCGGCGGGTTGAATTAAAGTCAAAAGTCGGAGGAGAAGTGATTTCCACTTCTCCGGATTTTGTCCAGGGCGGGGTAATGAAAAAAGGCCAGACCCTTTTAAATATTGATGATACGGACTATCAAATTGCCGTTAAAAAAGCGCAGAGTGCACTGGATAAAGCCTTGTCCGACCTGGAAATTGAGCAGGGCAGTCAGATGATTGCCATGGAAGAGCTTAAAATGATCAATGAGGCGGATTTGGGAGAGGTGAAGGCAACAGACCTTGCCTTGCGAAAGCCCCAGCTGGTCCAGGCAAAGGCGGCTGTTGACAGCGCCCGGGCAGACCTTGAACAGGCCCGGTTGAACCTGTCCCGCACCCGGGTGGTCCTGCCCTTTAATGCCCTGGTTCTTGAAAAAAACGTGAACTCAGGATCCCTTGTGACCACCCAGGGGACGCTCGCCACCCTGGTGAATGTGGACGCATACCGTGTGGAGGCACTGGTTCCGCCGGATAAACTGGGCGTGCTGAAATTCAGTGCCGGATCAGGAAGCAGGGCCCTGGTTCACTCTCAATATTCCGGCCGGACCTGGCAGGGAACCGTGGTGCGGACCACGGGAACAATGGCGTCAGATTCCCGGATGGCCGGTGTGATCATTCTGGTGAAGGATCCTTTGGGGCTGAACCGGCCGGATGGCCGGGGACAGCTGCTGCTGGACGATCATGTTGAAGTTGAGATGATGGGAAACACGTTTGAGAATGTTTTCTCATTGTCACGGGCATTTCTGCGGGATGGTGATACGATCTGGATTTATTCTGACGGAAAGCTTGCCATCCGGACTGTTGAACTTGTCTGGAAAGAAGATGGAACCGTTTTTATCCGGTCCGGCATCAATCCCGGGGATCAGGTGATAACTTCTGAACTGCCGGCACCGGTGGAGGGGATGAACTTGCAAACCATGCCCGGAGACCGGTCATGACCGACCCTGTTTGTACTGAAAAGGACAAGGCCCGCACCGGGGCGATTGCATGGATGGCCGGTAATTCTGTTGCCGCCAATCTGGTGATGTTTGTCCTGCTGATCGGCGGGCTTTTCATGGGTTTTCATATCAAACAGGAAGTGTTTCCCGAATTCAGCCTGGACAGGGTGAGTATTTTTGTGTCTTATCCGGGAGCCAGTCCGGAAGAGGTGGAAAGCGGCATTATTCTTGCCATAGAAGAAGCGATCCAGGATCTGGAGGGCATTGACGAGATAACAGCCAGCGCGGGGGAAGGGTCTGCATCCGTGACTGTTGAAGCCATAGAAGGAACAGATATCAACCGGCTTTGGCAGGAAATAAAAAGTGAAGTGGACCGTATCAGCACCATGCCGGATGAAGCAGAAGAACCCCGGGTTTCCATTGCTGCCAGAAAAAGAGAAGTGTTGCAGCTTGCCCTTTACGGGGATGCGTCGGAACCTACCATGCGGGCTCTTGCAGATCAGATTCGGGATGAGCTGTTGACCGATGACGGCATTACCCAGGTGGAGCTTGAGGGCGTGCGGGATCGTGAAATCCATGTGGAAGTTTCCCGGCAGACGCTCAGGCGGTACGGTTTGACCCTGGGAGATATCTCTAAGGCTATATCCGGAGCATCCGTGGAACTGGGCGGCGGCAGCATTAAAACAAAAGGGGGCGATATCCTGCTGCGCATCAAAGACCGCAGAGATTACGCCCGGCAGTATGCTTCGCTGCCGATTATCACATCCGACGACGGATCGCGGGTGCTGCTTGAAGATATTGCCACGGTCACGGAAGGCTTTGAGCAGTCGGACACCTGGGCCTCCTTTAACGGCAAACGCGCCGTCATTATTGAAATATACCGGGTGGGAGACCAGACGCCCACTGAAGTGGCCGCAAGAGGGAAAGCCATGGTGGAGCGGATCAATCATTCCCTGCCGGGCGGAGTCCGTCTCACTGTGCTCAGGGATCATTCCAAAATTTTTGCCCAGCGTGCGGATCTTCTGCTTAGAAATGCCTTTATCGGTCTGGCCCTGGTCTTTATTTCCCTGGCTGTTTTCCTTGAAATCCGGCTGGCATTCTGGGTCAGTCTGGGGATTCCCATCTCTTTTTTAGGGTCATTCCTGTTTTTAGCACCCACGGATTTTTCCATTAACATGGTTTCCATGTTTGCCTTTATCGTTACCCTGGGCATTGTGGTGGATGATGCCGTGGTTGTGGGGGAAAATATTTATTATTGCCGCCGGCAGGGGATGTCTGCCATTGATGCGGCAATAAACGGGACAAAGGGGATTGCCATGCCCGTGGTTTTTTCCGTTATTACCAATATGGTGGCCTTTGTACCCTTAATGTTTGTTCCCGGATTCATGGGCAAAATATTTAAAACCATTCCCGTGGTTGTGATTGCCGTGTTTTTTATCTCTTTAATCGAAAGCCTTTTTATCCTGCCGGCGCATTTAAATCATGTCAGCAGACGGCCCCTGTTTTTTCCCTTGAACCATCTGGAAAACTGGCAAAAGCAGTTCAGCAGACTTTTTGAAACCTTTGTTCGGACGGTTTACGGCCGTTTTCTGCAAATTTGTCTGAACTACCGGTATGTAGTGATTGCGTTCGGCATAGCCCTTGCGTTGGCCACCGCAGGGTTTATCTCGTCCGGCCGGATGGGATTGGAGATGTTTCCCAAGGTGGAATCCGATTATGCCTATTGTGAGGCTGTTCTGCCCTATGGTACCCCGACCTCGACCCTGGAAAACACAGAGCAGCACCTGGTGGAAAAAGCCAAACTCGTGGTCAGTGAGCAGGGAAGGGAACACTTGTCCACAGGTGTGTTCTCACAGGTCAATGAAAATCAGATCCGGGTGAGGATTTACCTGACTGATCCCGAAGTCAGACCGATGAGCACTTCTGAAGTGACCCGGATCTGGCGGGATAAAGTGGGCCGGATACCCGGCCTTGAAACCATTTCCTTTGAATCGGACCGGGGCGGGCCGGGTTCCGGGAAAAACCTGACCGTAAGCCTGAGCCACAGGAACATCGAAATGCTGGACAGAGCTGGGGAAGACCTGGCACAGAGTCTTGCCGGGTATGCCATTGTCCATGATATTGATGACGGGTCTGCAAAAGGTAAGAAACAATTTGATATTACCTTAAGCCCTGAAGGCAAGCGAATGGGGCTGACCAGCCGGGAGGTTGCCAACCAGATCCGCCACGCGTTCCAGGGGGCATTGGCGGTAAAAAACCAGAGAGGAAGAAACGAAGTCACGGTAAGAGTCCGGCTGCTGGAGCAGGAACGGGAGTCCGAATCCACCTTTGAAGATATGGTCCTCCAGGCGCCCGGTGGTGAAATTCTGCTTCGCAATGCAGTAAAAACCATTACCGGCAGGGCTTATACTACGATTAAAAGAACCAACGGCCGCCGGGAAATCCGGGTGACGGCCAATGTTAAGCCCCGTTCCCAGGCCGGTAATATTACCAATGATATGAAGCAGCAGATTCTGCCCGATCTGTTAAGCAGATATCCCGGGTTAACCTATAGCTTTAAAGGCCGGCACAGTGATATCCAGGAAAGTCTGTCCGCCCTTTTTAAGGGACTGGGTCTTGCTCTGGTCTGTATCTTTGCCCTGCTGGCCATTCCCTTTAAAAGTTACGTCCAGCCGTTGATTATCATGTTCTGTATCCCCTTTGGTATCATCGGCGCCATCATCGGCCATTTGATCATGGGATATTCTCTTTCTGTGATGAGCCTTTTCGGTGTCGTGGCCATGTCCGGGGTGGTGGTCAACGATTCCCTTGTGCTGATTGATTTTGCCAACCGGAGATACCGTGAAGGTTTTCAGGCCGCGGCCGCGGTTCATGCCGCCGGTATCCAGCGTTTCCGGCCCATCCTGCTCACCACCCTGACCACCTGCGGCGGGCTGGCCCCGATTATCCTGGAGACATCCAGGCAGGCCCGGTTTTTGATTCCCATGGCGGTTTCCCTGGGGTTCGGCATATTGTTTGCCACCCTGATCACCCTGGTAATGGTACCCTGTCTGTACATGATTCTTGAAGATTTAAAGGCATTATTGGTTACAACCGGAACCAAATTGGAATTATAAAAAAGGAAGATTTTATGCAAAAAAGCAGCAAAGACTATATCGTGTTTCCCCTGGATTTTTCTTCAGTGAAACAGGCCAAAGAATATGTAAAGCTCCTGGACGGCCATGTGGGCATGTTCAAGATCGGCCTGGAACTGTTTATCGACCAGGGCCCTTTGGTTGTCCGGATGGTCAGGGATAACAGCTGTGCCAAAATTTTTCTGGACCTGAAACTGCACGATATTTCAGAAACGGTCCGGCGGGCCATGGCACGTGTGGCGGATCTGGGTGTGGATCTGGTGACGGTCCATTGTTCTTCAAACCATATGCTTGAAAAAGCCGTGGCCGGCGGACAGGGAAAAACAGGCGTTTTAGGCGTGACCCTGTTAACGGACAATGATGCCGATATGGTTCAGGCTGGCGGCTTTAAAGATGTGTATGTTAAAGATCCCCAGGCTCTGGTCATGCTCCGGGCAAAAATGGCTTTTGATGCCGGGTGCGCCGGAATTGTCTGCTCAGGCAAAGAAGTGGCCGGAATAAAAAAGAGCTTTAAAGAGAATTTTCTGGCAGTGACACCGGGCATACGTCCGGAGTGGACCCTGATGGAAAATGACGATCAGAAACGGATTACCACACCGGGACAGGCCATTGCAAGCGGAAGTGATTACCTGGTGATCGGCCGCCCGATCCGGGATGCGGATGATCCGGTACAGGCGGCGCAAAAAATTGAAAAAGAGATTCAAACAGCCCTGGGGGCCGGGTAATATCTTATTGTTCCTGATCCAGTCCGAATGCCGAATGCAGAGTACGGACGGCCAGTTCTGCATATTTCGCCAGGATGACACAGGAAATCCGGATTTCCGATGTACTGATCAGCCGGATGTTGATATTTTCAGATGCAAGGGCCCGGAACATGGTGGCGGCAACACCGGAATGACTCTTCATTCCCAGCCCGATGACCGAAACCTTGGCAATATCCTCGGCAGTTAGAATTTCTGTGGCCCCGATTTCTGTGGCCACCTGTTCTGAAATTTCTCTGGCCCTTTGAAAATCATCTTTGGTCACTGTAAAGGTCAGGTCGGTTTCCCCGCCGGACCGGGTGTTCTGGATGATCATGTCCACCATGATTTCAGCATCGGCCAGGGGAGAAAAAATCTTGGCTGAAATGCCGGGCTGGTCCGGAACACGTTTCAGGGTAATTCTTGCTTCGTTCATATCGCAGGTAATCCCGGATACAACCACACTTTCCATATCGTCGGTTTCATTGATGACCATAGTTCCTTCCTCCTCATTGAATGATGACCTGACATGAACGGGTACATTATATTTTTTAGCGAATTCAACTGAACGGATCTGAAGAACCTTGGCACCCAGTATCGCCATTTCAAGCATTTCTTCGTAAGATATTTTTTTTATTTTCCTGGCAGCGCTGCAGATTCTCGGATCTGTCGTATACACGCCGTCCACGTCGGTGAAAATTTCACAGACATCCGCCTTCAGGCTGGATGCAATGGCCACGGCAGAGGTATCAGACCCACCCCGGCCAAGCGTGGTGATGTAACCGTCTTCATCCGCACCCTGAAATCCCGCCACCACGGCAATAAAGCCGTTATCCACTGCAGCCCGGATGTTTTTACAGTCAATATCAAGAATCCTGGCTTTCCCGGATGTCTTATCTGTCCGGATACCGGCCTGGAACCCTAAAAAGGACTTGGCTTTATATCCCCTGGCTTTAAAGATCATCGCCAGCAGAGCAGCGGTTGTCTGTTCGCCCGTGGCCAGAAGGACGTCAAGTTCGCGCCTGTCAGGATTCTCGGCAGCCTGCCGGGCAAGAGAGATCAGGCTGTCTGTAACGCCGGACATGGCAGAGAGCACAACTACCATCCTGTCGCCGTCATTGTATCCTTTCAGGACTCTGTCAGCGACATTATTGATACAGGCAATGTCTGCCACCGAGGTCCCGCCGTATTTTTGTACTCTTAATGCCATAATAACTCCAAATAATAATGGTATTTAATTTATAGAATAAAATTGATTATCAGATTTGCTTAAAATTGTCCATAGATAAGGTTTTAAACAAAATAGGATGTCTGTTGATTTTTAAAAAAACGCTTTATATAACTGCCATGTGCAGATCATTTTTCCGTCCAATCGCGGCCTTGGAATGGTGGTACTTTCAATTGATTTTACTGGAAATTCCTGCTGCCGTTACCCTTAACGTTGAACTGGATGAAATATGGAATTGAGCAAATTAGAATTAAGGCCTTTGCGCCCTGAAGATGAAGCATCTTTCAATAGTGCGGTTGCTGCATTCAAGAACGAGACACCGCATTTTGAATTTGCATTCGATTTTGATGAATCAATTTCTTTTATTGAGTATATTAATAAACTCGAAGGATGGCCTTCTGGCAAAGGATTACCTGATAAGTACGTTCCGAACACCTTTCTCGTTGGCGTTGTTGACAATCAAATTGTCGGCCGCGTATCCATCAGGCATTTTCTGAATGATTTTCTTGAAAGAATTGGCGGTCACATTGGTTATGGAATTATCAAAAGCTACAGACGACAAGGGTACGGCACACAGATGCTTAAACAGGCACTCCCGATTTGCTCATCACTTGGAATCAAGAAAATATTGATAACGTGTGATATTGATAATTTTGGATCACAGAAGGTAATAGAGAGATGTGGTGGAATATTTGAGAATGTTTCAGATGATCCGCAGCTCAAGGTGCAAAAACGAAGGTATTGGATTGATATTAAGATAACGGTTCGGTAAGGTTACCGATCAATTTCCCCTGTCATATTTCCGGGTTTCTTTTTTCAGGTCCACCAGGATCACCATGGTCCTGTAAATATTGACCACGATCTTGAAAAAATGTTTTTCATAATCTGTTATCCGGGATCTGAAATTGAATGCAATAATTGAAATATCTGCTTCATTAAAGGTGATAAAATTGCGGACAGGCACCTCGATAAACTTTAACACCGCCGGGTCAAGGGGATTGTCGTGTAAAAATGCTTGAGTTGAATCATAAGAGGAGATATCTGCTGTAATAATCTGTGCTTTTTTTCTGGACACATTAATGGGTGCAAGGGATTGGCTGCTGATCGTGATGGGATCGGATTTTATTACCCGGTCCGGCGTATTTTTATAAACATATCCTTTAAGGTTGTTTTCTTTGTCTGCCCGCGTGATAAAAACAGCTTCATATTCTTTCAAAAGGAACAAGGACAGGTGGTCGTATTCCGCATCCGGCTTCAACGGTTGTTCAAGCGAATCAATAAGTGAATTTGAATACCGCAGAAGATCTCTTAACCGGAGCTGGTAGATTTTCTGCAAAGAGATGTCCTGAAACCAGACAAGCACTTTCTGTTCTTTGCTGCCGTACCGTATGCCGGTGGTTTTGGACTTTATTTCATACCACTTCAGGGTCCTGGGGGAAAAGGCTTCAGCTGAATTACTTCCGGTTTGGGCGCTGTCTTCGCTAAACGCGGTATGAATGATTTCCTCAAACGCTTCTTCATTGATAAATTCCTTGATATTGGTTATGGCGTATTGATTGAAAATATCAAGCGTTCTGCCGGTGGATAATACAATATTCCCCTGGATATCCATGATCAATGCAGGAGCTTCGGTCTGTGCAGGCAGCTCGAGCAGGGCGTCTTTATGTCTGTTCCGAAACCGTACATTCGACTTGACCAGTATCTGTACCAGCAGAGGGACGATAAACGGGACTGCTGAATAATGATTTGTAAAAAAACAGATAATGGTGCCTATAACAGCGGCACTGGCGTAAACCTGAAAATTTGTCGCTTCCTTTGCTGCGTATTCAAGATAGACTTTAATTTCAGATATCATGATCCGGCCTTTTTTTTATTTTCAAATCCGGACAACCCGGACAAAAGATGATTTCCCTTTTTTTTCAGTGCAGAGAATGAAATCCTGCGGTTGAAGCTTTCATCTAGTTTAATATTGATTTCAAGGTCAAATTTAAATCCGTTTTCTTCCAGCAGCTGGGGCCATTCAACAATGATCAGGTGCATGTCGTCCAGCAGATCGTCAAACCCGATATATTCAAGTTCATCCACCGATCCGAGCCGGTAAAGATCAATGTGGCACAGGGTCAGGTTTCCGGCCGGATATTCGTTAATGATATTGAACGTGGGACTGGTAATATAAAATGTGTCAGGCACCCCGAGCCCCTTTGCAAGTCCCTGAACAAAGGTGGTCTTTCCGGCTCCCAGATCACCTTTCAGGGCAATTGCCATTCCCTCCCGGACCCGGCGGGCAGCCAGGCTGCCGGTTTTTCTGCCAAGTTCCAGTGTCTGGACGGTGGATGTGGAAAAATACGCTTTCATAATAAATGTTGATGGATGGCTGCGGGAATCATCCGGACCATGTCTGAAGCGACAAACCCGAAACCGCCGGTCTGTTGTGCCAGAATATCTGCACACAGGCCGTGGATATAAACACCGGCAAGGGCGGCATTTTCCGGTGTGAATCCCTGGGCGCAGAATCCTGCAATTATTCCGGTGAGCACATCCCCCATGCCGCCCGAGGCCATGCCCGGATTCCCTGTGGGGTTGATAAAAGACCGTCCGTCCGGAAAAGCGACAACGGTCCGGGCACCTTTTAAAACAAGGATCACATTGTGATCCGCTGCAAATTGAGAGGCAATATGAATCCGGTCTGCCTGGATATCAGCCGTGTCCAGACTGCAAAGTCTTGCCATTTCACCCGGGTGGGGAGTCAGGATAACCGGCGCTTTTTTCTTTTTTAAAACAGGCAGATGGCCGGCAAGGCAGTTGATTGCATCCGCATCTGCCACCGTGGGGATTGTATTTTGTTGGATCAGTTCGAGGACCAGGTCCCGGGTGCTTTTATCCGTGCCGATTCCAGGCCCCAGGGCCATGGCCTGTTTATCTTTTGCCAGATCCCGGATCAGGTTCAGACTGTCCCGGGTTAAAAGGCCTTTCTTTTTTTCAGGCACCGGACAGGTCATGGGTTCAATCACCATGGGTTCCAGGCAGCTGTTTAAACTCTGGGCAACCGCAAGGCTCACCAGGCCGGTTCCGCTTCGCATGGCGGCATTGGCGCACAAGGCAGCAGCCCCTGTCTTTCCCGGTGATCCGGCCGCCACCAGAAGATGGCCGTAACTGCCTTTGTGGCTGGAAAAGGACCGGGGCTTGAAAAGCGCGGCAATCTGTTCTTTTTCAATCAAAGACAGGCGGATCTGTTTTTCATCTGCAATGAATCCCGGGATGCCGATATCAATAATTTTAAGATTCCCTGTGTACTCATTTCCCGGATAAAGGATGTGGCCGGCTTTGGCAAAGGCAAAGGTTGCTGTGGCATCAGCCTTGACGGCAGTGCCCAGGGGGCGGCCCGTATCTGAATTAAGACCCGAGGGGATGTCGATGGAAAAAACCGGTGCCCGGGACATGTTCATCAATTCAATGGCATCTTTGAAAAACCCCCGGACGTCTGAATTCAATCCGGTGCCTAAAACAGCATCCACAAAAAAGTCATGATGGATCAACAGACTCCTGTTTTTGTTAAAAGCTTCAGCATCAGGCAGTTCTATAAAAGATCCCAGGGAAGAGTGGCGGCAGAGCGTGATGAACAAGTCCATGTTTGTCTTGGCATCACCAGTCACTTTGTTTTTTGAAGATAGCAGGAAGACTGTTGCTGAAATTTTTTTTTCCACAAGATACCGGGCAACAACAAACCCGTCCCCGCCGTTGTTCCCCCGGCCGGCGATAATCGCAACTTTCCGGCCGGGTGACGGATTGAATGTTTCAAGAAAAAAATCAACAGCCCCTCTTCCAGCATTTTCCATTAATACAAGCCCGGGAATGCCAAAGGATTCGATGGTTTGCCTGTCCATATCCTGCATCTGATTTGCGGTAACAAGAAGCATTTTTGTATCCTTTTATAGCTGTCCGGTTCGGATCAGTACGGCAGTTTGACAATAAAGCGGGTATGGTGATCCAGTACCGATTCCACTGCCATTTCCCCCTGATGATCCGTAACAATAATGAAATAGGAAATCGACAGCCCTAATCCTGTACCGTCAGACCCTGATTTGGTGGTGTAAAACGGTTCAAATATTTTTTTCTGGGTTTGTTCGCTGATGCCTGGTCCGTTATCCTCAATTTCCATACAGGCCATGGCCCCTTCTTCATATATTCGAAAAATCAGTTGAGGTGCGATGCTTTTTTTGGGGACCTGTGTCATGGCCTGGATCCCGTTCTTTATCAGATTAAAAAAGACCTGCTGGATTTTTCCCCTGTCACAGGGAACAGCCGGGATTTTGTCAAACACCTCAATCTTGTGAATATCCGTTGTATGATATTTATCATCCAGTCCGCGGTCATCCCAGACCAGTTTAATGGTGTCTTTTAGAATCAATGCCAGATCATGCGGTTCCGGAACCGTCGAATTCTTTTTTGCAAATCCCAGCATGGTTTTAATGATTTCTGCGGCCCGGCTGCAGGTGTCGTTGATTAATTTTAATTTATCAGGAATGTTTCTTTCCCGGGCATAGGCCCGTATATCCGCCATGGAGATCCCTGCTTTTTCAGCAGCTTTTTCATTGGCAGGGAGGTCTTTGCTGAGCCGGTTAAAAATAACCTGGGCATTCTGCATCATGCCGGAAATCGGGTTATTGATTTCATGGGCCATGCTGGCGGCAAGTCCGCCAAAGGACATCATTTTTTCAGACTGGACAGCCCGTTCTTCCATGCGGACCTGGTCTGTAATATCGTCAATCCGGATCACACCGCCTTTCATCCCGTTATCCGTGAGCGGATAAATAATAATATCTTCATACCGGACCTCCTGACCTGCAATGTATTCTTCTTTTAACCGGGTCATGATTTTTCCGGATTGAATGCTGTCTTTAATTCGTTCACTGATTCCGGTCAGCCGCGGAAAAACAGTGACCAGGTTTTTATTTATTGCATCTTCGGCTTTTACGCCGGTTTCAAGTTCTGCCTGCAGATTCCACAGGGTAATCCGTTGGAACCGGTCCACCCCCACTAAAATCGACGGCATGGAATTAATAATATTGGTTAAATAATTTTTAACCAGTCTTAATTCGTCAAAAGACTGTTTGCGGTCTATGGCCAGGGCAATCTGGTGTGATACGGTGATCAGGATGTCCCTGTCTTTCTGATTGAACGCATCAGCATGATCATCACTGAACACGGCCAGGACACCAATGGGTTTTACCTGCTGGACAATGGGCACGCCCATCCAGATTTCCGGTACGGGCAGTGAACGGGAATTCCTGGCTCTTTTTTTTAACTGGTCCTGATCTAAAACCAGGGGCTGGTTTTTTTCCAATACCTCCCGGACAAGAAATCCCGTGTCAAACAGAGAGGACTGCGGATCATACTGGGGAGTGTTTTTCAGGATACAAAAGGGGAAGTTGACGACTGAGTCTTTCCGGCTGCTCAAGGCAATATAAAAATTGGGCAGCCCCATGATCTGATCAAGCGTGTTGTAGATAAACGGGTAAAGCTTATCCAGGTCAGTGAAAGTATTGACCGCGTCTGAAATATGGAAAAGCGTTCGGGTCAGATTTTCGGAAAAGGTTTTTTCCCTGGCAAGTTTTTCCAGCTCAATGACACGGTTTTCAAGGTCCTTGATTCCCGGTATATCCGTCATCATTCTCCTCATTTATTAAGAGATCACCTGCACCGTCCCTGAGTCATAACCCTCCCTTATCAGGGCCTGGGGCTAATTTTGCATACTTTGGATAAAAATAAAAGATTATTTTTATGTAACAGCAGGAGTTCCGACTTCATGATACCGGAAACAAGAAACCAGGTGGTCGTTGACCATGCCCGTGGCCTGCATGTGGGCATATATGATGGTGGATCCTGTAAATTTGAATCCCCGCTGTTTGAGATCTTTTGAAAAGGCGTCCGATTCCTTGGTAGTGGCAGGGATCTGGTCGTGGGTCTTAAACGCATTTACTTTGGGTCTGCCGTCCACGAACCGCCAGGCATACCTGTCAAATGAACCGAATTCCTCCTGGATTTTGATAAAGGCCCTGGCGTTTGTCACGGCAGAATGGACCTTGAGGCGGTTGCGGATGATACCGGGATCTGCAAGCAGTTGTTCAATTTTGTCCGGCGTGTATCGGGCCACTTTCTGCACATCAAAATTATCAAAGACCTTTTGATACCCGGCCCGGCGTTTGAGAATGGTCAGCCAGGAAAGCCCTGCCTGGGCACCTTCCAGGATAAGAAATTCAAAGATTTTTTGGTCATCATGGACCGGCACTCCCCATTCCGTATCATGATATCGTATATATTCCGGGTCCCGGGTCACCCACTGGCAGCGTTCCATGTGATTCTCCTGTGGTTTTTGGTAAAACCGGATTAGATGCCGGCTGTTTGATATAAATAATTATTATTCTCCAAATTGTCCAGCAGTTCAATTCTTTGAAAATATATTGGTCTTTAAAATTAGTTTGGCTTTACACCGGTTGTGTAATATTCTATCCGCAAATATGATTATCCATAATTCCGGAGCCAAATGGAAAACAAACAACTGATTCTTATTGATGAAACCTTAAGAGAAGGCATGCAGTACAGAGGGGTTATGTTTTCACAGCAGCAGCGGCTGACCATC
>JBNKNP010000255.1:0-4807 GCA_050293905.1 Desulfobacteraceae bacterium | reverse complement strand
GTTCCTGTGATGTCCGGCGGCCGCCGGACGGCAGCCATTGTTGCTGCCCAGTATTTCCGGCAGCTTCCCGGGATCACGACCGTTTATGTGTCTTCCAGTGAATCCAGAAACCTGTTAAGGATTGACGAAAGAGGGGTCTCTAAATCCGTTCTGGTTAAAATCGCTGAACCTGAAATTCGAATTCTTTCAGAGAAAGCCGGAATCACCCTGAACAGTTTTACAAAAAATTATGTGGTGGCTCGTCTTCGCAAGCATGTGGTCTGTATTTTGAACGTCCGGTATGATTATACCAGTCATGCGCTTCCGTCCGAAGGCGGGAGACTCAGGGAACTTAAACCGGATACCAACTGGCTGACGGTTTCAGAAGAACATATCCTGCCCAAACCGTCTGTTTTGACACATCCGCCCATTCCCCATAAAATGGTATATTCATAATTTTTTAAGCATGGCTGTTTCATCACAGTTCGGATAGCTGACGCAGCCGATGCAGTCTGACCAGACCTTGACCGGAAGATCATTTTTATCAATCACTGAAAAACCGAACCGCTTAAAAAATTCCGGGCGGTAGGTCAGGGTGAACAGATCCTTTATTTTAAAATAAACAGCCTCCTGGATGGTCCGCTCGGTAAGCGCGGAGCCGATTCCCTGGCCGTTAAACTCCGGATAAACTGCAAGGGACCGGATCTCCGCTATATTTTCCCAGCAGAACTGAAGGGCGCAGCAGGCCACAACTTTCTTTTCTTCAGGATCTTCAAACACCCAGAAATCCCTTAAATGATCATATAATTTGCTTAGCGGTCTTGCCAGCAGCTCCCCTTTTTTACCATAAAACTGGAGCAGAGCGTGGATGGCAATTACATCATTGATAACGGCTTTTCGTATCATGTGTTTCCTTTTAGTTTAATCAATGCTTTTACTGCCCCGGGCTGGTTTGAATCTGTAATTTTACCCGTATCGGGGTTCATGTATATCATTTTTGTGCGGTCGGGTATATCAAAATATTGGAGGGGCCGGGTTGAAAGAAAGTGCTTCATGCAGTCTATCCAGATGGGCAGGGCTGCCCGTGCGCCGGTTTCATTTCTGCCGAGCGGCTGTGAGTCGTCATTGCCTACCCAGACACCCAGAATGATATCCGGGCTGTATCCGATAAAAAGGGCATCCTTACACCGGTCCGTTGTGCCGGTCTTTCCTGCGATATCCCTGGTGATGGTCATTGCTTTTTTCCCTGTGCCTTCATGAACGACCGCTTTTAACATATCCGTCACAACGGCGGCATCCTGCCGGGACATAATGGATTTTTTTTCAATGGTGTGTTCAAAGATTACCCTGGACTGGGAATCCGTGATTTTAACAATGGCAAACGGCTGCGTTTTGATGCCCTGGTTGGCAAAGGGGATATAGGCTGCGGTTAATTCAAGCAGGCTGACTTCATATGTCCCAAGGGCCAGAGAAAGCGTTGGAGACAATTTAGATGAAATTCCCGCTTTTCCGGCAAGCGAAATTACCGGCCTGGGGCCGATTTTCTCAAGCAGCCTGACCGCAGGTGTGTTTTTGGACAAAGCCAGCGCCTTGCGAAGAGTCATTCTGCCGGAATAGGTTTTTGAAAAATTTTCTACGTTCCAGACCCTGTCCTTTCCAAAATGATAAGTCAAAGGTCCATCCAGAATCGTATCGTTCTGTGAAAACTCTGAGGCTATGGCAGCAGCATAAACAAATGGCTTAAAGGCGGATCCTGGCTGTCGTTTTGCCTGTACAGCCCTGTTAAAGGGGCTTTTGTCAAAATCTTTTCCGCCAACCATGGCAAGGATCCGGCCGGTTTTGGTTTCCATGGCAATAACAGCGCATTGTGTTTTTTCAGGATTGCCGCCTTGTTTTTGTATCCGTGCTGCCAGTTCAGCCATGTGTCTGCCAACCGCCTGGTTGGCCGTGTGTTGATAATCAAGATTTAATGAGGTATGCACCGCAAGCCCCCCCGAATAAATCCGGGAAAGGTTAAATTGCTTATTTAAAACGGATTTTACATATTCAATAAAAAAGCCTGATTCACCGGGTGCAGTATTTCCAGCGGGCAGGTTGAGATCTTCCGAAACAGCGGCAGCATATTGTTCCGATGATATTTTGGACGTTTTCAGCATCTGTCTTAAAACGATGTTTCTTCGTTTTACTGCAAGATCAGGGTTTTTCAGCGGCGAATAAACAGACGGCGCTTTGGGCAGTCCGGCAATCAATGCCGCCTGGGCAAGGGAGAGGTTTTCAACGTTTTTATCAAAATAGGTCCGGGCGGCAGCTTCAACCCCATAAGATCCTGAACCCAGGTAAATCAGGTTCATGTATAATTCCAGGATTTCATTCTTGGTATACCGTCTTTCAATTTGAAGGGTTAAAATCGCTTCTTTGATTTTTCTGACAATGGATTTTTCCGAGGTCAGAAAAAGGGTTTTGGCCAGCTGCTGGGTAAGGGTGCTGGCTCCTTGTTTGAACCTGCCGGCCTGAAGGTCGTGAACAATGGCACGGCCGATGGCTTTAAAATGCAGGCCCGGGTGTTCATAAAAGGTCCTGTCCTCAATGGTCAACAGTGCATTGATCAGGTCCTGGGGGATTTTTTCAATAGAAACGGGAAAACGTTTTTCTATGAAAAACTGTGCAAGCAGATGCCGGTCTGATGAATAAACCTGGGTGGCAGCCGAGGGTTTGAATTGTTTTAAATCATTAATCTGGGGCAGGTCATGGACAAGGCTGAAAAATCCCCCTGCCGGAATTCCAAACAGAATCCCGGCTAAAATGATGACGGACAGGAACCCTTTTCTGGCAATCATTACAGAGTGATTAATTTTCCGATGGCACTGTAAAAATCTTCATCTTTAAACGGTTTATGAAGGATTTTATTGATGCCTGATTTGGTCAGGACCGTATCATCGATTTTAATGTCCCCGTCTTTTTCTTCAACAAAATCGCTCTGGGTCGTAATCATCATAATGGGCAGATCCTGACGGGTAAATTTTTTGCGCAGTTCCCTTGTCAGTTCAATCCCGCTGATATTGGGCATGTTCAGATCCGTAATCACCAGATCGGGTTTGTTTTTAATGATTTGGGGGATGGCCTCTTCGGGCTTGTCAAAGGTTTCAGGCTCAAGCCCTTTGGCTTTGAGCTTGTTCTGGTAGAGCTTGAGCCTGATAGTCTCAACAAAATCCTTTTGGCCAATGCTGGTCATATGGCTTAGAAAGGCTTTTCGTGTGTCCGGATCCGCCTTTTCAAGAACGTGGGGTTCTGCCAGTTCCATAAAGGATTCTTCTTCCACCAGAAAATTGAAAATGTTTGAAGCGTCGGAATCAATCAGGGCTGCCACAGCATTTCTGGCATCATCAGAGCCTTCCCTGACCACGTTTCGAAGGCCGGCCACCAGAACTTTGGAAAGGTTCTGATCAATGGCCCGGGCAGCGCTCATCCGAACGGCTTCAACCGGGTCCTGCAGGCCCTGAACCAGGCTGATGGCGGTTTTGGGCGAAGGGATTCGTTCCATGGCTTCATAGGCAGCCTGGCGGATATTGGCATCTTCGGGCTGGGTATTGATAATGTCCAGAATCGGTTTAATAGCTGCAGGGTCTCCAATATATCCCAGGGTGGTTACCAGGTGAACCAGGTAATCTGCTTGAGCGTTCTTAAAGGCTTTGGTGATGATCGGGGTGGCTTTGGTTCCAAGCTTCATAAGTTGATCAATGGCCGTATCCCTGACATTGGTATCTGAAGAACTTAATAAAGAAGCCAGTTTGTCCAGGGAATAGAGATCCTGAATTTCGGAAAGTGCCTCCACAATAAATTTATTGGTCTGTTCATCCTGTCCGATAAACCCGAGCAATTGATCCACAGCCTCATTGGAGCCGATTTCAGCAATGGCAAATACGGCAGCCTGTTTGACAGCCATATCAGAATGACCGGCCATGCCTGCAAGACAGGATAGACTGTCTGCAAGACTTAAATTGCCCAGTGCTGTGACAGCGGCAGCCAGGATATCATGGTCTTGATCTTCCTCAATGATCCGGGTCAGGGCTGGTGCGGTTTCTATGAGCAGCAACTCTCCTGCGGCTTTTAAAAACAGCAGCCGGGCCTTTTTTTCGTTCTTGGTAATATATCGGATAACAAGTTCGGTGTTTCCATAGGCTTTATCAAGAATCAGCTCATATAAGGATTCCTGGATTTTTGGATCTGATATTTCAATTTTAATCAGGTACTCAAGAAGCGGAAAAACGACTTTTTCCGGTCCTTTGGCAAGTTCTATCAAGGCTTTTCGCTGTACGTCCGGATCAACATCCGAATCAGAGGCAAACTGGAGCAATGCCTTTGCCTTTACCACGTCTTCTTCTTTTATACAAAAAACAAGCTCTTCTATAAATTCTTCTGCATTAATTCCGCTCATGCCAACCTTTTATATTCATTTGAATTGATAAAATACTGAGTTAAGGTATCGTTTGGAAGTAAAAAGGTCTGTATCGTTAACCAGGGATTCAGTTGATCCGATCAGTAAATATCCATGGGGTTCCATTACTTTTGCAATATTACTGTAGATTTTTTTTCTGTCTTCGCTGGTAAAATAGATCATTACATTCCTGCACAGGACGATATCATATTTTCCAAGGCCGATAAACGGCTTCATCAAGTTCATTTTCTTGAACTGGGCCAGGGCCCGGACTTCATCTTTTATCTTGAACTGATCGTTTGCCTGTTTTACAAAAAAACGGTCCAACCGTTTGGGATCAAGCCCTCGTGCCACTTCAAACTTGTTGTATAATCCGTAACTTGCCTGGGCAAT
>JBNKNP010000254.1:0-6546 GCA_050293905.1 Desulfobacteraceae bacterium | reverse complement strand
AATGGAGATCCTGCCCCTTCCGTCAACCGCATGGCAGGCATTGATGATCAGGTTGACCATGACCTGGGCCAGTTCCTGTTCATTCCCAAAGACGTTGAGCCGGTCTCCTTCGTAGGGATTTAAGGCCATTTCAATATTCCTGAAATCAGAATGGTTGGACAGGAATTTGACCACACCGTCCACCACCTTGTTGATGTCAATGATGCTGAATTGGGACGACCCTTTTCTTGAAAAGGAGAGCAGGTCCGAAACAACCGTTTTACAGTTCTGAACGTGTTTTTCTATGATTTTAAGGTCATCTTCGTGATCCGGGTCCTGCTTGAGCAGAAGCTGGGTGTAGCCAAGGATGATCCCTAACGGGTTGTTGATTTCATGGGCAACACCGGCTGACAATTCTCCCAGTGCCGCAAGCTTGTCTGCCTGGGCAATCTGCTGTTCCATCTGGCGTTTTTCATTGATGTTCTTGATAATGAAATGATATGTTTTGGCACATCCGAAGGCCCCGTAATCCACACCGCCTGTGATCAGCACCAGAACAGATGTTTTGTCCGGTTTTAAAAACTCGATTTCTTCATTGATAATATACTCTTCAGTCTGGATGGTATGGCGGATTCTTTCCCATTCAGATGTATCGGCAAAAAAAGACCCCAGGTTCATATTATTTAATATCAATTTGTCCCGGTCGTACCCGGTAAGTTCAATACCGGCCCGGTTGATTTCAAGAACCTTGAAGTCAGTGTCAGCAACAATAATGGTATCCAGGGACTGTTCAAATATCCGTCTGCATTTGTGCTCACTGGACGTCAGACGCTCGGTCCGCTCCACCACCTTGTGCTCCAGGGTCTGGTTCAGATTCATCAGCTCAATATGGGTCTCTTCCAGTTTTTTCCGGCCGGACAGAATTTTTTCATTGATGTTCCAGCTCTGGTTGAAAAAAAGAGTGATCAGTCCCACCAGCATGAAAGAGACGGTGTTTACACTGCCGGAATAGGCACTGATGGCCTGCCAGGTGTCTGCATTGGCGGTCAGGATCAAAAACTGCCGCAGGATGTGGCCAAAGGAGCGTGAAACTGAAAAAAGCGTAAACCCGGCACTGATCCACAGCAGATAATGAAACACCGCATTATCCGGGTCCATTCCCCTGAGCATTCTGGCCTTGTAAAGCGCAAACAGGGCAATGACCACCATGGCCACAGAACCTAAGACATCCACGGCCAGTATGGGGATAAACGAAACGATCATGCCGCATTCTTCCTGTCTGTGGACCTGTTGTGATCCGTCACAAGGCGTGACAGCCCAAAGTATAAAAACAGCATGGCAGGGACACATAAAAGGTGGTCAAGCTTGAGCACGTAATAGACTCTTGCCAGCAAAGCCGAGTGTTCATGGGTGATAATCCGCATTTTTTCAAAGGAGAGGGTCTCTACGCTCACAGCAGAAATCTGGTTGTCCAGAAAATGGGCGGCAATGGCATCCAGGTTCCAGAGAATGAAAAAAAAGGCGGCATACTGGATCAGGCGCCATCCTTTCTGGGAATCCAACCCCTTGCCGGTGACCGCGAAAATCAGGACCACCATGGATGTCAGAAAAAACAGGTGTCCCACCTGGTGGATAATAATGCCTTCCGAATGGACATGGAGCTGTGTGGCAGATGCCTCAAAAGGAAGCAGGACAAGGGCAGCGGCAAGTCCCAGGAATTTATGAAGTTTTATTTTTTGCATACCGTTTTTTAACCAGGTGTTTAATAACGGCCAGGGCCGGAAACCAGAACAGCAGGCAGATGACAAACCAGAACAACGAAGAGATATTTAATTGTGATGATCCGCCAAAAGAAAAGGAAAAGACCCATTGGCTGCCGAACCGTTTCATAAGGGTCTGGGGTGTATAAACAGTGGTTACATACCCCACGGTCAGGATAATGGGCAGCACGTTTGTGGCAAGGTTTTTTAAAAAGCCTTCAAAAAAATAATCATAATATGCCCGGTTCAGTTCAGCCTGATCAATATTTTTGGCAAGCCTTTTTGCTTTTTCCGGATCAGGATGCTTCATGGCCTCCTTGCGCACTTCATGCCAATGCTCGAAATTCTCTTTCAATTCAAGATAGCGTTTGGTCACGTAAACCCGTTTGAAAAGCCCTGTCCCCAAAACCACAAGGAATGCAAGAATGCAGATCACCCCGCCGGGTCCCAACACCTCAAGGGGGGACAAAGCGGCATCCACAAACCCTACGGTCCTGTTCAGACCGGTTTCAATGATACTCCATATGCTGTCGAGCATGTTGTTCATAAACAAGTTTCCTTAAAATGAAACCCGCAGCCGATTTTCTATTATAGGAATTCGGCATACGGGTTTCAAGGTTCAATTGTCTTTAGTTCAGGCTATATCCAGATTTCAATCTTGAAGAACCTGAAGAACAGGAAGAACAATGTGATGGCCAGAACCACCTTCAATGTCATTTCAGAGAACATCTTCTGGGCACGGCTGCCGAGCATGCCGCCGGCAAACCCGCCGATAATAATGGCAACGGCCAGTGTCATATCCGGAAGATATCCGGTCATGAGATAGCCGATAAAGGCGCCAATACTTGAAAAACAGGTTCCGATAAGCGAAATGGGAACTGCAACATACATGGGAAGTGCACCAAGGGTGGTCATGGCAGGAACCAGCAGGAAGCCGCCGCCGATGCCGAAAGATCTGGAGACCACACCAATGGCAAGTCCGAGGATGGCAAAAAGCAGCGGGTTGATCCTGAATTCTTCACCCCAGAACTTGAACCGGTAATCGGTAAGCCCTGTTTTGACCGGTTCAATACTGCCCATTTCAGCAGTACGGCCTTCTTCTTTGGCCTTTGCAATTTCAGCATTGAATTTCTGGGTCATGGCCTTGATGTTTTTTCTTTTTGCCATGGCTTTCGGGGTCATCTCCAAAAGGGTTTTTATCCCCATGATCACAACCAGTATTGCCAGCCATTCTTTATAGGCTTTCATGGGAAGAAATGCAGACACATATTTGCCCAGCCAGATGGAGCCGATAAAAATACCCACGCCAAAGGAAATTCCCACGGGCCAGGCCACCCGTTTTTCAACCTTGGCGTACCGGTAAAAGGATCCTAAAGGGGAGAACAGGGTCAGGGCCATGTTGGAGGGTTTCAATACATTGGCGGCATTGATGCCCACAGGTCCCATGGTATTGACCACCAGTACCTGGAACGCTGCCATGAGCATACCGCCGGCAGCACCGATCATGGAAAAATAGGTGCCCACCAGGATGGCGCCGATCACGATCCACAACGGATTCATGTACCTGTATCCCTTGGAGAGCCAGAATCCGTTTTTCTCAATGGTATAGTCACCGATTTTGGCGCCGTTTACATAGACATCAAACTTGGTGTTGGGCGGAGTATGGCGGAAGGACTGGAAGGAAGCCGTGAATTCACCCGTGGTTTTGTCCAGTTTGAGATTTGTTCCCTTGTCCCAGTAGTTGCCGCTGGACTGATCCGTGATCACGCTTCTTGAGAAAATAACGACCTTTCCCTTTCTGTTTCCCTCTTTTACAATGGTGTTGATTCCGTACGAATTTTCATTGGCATACCTGAAGAAATTCCACTGCTCCTCTGTTTTGATGGGGCCCAGCATGGAACGGGATTTTGCATCCACATCCGTAAACTTCTTTTTCAAATAGAACATGGTGGTGCTGTAAATTCCATTGCCTTTGCCCAGGAGAACAGAAGGGCCACCGAATTTTTTCTTGTCGACTTTACCGAAGTTTTCCGGGACATTGGTAATCAGGTAATAAAGCGGCGGGATCTCGGTATCTGCTGTAAAACCGTTTTTTTTGGCTTCACCCTTGAATTTTTTTGTCTCATGGACCCCAGTGGTCTGCCGGGGGGCAAACATGTCCTGCTGGGCAACGGATAAATAAAGATCCTGGCCCGGTGCGATCCTGCCTGAAATTTCAACCACATCTCCTGCCTTATAGGAAGATGCCGAAACAGCACCTCCTGCAAAAGATCCTGACGCTGAAATAAGCAAAATCAGTGTCACTAAAATGAAATGCTTAACATTTTTTTTCATTTGACTCTCCTTTTAAACGGTCACATCTATTATAAATTAAAATATCTGACAGCCAGCTTTGCCCCCAGATAACTTGTAATGCCTGAAACGGCCATGTATATCTCAAGGTCTGACAGCGACAGTGAGACCGGCTGCCCTGTGGCAGATCCTGCAAAATTAACCACCACAAAAGTGGCGCCTCCCCCGCCGATTCCCAGCACCAGTGAAAAAACAGGTACATTGGTAATCTTTTCCTTTAATACTTCCACCAGCCGGTATCCGGTCAGGGCGCCGTTAAAGGCGACAAAGAGCGGCAGGATGAACAACACCTTTTCCATGGTCAGGAAGGTTGTGCAGAATGCCGCAAGGATCAGGGAGCCTCCGGCTCCGGTCAAAATGGATTGCAAAGCGGTTTTTGTCATTTTTTCAGTCTCTCTCTTTCAGTAATTGCCCGGTTGGACATCAGCTTGATGCAGGACGGGCAAAGGTGATGGTGCTCTTTTGTGTCCGGATGTTGAAGGGTGCTTTCCTCGACGTGTTTGAGGAAATTGGCAGTGGCATACATCTTCCCACAGACCTCACATCGCTCAAGCGGCAGTTTGCCGATGATTTCCTCCTTGAGAGAAACCGTCCGGACACAATCCTGGTCCGTCACCCGGATGATTTTAGTGGGGCACAGATTGGCACAGGTTCCGCACCCGATACATCTGCCCGGTTCTGCCGTAACCCGGCTGCCGGCCGGTGTTTTAACCATTTTAAGGGCCTTTGCCCTGACAATTTCGCTGCAGACCCGGATGCACAGCCGGCACCGGATACATCCGTCCGGGGATGCGGGAACCGGAATGCTATAACGGTCTGCAAGCTCTCTGATCCGTGTGGAATCAGGGGCCATTTTCAAAAGGCGGTCAAATGATTTTTCAAGGTGTTCCCGGACCATCCCGGAATGGGTATTTATTTCAAGCCCCTGTTTTGCTTTGAGAACACAAGAGAGCATGACCACCTGCCGTCCGGTGGGGGACACCACTTCCACCCCGCAAAGCCTGCACGAACCCGACGGCTTGAGCGCCGGATGAAAGCACAGGTGGGGGATATCAATATCATTGTCCCGGGCGGTCTTAAGAATGCTCCTCCCTTGTGTGGTTTTTATTTTTTCCCCGTTGATGAATATATCTATCCTGGAAGGGTGATCAGTCATGGGCTGCATCCTGTAGGTCTGAAATATAATCTTTCAGTAAATGGAGTTCCTGGCTCAGTGCGTCCACATGGGTTTTTACCAGATCTGTAAGGTCGACCATGCCTTGAATCCTTCCGTCTGCCACCACCGGCAGGTGCCGGATATTGGCTTTGATCATCATTGCCATGGCCGCATCAACCGTATCATCCGGCACAGCCGTGAAAAGCCGGGAGGTCATTACATCACTGACCGGGATGCCGGCAACTTTTTGATCCGGGAAAAGAATATGGCACCGGACCAGGTCCCGCTCGGTAAAAATCCCCTTAAACACATCTTTTTCCATCACCAGAAGGGCGGAAACGCCATAGCCGGACATTCGCTTCAACGCTTCCTCAACCGTCTGATCCGGCGTGATCGTATGAAATGAGCGGTTGGCATCCTGTAGCAGATCTTTAATTTTCATTTCTGTCTCTTTGTTTTTTTGTCGTCATCTATCCGTCTACTCCAATAATTTCAGGCAGTCCTGGGGAAGTCTATGGGTGCCTTTGCCTTCAAGGCTGACTTCAATTAATGCATCCGGATCATTTATGGTCGTATCCGGGTCGGTGATATATCCGTGAAGCCCGACAAAATCATCCATGTAAGATTCCCAGGCCTCATCAGTGGATTTCCTGTAAACTTCTATTTTATTTCCTTTTTGAAACTGCATTGTCTTTTCCTTATGATTGATCCGGTGGTGGCCCAGGCATTGCCGGCCGTGTTTCCACATTGATTTTGGCACTCAGGCGGCGTTGGCAGTGATTGCACAAAAGCCGCTTTTCAGTGACCTTTTCAATGTGGCCTGTCTTTTCAGAAATATACTGCAGGTATTCAGGTGACGGCAGCACAGCATGACATTCATCGCAGTACTGGATATCCTGCTGGTTCAATATGGTTCCGCACAGCATCAAAAAGCGCTTCCCTTGCTTTTCCTCAATGACCATGGCCTTGTTTTCACAATTTGCAGCGCAGGCTCCGCAGGTAATGCATGTTTCTTTTGTGGATCGAAAATCCGTGTGAGTGGGGTGGTCAAAATCAAGATATCCCAATTCCAGGGCATTGATGCCCATTCTGTCTTTGCAGACTTCCACACATTTGGCACACCGTCTGCAGATGTCGCACCGAAGGCACCGGCCGGCCTCTTCACGGACGCTTTGTTCATCATATCCCAGTTCTACCTGCTGAAAGGTTGTCCGGCGTCGGTTGACATTGAGCATGGGCATTTCTGGCCGTTTGAGGGTCATTTTCCGGGAGGCCGTCATGTTGATGGGCGGCTCAATG
>JBNKNP010000253.1:0-11140 GCA_050293905.1 Desulfobacteraceae bacterium | reverse complement strand
CTGCAATCAATACATATGTTGGCGAAAACAAACCTGAAGATTATGTCCGAATGGTCAGAAACGACCTGATGGGTATTGTTCGTGAAGACTTGATCTTTGACCTTGGCCGTCACGTTGATGATTCCGTACATCTTTTCGAAGAATGGGGACTTCCCGTATGGAAAAAAACCGATGACGGAAAAAACCTGAATGGTAAACAAGGCCTGAAAGCCGGTTCTCTTAAAGACGGTGCCACTCCTGTCCGTACCGGTAAATGGCAGATCATGATCAATGGTGAATCTTACAAGAGAATCGTTGCTGAAGCCGGTAAAAAAGCGCTGGGCGAAGACAACATCATTGAAAGATGCTTCATTGTTGAACTGCTCAACGACAAAGATGATCCCACAAAAATTGCAGGTGCTGTAGGTTTTTCAGTACGTGAAAACAAAGTTTACATCATCAGCGCAAAAACCATCATGGTTGCCTGCGGTGGTGCAGTAAACGTTTACCAGCCCCGTTCAGTCGGTGAAGGTAAAGGCCGTGCATGGTATCCGGTATGGAATGCAGGTTCCACATACACCATGGCTCTTAGAGCAGGCGCTGAACTTTCCATGATGGAAAACCGTTTCACCCCGGCTCGTTTTAAAGATGGTTACGGACCTGTTGGTGCATGGTTCCTTCTTTTCAAAGCTCAGACGGTTAATGGTCTTGGTGAAAACTATGCAGCTTCCGATCATGCAAAAGCAGAACTTGAAAAATATGCTCCTTACGGAACAGCAGCCGTTACTCCGACCTGCCTGAGAAACCATCTCATGATGACAGAGTACAAAGAAGGCCGCGGTCCCATCATCATGAAAACTTCCGACGCCCTGAAAAAACTCGGCGAAACCATGAGCAAAAAAGAACTCAAACATCTTGAGTCTGAAGCTTGGGAAGATTTCCTTGATATGTCAGTTGGCCAGGCCGGTCTCTGGTGCGCAACAAATACCGAACCTGAGAAAAAAGACTCAGAAGTTATGCCGACAGAACCGTACCTGTTAGGTTCTCATTCAGGCTGCTGCGGCATCTGGTGTTCAGGCCCTGAAGAAGACTGGGTACCTGCTGATTACAAATGGGGCTACAACAGAATGACAACCGTTAAAGGCCTGTTTACTGCTGGTGACGGTGTTGGTTGTTCCGGTCATAAATTCTCTTCCGGTTCTCATGCTGAAGGCCGTATTGTTGCAAAAGCAATGGTTAAATACCTTAGAGACAATCCTGATGCTGTTTCTTTCAAAGAAACCGACCAGGAACTGGTTGACATGGTATACAAACCGGTCAGAACTTATCTTGACAACTGCACTTATACAACTGACCAGACTGTTAACCCGAACTACTGCAAACCTTCCGGTATGGCCATGCGTCTGATGAAGATGACCAACGAGTATGGTGGTGGTACAGCAACTTATTACATGACTTCCGGCAAATCTCTTGAAATCCTCATGGAGAACTTTGAAATGTTCCGTGAAGACCTTGAAAACATTGCTGCCGGTGACCTGCATGAACTGATGAGAGCATGGGAAATTATCCATCGACTCTACACTGTACAGGCTCATACCCGTCACATCCAGTTCCGTGAAGAATCAAGATATCCTGGTTTCTACTACAGAGGAGACTTCATGGGCCAGAATGACGATGAATGGTTCTGTTTCACCAACTCTCTATATAACAAAGAAACCAATGAGTGGACTTTGAAAAAAGTTCCGTACCAGAAGATTATTGCTGACTAGTGCTGAAGCAGTATCTTAACGTACGTTCTTAGAAAATAAGCCTCCAGGTGCTAGTAAATAGTGCCTGGGGGTTTTTTCAGATTTTGAAGGTTCAGTGTTTTCTTCCTGTCTCCTTTTTTGCAAGGACAAAAATTCGTACGTTTTTTGTCTTTACAAAATAGGAGAGAGGATGCCATATACTCAATGTTTTGGCGTAAAATTAAAGCATAATTAATTAAAATTAAGATAACCTAAATGCACGGAGGGAAAGCATGACAACAGATAATTCAGCCCCTGTTAGTGGAAGCATTATGGTGGTTGGTGGTGGCATCAGCGGCCTGACAACTGCCTTGGAAGCTGCCGAAGTGGGGTATGAGGTCTTTCTTGTAGAAAAGGAAGCATCCCTTGGCGGAAGAGTATCCCAGTTAAAACACTACTTCCCCAAACTTTGTCCGCCGACTTGCGGACTTGAGATCAATTACAAACGTCTCAAAGATAACAAAAATATTAAAGTATTCACCATGTCCGAAGTCCAGAGTGTTGAAGGATCAGCCGGTGATTACACAGTGACAGTAAAAACATCTCCCAGGTATGTGAATGAAAACTGCACTGCCTGCGGCGAATGCGCAAAAGTCTGTGAGACTGAAATCTCCAATGAGTTCAACTTTGGCATGGACAGAAGAAAAGCGGCCTACCTGCCGCATAACATGGCTTTTCCCATGCGCTATGTCATGGATCCTGCCATGAGCACGGATGACCGTGATAAAGTCAAAGACGCCTGTAAATATAATGCTGTTGATTTTGATATGGCAGACAAAACCTTTGACCTGAAAGTCGGCGCTGTTGTCTGGAACACCGGCTGGACACCCTATGATGCAACAAAAATCGATAATCTCGGTTTTGGCAGATACCAGAATATCGTCACCAATATGATGCTGGAAAGACTGGCTTCCAAAAACGGTCCCACCGGCGGAAAAATTGTCCGACCGTCAGATGACAAGGAACCGGAAACCATTGCATTTGCCCAATGCGCAGGTTCCCGTGATGAAAACCATCTGTCATACTGCTCTTATATCTGCTGCATGGCATCCTTGAAACATGCCACCTATCTCCGGGAACAATATCCGGATGCTAAAATTTATATCTACTATATTGATTTGAGAACACCGGGACGGAAATACGAAAATTTCTATGCCAAACTCAAAGCAGATGAAAATATCTTCTTTGTCAAAGGCAAAATTGCCGAAGTTTCCGAAGAGGCCGGTTCTTCAAACATCAATCTCGTGGCTGAAGATACCATTTCCGGCGAAAAAGTCAGACAGACCGTTGATCTGCTGGTTCTTGCCACCGGGATGCAGCCATCCTGTGCGATTGACAAACCCAACGCTGAACTGACTTACAACGAAGAAGGCTTTATCGTGAATGACTTTAAAGCCGGCGGCATGTTTGGTGCCGGTTGCGCCAACAAGCCTGCTGACGTTGTAACATCTAACCAGAATGCCACAGGCATGGCTCTCAAAGCCATCCAGACCTTAAGGAGGTAGATACAAAATCATGAATAAAAAATACGGAGTATATATCTGCACAGGCTGTGGAATCGGTGATACCCTTGATATGGAAGATCTGGTTGATGTTCCGGATGAAGAGGGTGTTAACTGTACAACTCACCCGTTTCTATGCAGCAAAGAAGGTGTGGAACTCATTCAAAAAGATGTCGATGATGAAAAAGTAAATGCCATGGTTATCGCCGCCTGTTCCAGACGGGTTAACTTTGACGTGTTTAACTTTGACGGCTGTATTGTGGAAAGAGTTAACTTGAGAGAAGGTGTTGTCTGGCCCCATTCAAGAGAGACTTATCCCATGCTCACTGAAGATCAGAAAGATGATGAAGAGCATTTTGATCCCATCCAGATGAAAGCTGAAGATTACATCAAAATGGGCATGATCAGAGTTGAAAAAGTGAAACTGCCCGAGCCTTACCAGACAGAAACCTTTTCCAAAAAGATTCTTGTCATGGGCGGCGGCGTTACCGGTATGTCAGCGGCGCTTGATGCTGCAAAAGCCGGTTACGAGGTAACCATTGTTGAAAAAGCGGCCCAGCTTGGCGGATATGCTGCCAACTTGAGAAGCCAGATGCCGGTTGCAGTGCCCTTTGAAGACCTCCAGCCGCCCGTTGTTGCTGATCTGATGGCCCAAATCGAAGAAACTCCTGCGATTTCAGTTAAAACAAACACGGAAGTTGCCCGTATTGCCGGACAGCCCGGTGAGTTTACAGTGACATTTAAGAAACCCGGCGAAAAAATTCCTTTTGACGTTCCCTTCCCGCTTCCTGAAGAGATGCTGGTTGATGAAAACGGAAAAGAACTTGATGCCGAAGCCCAGCATGCCAAATATCTCGAATATAATGAAGGCCGTGAAGATATCCTTCAACTTGACCCGAACGGTCAATTGTTTGGCGCTGTGATCCTGGCCGCCGGATGGCGCCCTGCAAAACTTGAAGGTGAAGCCTTTGCTCATCTGGGCATTGATTTACCTGATGTCATTACCAATGATGAATTTGAAAAAATTGCCGCCAACGGAAAAGTGGTTCGTCCTTCAGACGGAAAAGAAGCCAAAAACGTTGTTTTTATACAGTCTCCGGGCAAAGATGAAGACGATTCCGATTTTGAATATGCAGGCTCCGTTACCAGTCAGGTCGCTTTAAAACAGGCCCGCTATGTAAGAGAAGATTACCAGGACGGCAAAGCCTATATCGTTTACCAGCACATGAGAACCCCCGGGCTGCAGGAATTATTTTACAAAAGCATGCAGCAGGAAGACGGCGTATTCATGACAAAAGGCGCAGTTACAGAGGTTACCAAACAAGGTGATCAGCTGGCTGTAACAGCCACAAACACCCTTTTGGGTGAGAACCTGAATATCAATGCAGACCTGGTTGTCGTGGCAGCCGGTATGGTACCGGTGACCAAAGATGATCCGGTTGTCAACCTGGCATACAGACAGGGTCCGGGTTTCAGGGATAATGACATTTTCGGGCAATATGCAGATTCCAATTATATCTGCTTTCCTTACGAAACCCAGAGAACCGGTATTTATGCTGCCGGTACCATCAGACGGGCCATGACCATTGAAGAATCCATGGAAGATGCCACCGGAGCAGCATTGAAAGCAATCCAGTGTATTGAAAGCGCCAACAAAGGTGTGGCCGTCCACCCCAGAAGCGGTGACATGACCTACCCGGATTTCTTTTTCCAGAGATGTACCCAGTGCAAACGGTGTACGGTTGAATGTCCGTTCGGTGCACTTGATGATGATGCCAAAGGAACACCCAAAGCCAATCCGACCCGTTGCAGACGGTGTGGAACCTGCATGGGTGCCTGCCCTGAAAGGATTATTTCTTTTGCTGACTACAGCATTGATTCTATTGGTTCACAGATTAAATCCATCGGTGTTCCATCTGAAGATGATTATGACGAACCGCCATTGAGATTTCTGGCCCTGGTTTGTGAAAACGACGCCTTCCCTGCCCTTGATATGGTCGGCATGAACCGGATCGATTACTCACCGAACGTGAGAGTTATTCCTGTGAGATGTCTGGGCTCCATGAACACCATCTGGATCAAAGATGCGCTGGCTCAAGGTATGGACGGTGTTATCGTTATCGGATGTAAACATGGTGATGATTACCAATGTCATTTTGTAAAAGGCTCCGAGCTTGCTGAAATTCGTGTTGGTAAAATCGGGGATGCTCTGACAAGTCTTGCTCTTGAAGAAGAACGCGTTGCCTTTGCAGAAGTTGCCATAGACGAATATGACAAACTTCCCGGAATAATCAATGCCTTTGTTGAAGAGGTTGAAGACCTTGGCCCGAACCCATTCAAAGGATTTTAATGCTAACTATTTTATTAAATAGTTTGGAGGAATAATAACATGACTGAAAGTTATACAGCTCAACCTGATCTGGATTTTATTGCCCAGGTCAGAGGTCTAGGCGGCGAAACATTGAAAAAATGTTACCAGTGTGCAACATGCTCGGTCGCCTGCCCCATTGCCCCGGAAGACAGCCCTTTTCCAAGAAAAGAAATGATAGCAGCTTCCTGGGGCCTGAAAGACAGACTGATCGGCAGTGGTGATATCTGGCTGTGCCACCAGTGCGGTGACTGCACTGATCTGTGCCCCAGGGGCGCAGCACCAGGGGATGTATTGTCTGCTGTCCGCGCAGCAGCCATTACAGAATATGCAGAACCCAAAGTATTGGCCCATGCGGTTAATGATCCCAAAAAACTGCCGTTTCTGATCGCTATCCCTGCCATCTGGTTTGCAATTCTTGCGTTTATCACCACGAATATGGGTGATACAATGGAGAAAATATTTCATCATATTCCGCTTGTCCACTGGTATCACGAACACGGAGACAAGCTTGCCCATGCAGACTTTATTTCCACCTGGTTTGTTGACATGACCTTTGTTCCGCTTGCCACCCTGGTGGCAGTTGTCTTTTTTCTGGGTTTGAAAAGGTTCCTTGTGGACATGCATGAAAACGCAGTGGCAGAAGGAAAAACAGATAAAACCGATCTGGATTACAAGGCATTGTTTCAGAGCCTGACAAATATCCTTCCCACGGTTCTTAAACATGACAAATTCAACGAATGTGAAACCAATAAAGACCGTGCTACCCCTCACATGATGGTGCTGTACGCCTTTATCGGCCTTGCCGTCGTAACAGCCGTATGTGGTACGATGCTGTATCTGGGCGGCTATGCCGGACCTTACCCCCAGTTGAATCCCATTAAATGGCTGGCAAATGTTTCAGGAGTTGCCCTGGTCATCGGTTCCGGACTGATGATTAAAAGCCGGCTGGATAAAAAGGATGATCAGCTCACGGCGTACAAAGACTGGTTCATCCTGTATATTGTTTTTGCCCTTGGATTAACCGGAATGCTGGCGGAAATGACCCGGATGGCAGGGATTGCATCTGTGACTTATTTTGTTTACTATCTGCATCTGATTTCAATCTTTCTGCTGTTTGCTTATCTTCCGTTTTCCAAAATGGCCCACCTGGTCTACAGACTGGCTGCCATGGCCTATGCTGATTATGGAAACAGAAAATAGCTGAGTAATTTACAGTTACCAAACAAAGGGGGGGGATGTTTTTTTTAACATCCCCCTTTTTTTTTCTTGCATTTTTTAAAATTGCGTAATACTCAATAATTACTTAACCCTAGTACTTACATAGGATTGCTCTGAGTATCTGTATTTCCAGGGCAAATTTTTCATATGCATGCGTACTAAATACCAAGCAGGGAGGAAAAGTTTTGGCAGAAGGAACAATCAAATGGTTTAATTCCAAAAAAGGGTTTGGGTTTATTGAGCAGGAAGCCGGAGAAGATGTGTTCGTCCATTTTTCAGCCATTGACATGCCGGGTTTCAAAACGCTTTCAGAAGGAGAGCGTGTGGAATTTGAAGTTGAAGAAAATGACAAAGGACTGTCTGCCAGCCGCGTCGTTAAAGCCTGACATTCATTAAACCAGGGCGGGAAACGCCTTTCCTGTCTTGACTGATATTTTTTTCTTTACTCCGACCATAGTCAAATAACCGTTTGTTCTATGCAGGGCGGAGTATGTCTTTATGCCTTTCCATTCCAGTATGATTAAATTTGTTTTATAAAAACTTAATTTTTTTCTTGCATATTCGAAAAATTTGTATAAAATTAGCTCTTTATTAATTTCCCGGAAAATGAGGAGAAAGAGCGGTTTGAACAAAATAGCAGTACTTCCAGGCGATGGAATCGGAACAGAAGTAATGGAACAGGCAATACGGATCCTTAAAAAAGCATCAGATATATATGATTTTTCCCTTGAATATGAATATGCACATGTCGGCGGTGCAGCCATTGATAATCACGGCAAGGCACTTCCTGAATCAACCCTGTCTCTTTGCGAACAGAGTGATGCCATTTTATTCGGGTCCGTGGGCGGTCCGAAATGGGAAACACTCCCGCCTGAAGAGCAGCCTGAAAGAGCAGCCCTGCTCCCGCTGCGAAAACATTTCGGGCTGTATTGCAACCTGAGGCCTGCAAAAGTATTCCCAACCCTGGCATCTGCCTCTCCACTCAAATCTGAAATCATTGGAACCGGATTTGATATCCTGTGTGTCCGTGAACTGACCGGCGGTATTTATTTTGGCGAACCCAAGGGAAGAGAAGGTCAGGGACCTGAAGAAAAAGCCTATGACACCCTTGTCTATTCCCGGTTTGAAATCGATCGTATTGCCCGAATGGCCTTTGAAGCTGCCCGGAAAAGAAAAAAACTGGTCACCTCTGTGGATAAAGCCAATGTTCTTTTTTCCATGGTGCTGTGGCGTGAAGTTGTCCTGGAAGTGGCCAAAGATTTTCCGGATGTTACATTGAATCATATCTATGTGGACAACTGCACCATGCAGCTGGTCAGAAACCCCCATCAGTTTGATGTTCTTCTCTGCGGCAACATGTTTGGTGATATCATTTCAGATGAATGTGCCATGATTACCGGTTCCATGGGCCTTCTGGCCTCTGCCAGCCTGAATGAAAAAAAATTCGGCCTGTATGAACCGGCAGGCGGTTCTGCACCCGACATTGCCGGTCTCGGCGTTGCCAACCCCATTGCCCAGATCCTGTCCGCCACCATGATGCTTAAATATACGTTTAATCTTGTTGATGCTGCCAACGGTATAGAAAAGGCCATCTCCAATGTGCTGGATAACGGTATTTTCACCGCAGATCTCACCAGTAAAAAAGAGGATGCTGTTGGCACACAGGCCATGGGAAATGCCATTATCAAAGAGCTTGAAAATATGAATGCATAAATTTTAAAGCTGTTGCCTTCCCATTATCGTGATGCTCCGGGCACTTGAATGTTTTTCAGGAAAAATGCTATGGAGTATCCATGTGTGTCCGGGTAAATTTTGAAAATGAATTCAAGTTTTTTCTGTCAAAAAAAAATCAAGGGGATTTGCTTGTACATCCTCTGGCACGCCGGGCTTCTGTTAAAGATATCATTGAATCTTACGGCGTGCCGCATACCGAAGTCGGCCAATTATTTTTCAATGACCATTTGATTGATTTTCAATATATTCCCGTTTCAAAAGGGTGCCTGCATGTTCAGGCCAGGCCCGTCCCTTTTTCGGTATTGCACTCTTCCATTTTAAGACCTGAACCGCTTACCCGTATAAAATTCATCGCAGATGTCAACGTCATCCGGCTTGGAAAGCTCCTGCTATTGTCAGGATTCGACGTTTCCTATTCATCAGGGTATGGAGACCATGAAATAGCCGATATCGCTGAAACACAGAAACGAATCGTTCTGACCCGGGACACGGGGTTGTTAAAACACAAAAAAATCGTTTTTGCAAAACGGATTAAAGCAAATATGCCTTATGATCAGCTTTTTGAGGTGATTGAATTTTTTGGGATCCGTGATATGATCTTGTTTTTTTCAAGATGCACCCATTGCAATGCTAAATTAGAAGCTGTTGAAAAAAAGGACATCCTGGACAGGCTGGAACCAAAAACAAAACAATATATTGATCGATTTTCTCAATGTCCTGAATGCGGCCGTATTTTCTGGAAAGGATCCCACTGCGGCAATATTCGAACAAGGCTGTCACGTTTATTTAAAAAAAGTAAAGGCATCTGAGTGAATCAGATGCCTTTATATGTGTGGCGGGAGTGACGAGACTCGAACTCGCGGCCTCTTGCGTGACAGGCAAGCGTTCTAAACCGACTGAACTACACCCCCGTGGTCTGCATTTTCTGGTGGGCGATGCAGGGCTTGAACCTGCGACTTCAACCTTGTAAGGGTTGCACTCTCCCAACTGAGTTAATCGCCCGAAAAACAAATGGTTTATATCAATATAAAAAAATTGTGTCAAGCAAAAACTGCTTAAAAAAGATGATCCGACCATCTATTTTTAAAGTCTGATAAATATTCTTTGCCACCGGCTTGCAAGCCTGTTTTAAAAGTGTTATAAATGAGGCAGTTAGTACACAGCAATTCAATATTTCATTTTCACGAATACAAATCTTGAATCGATGCTTTTATTTTAAACATTCTATCAACCGACCTGTGTTAACATAATGGCTATAAAAAATACCTTAATGATTTTATTTAATTTTTTCAATTTCCACCAATTTTATTCCCACCAAGGAGTTTGCTAATGGACCCTGTGCAAGGTTACCTTGAAATTATGGATAAAGGCTTTGGGTTCCTAAGAAACATCGAAGAAAATTTTCAGCCCAAACCGGAAAACACATATGTCCCCAATAGCCTGATTCGAAAACTTGATCTTAAAGAAGGCAGTTTCATTGAAGGATTCGGTGAAAAGAAAAGTCCTGACAATCCTAACCTTGCCCTGATCAGGATTGAGAGCATCAACAAACTTTCGGTTGATGACTTCATCAACACACCCTTTCTTCAGGATCAGGTCAGCATCAACCCTTTTGAACGGTATTGCTTAACCCAGGACGAGGATGATCTTACCGGAAAAGCGCTGGATATCATCTGCCCCATCGGAATGGGACAGCGCGGTCTGATTATTGCTCCGCCCAAGTCCGGAAAAACGACCATCTTAAGACATATGGCCAACTCTGTTGTTCAAAACCATCCCGATACCAAGGTTTTTGTCCTCCTGGTTGATGAACGGCCTGAAGAAGTGACGGATTTTCAACGCGGCCTGCTGGGTGCCCATGTCCTTTATTCTTCCGCAGACCAGCAGATCGGCCAGCACATGCGAATGACCCGGATTGCCATGCATACTGCAATCAGATGCGCTGAAATCGGACAGGACGCCGTGGTTTTCATTGATTCATTAACCCGGATGACCCGGGCGTTTAACAATGACACGGACAGCCATGGCAAGACCATGACCGGTGGTCTGGGAACCAATGCCATGGAATTTCCAAGAAAAATATTCGGTGCTGCAAGAAAGCTTGAAAACGGCGGATCTTTAACCATTATTGCCACCATTCTTGTGGATACCGGCAGTCGAATGGACGACATTATCTTCCAGGAATTCAAGGGTACCGGTAATATGGATCTGTTCTTGTCAAGGGAGTGTGCTGAACACAGAATCTGGCCGGCCATCAATATAAACAAATCCGGCACAAGAAAGGAAGATCTGCTCATGGACCCGGAAGAATATGAAAGAGTCGTTCAGCTCAGGCGTGCGGTCTCCACTAAAGATGAAAAAGACGCCATGACTGAATTTTTAAGTTTTCTGGAATAGGGCAAAACTTCTATACAAGTGCTTTTTCCAGTACCTGGGACATATCCTCGGCATAAACGATTTCCATTTGCCGCTGAATCGCTTTTGGAACTTCCTTGATATCTTTTTGATTTTCTATTGAAACAATCACACAATTTATCCCGTTGGCATGC
>JBNKNP010000252.1:0-1824 GCA_050293905.1 Desulfobacteraceae bacterium | reverse complement strand
GTAGAGAATTAGGGTTAGTTTAATAGTTTTGTAGGCAGCCGACGCATGGCCGATCCAGGATTTAAGCGCAATAATAAACGGCCGGCTCTTTTTGAACACCCGGCTCAGCAGCTCGGCTTCCATGGCATCGTTCAGCACGGTTCCGGTGCCGTGGGATGAAACCACATCGATTTGAGACGGCTCTATATCCGCCTCTTTTAACGCATTCATCACAGCCTTTTCCATCCATTTGCCGGAGGGGTCCGGAGCAGTCATGCTTCCTGCATCCATGGAAGAGCCGAATCCACGGATTTCAGCAAGGATATCAGCACCGCGCGCAAGGGCATGGTCAAAATTTTCAATTACAAAAAACGCCCCGCCCTCACCCACGGCAAAACCGCTGCGGTCTGCATCAAAAGGCCGGTGTCCTGTTTCAGGGGAACGATACCCGGTATAAAGCGCCCCTGCCATGTCATAAGCCATAATCCCCCCGGGATTTATCCTGGAATCACCGCTGCCTGCAAGGGCGATATCCAGAATTCCGGAAGAGACCTTCCGGAATGCCTCTCCAATTGTTTGAATACCTGTGGCACAGGCTGTGCTGACGGTAAAATTCTCCCCGTGAATACCGGCCAGATCTGCAATCATGGCGGCTGCAGTATTGGGCAGAAATTTCAAAAGCCATAATGCGCTCAGGCCTGCTGGATCTATTTTTCCTTCGTGTATCTGTTTTATTTCCCGGCCAATGTCCATGTTGGGCCCGGCACCGGTGAACAGCCCGGCAGAAGAAAGCTGCTCCTGATTCAGACCGGATTGTTTTACCGCCTGCATGGCCGAAGCTAAAGAAAATGCAGCGCCACGGTTCAGATACCGTGCATTCTTGTACCGCCCGATCCAGTCTTTCACATTAAAGTCTATCACCCGGGCAGCAATTATGTTTGGAGATATTTTCGGATTTTCATACACAGACACCTGATTTCTGATATGGGAAATGACAGATGCCGCGTCACAGCCCAGGGGAGAGAAAAATCCCACTGAAGTGATGGCCACCCGGTTTTCAGACATGGCCGTATACCTCATCCACGCCCAGTCGGGGTGTTTTATCCGGTTGTTCATCCGGATAGCCTGCCGCCACAAAACAGGTAATCCTTAAGCCCGGGTCCGGGGTCAGAAACGAAATATTCCGCATAAATATCAGCGGTGCCGTGAGAATACAGCTTTTAATCCCAAGGGTTTCCCCTTTTAAAATTAAGGCGGCAAGGGCAAATCCGGTTGTTATATCTGCCCCGGCCCATTTAAGTCCGCTCCCTGGCCCGAAATTTTCAATGGGCACGCCTGCCTGTTCAAACCGGTCTGCCAGGTTTTTGTCATGCGCAAGGGTTCCCACGGCAAGCAGCAGCGGAGCGTTGAGCATGAATTCGGAATACCGCCAGTAATAATGAATCACATTTTTCAATTTCTTTGGTTTTGCAAGGCTGTCGGCACGGGTTTCCAATCTGTCACGCCCTGCAGACATCTCCTGTCTGAGCTGTTCCCGGGCCCGGGCCGATTCAATATTGATAAAACGGACCGGCTGGCAGTTGGAAGGGGACGGCGACTGCAGGGCGCAGTGGATCATGGATTGGATATCGGATTCGGCAATGGTCTTTGCTTTAAATTTTCTCACCGATTGCCGGGAAGAAAGCAGAAGATCAAGCTGCATGTTCTTTTCCCTGCACAAACTCAAGATAGCGGACAATGTCACCGACCTGGAGCACAGGGCCGTTAGCCAGATCCGTGATCATTTGTGCCAGTCGGTGTTTATCAATGTGGACGATTTTCCGGGCTAAAAATTCCAGCCGGTCC
>JBNKNP010000251.1:0-3544 GCA_050293905.1 Desulfobacteraceae bacterium | reverse complement strand
TTTGCCGCCCCACAACGCGGAACCGGCACCTAAAACCCCGCCGATGGCTGTAAATACACCAAAGGTAATCCCTGCAGCTGCCGTATCCAATACAGCACCAACGCTGCCACCCACCACGGCCCCGGCCGATGCCAGCTGCCGCATGGTCAGCCCCAGGAGTTCCCAGCTCTGTTTTGAAAAAAGATCATAGGAAAGAACAGAATATTCCGGAAGTGCAACCTCAAACAGGTTGTGTTTGAACAGTACCCGAATTTTACGAAACATCTGATTTTCATATTTTTTAATCTGAAGTTCGTATTTTTCATTCAGCTTTTTTTGAAGCGTCCGTGTATCCTCGCCAGGTAGAAGACCTTCCGACACTGAATAAGACAGGCATTTTTCAAAGGCATGGACCATATCAACGCAGACCGAGCGTTTTCGTGCCTGCCAGTCTGCCCGAAAGGCCTGAATTACGTTTGACAAAGCATTTTCCCATTCCTGATCAATGGGCTTGAGGCTCTCGATCATGGAAATCCGCTCATTAAAATCAGCAGTATTGGCATTAAAAAACCGAATAGCATTAAAACTTTTTCTAAATTCTTCTTTCCAGTCCTGTGAATAATCTTTCTGATCCGTTTTTGAATTGATCACAGCCATTCGCGGTCTGCCCGTGAGCCGTAAAATCTCTATCTCAGCCAGATCGTCCTCCCTTACAGGCCGGGACCCGTCCACCACATAAATGATCCCGGCACCCCGGGCCACAGGGCGGAACAGCTCACATTCATCTGCATAAAAAGGGTCTTTTTCAACAGACCGGATAAACTGATCAACAATCTGATCAGCCGGTCCGGTATAGTTCCGGAACCATGCAAGGGTCTGCTGGGGAACCTGAAACCCCGGCGTATCCACAAACCGGATAATCTCTCGCCCGTCAATTTTTACAGTATAAGCGCTGGATGCGGTGGTTTCCCCGGGCATCGGGCTCACCCGGATCTGGTCATCTTCGGTCAAGGTTGAAACCACAGATGATTTCCCTTCATTGGGATGGCCCAGAACGGCAAATTCAGGTATACGGACATCAGATGTCATGATTAAATAAACCTTTTTACGATAATCATAGGGTCGTCCAGCTTTCTTACGGCTGACTGCCAGATCTCAAATTGTTCATCATGGCCGTCCAAAACAAGATCTTCCAAAGACAGGTCATCCCGGCCTGCGTCACTGGTCAGCATGATCCACAGAGCCGTGGACCGGGGCAGTCCCTGCCGGATCTGGGATATCGAATACAAAAGCCCCCGGATAGGCGCCTGCCATGCTTCATACAAAAGAATCACCGGATCAATTCCTGTAAAATCCACCCGGGCAATACGATCACTGATATCTGCCGCATTCAGCCGCAGCGGAATAATTTGACCGGCCGCAACCCCCTGGTGCTGCTCAATATGATATTTAATCAGGGAAAGAACAGGCCGTGGGTAAACCTGATCCGAGGCAAATATCATGGCGGATGAGTGCATATGACCTGTCACCGGCGCTGGCTCTGGCTCCGTTATCTTTTTTTCCGGCACCGGCATCTCCGGTTGTTTTGTTTCAGGTTTTTCATCTGCTGCCGGATGTGGTTTTTTGAATGATTCATTTTTTTGTTCAGGAGGATCAACATCCAGAACAGGAGAGGTCATTCGAATAATCAACTGCTTGAATTCAGGCCGGTAAAACTCAAACCGCGCCAAAACTCTTTTTTGAATCTGCAGGCCTGCAATAATAAAAACAGACCGGGGCAGCACCGAGTAAAACAGCATGCTGACACAGACAAAAGGCCACCAGGAAACCAGATGTTCCGTGACCAGGACTGAAATACCCTGTTTTAAAATAATCCTGGATCCTTCAATCTGCTCCAGGCTGGGACAGGCAAAATGATCCGGCAGGAACACATTCCAGGGAAGGGCAATCACGGAGACCAGCCGATAAACTATTTCACTTGAAGTGACCAGGGTGGACTGCCAGCCAAACGCCATATCACTGACCAGAACCTTAAAAAAGACCGCTCCCAGCGCGCCCAAGGAAAAACTGACGGCAAAGGTACATGTGAGGATAAAAAACGGCCAGAAAAATAAATGCTTATATTCCCTTGTTTTCATCCTGAACAGCCAGGCATTGTATTCAACCTGGGCTGCCGGCCATCCCGGCCGGAGCCGGTGTATTTTTTTCAGTATTTTCGGCAGAAGATCAAATAAAAAAAATCCGATCAGGGTATGAAAAATCGACATCACAGCACCGGAATCCCGCTTTTCTTTTTGCCTGAAGTGAAGGCCGGCAAAGATCAAGGCTGCCAGGCTCACAAAAAAAGGCAGGGCAACAAACAGTGCAAAAAAAATCGTCACGTTAACCGGCAGGCTGCCATGATAAACCAAAAAGGATCCGGCAAGAGAAAGACCGGCGAAAAGACCGGAACATATCATGCCAATGGTCATCCAGCGATAGAGAACAGAAAAAATACTTCCCGGTAACAGCCCGGGTTTTTCCCGGCCCGCAGATTTAATATATTGTTTTTTTCTGATGTCGAGCCAGGCAAACAGCAGGTCTTTTTCTGTAACGGCTTTTGCCGTCATAAGATTTTCTTTTATCTGCCCGTAGATCTTTCGGTCCCTGAGAAGACGGGCGTTTGCTCCTTGTGTGGTTTGGGATTCATCATCTTTTTGGACAAAATAATCCAGATCAATGATATCGGGTAGTCGATATTTCATACATCGTTATTATCAAATCTTTTCTGATTTCACAATTGAACTGCCAACAATCATTTTTAATTTTCTTTTCAGTCCAAGCCGGTTCAGATAGGTCAAAGGAGCCCGGGAAACCTTTGTATTTCCACCCATGGCTTTTTCCGGATCAAAGACCAGATCCAGGACATGAAGCGCCTCTGATTTTTTCCCCAGAAGGCTCACACATCCTGCGCAATAGCTCGCGATTTTTGCATGGCCGGACTCATCTATTATTCTTTTTCTCCAGTTTCGGGCAAGTCCGGGGGAATAATGACCCACGCCGCCTCCCTCACCGCAGCACATTGTCTTATCCCGGGTATGGAGGAGGTTTGCAATTTTCACCCCCCTGGAGCGGATAATTGAGCGGACCGAATCCTGAATATGGGTTTCAAACCGGCTCGGGCAGGGATCGTGGACCATGACCCGGCCTGAGACCGTATGGCTGTCATCAAATCCTTTTTCAGCCATGACCTCATAAATGGTTTCAACTAAAAATTCCCGGCCATAGGTATTAAATATCTGATAGCAACTGGGACAGGCCACAATGATGTTTTGGATCCGGTTTTCCCTTAGAAATCTTTTTAATTTAAAAAACTTTTTAATAAAATAGTCCTGCCGCCCCAGGTCATGGGATAGCTTGGTACAGCAGTCCAGAACAATACCAATATTCTTAAACTGCTTTTTAAGATAATGAAAAGCTTTTAATGTCGTGCCCGGACGTGCGCCGGCAAGTGAACATCCGGGGAAGAAAATAGTGTTGCAGTTTTCCGGCAGGCTGTATAGCGTATATTTTTGAGAAGTCCCTT
>JBNKNP010000250.1:0-11029 GCA_050293905.1 Desulfobacteraceae bacterium | reverse complement strand
ATCAGCTTAAGGAAACCGCAGAAATTCTTGATAAAAAAGTAAAGCAGCGAACCCGGCAGCTTGAGAGTGAGAAGCTTAAATTGGAAGAAACACTCACGCATGTAAAAACCCTGCAGGGATTACTCCCCATCTGTGCATCGTGTAAAAAAATCAGGGATGACGGCGGCTATTGGAGACAGATTGAAAGTTATATCTGCAGGCATACAGATGCCAGTTTTTCCCATGGTATCTGTCCGGACTGCGCTAAAAAACTTTACCCGGATATGTCTTCGGATCAGTGAGATTTGAAACAGGAATGTCACACCAAAGATTCAATGCATTTTTTAAATTTCTGGTCTTCAATCAGTATGTGCTCTATAAACCAGGTCTCCATAAGTTCGATTATTTCCGAAGTTAAAATGGTTTTTCCGGTATTAAGGTTACGATTGAACTGCTCAAGTTTTTTAATTAGATCTGCATGTCCGGCCTTGTGATCGGTCAGGCCGGAATAGTCTGCTTTTTCCAGAAAGGCTTCTTCATATGAAAAATGATATTTCGTATACTCAATCATTTCATTGAGGGCATCCGGCCCGATCTCGCCAATGGTACATTTGAGATTGCCCAATAGTTTTTTCTGGGTCTTGTGTAGAATTTGAAACCATTTTTGGTGCTGCTCATCAATCGTTTTTTCTCCAATGCAGAATGATTTTCTCCATTGGATTGATACAGTAGGAGGCGCTTTCAGGTCTTCAGGACCGTCATTGTCTGCTGCAAGGGAAACGATGCTCTTAATGCTGTCGAATTTAAATGAGTCGTTTAAAAACGTTGAAAATTTGTCTGCGCTGACAGGCGGGCTGTAGAGATATCCTTGAATTACATCACAATCCAGGGCTGCCAGAAACTCTAATTGCTGGATATCTTCCACCCCTTCGGCAATAACTTCCAAATCAAGATTGTGCGCCATGGAAACAATTGCTTTTACCATGAGGGCATCATTGGAATTAGATAGGATATTTTTTATAAAAGATCTGTCAATTTTGAGTTGATCAATCGGCAGTTTCTGAAGATATGCCAAAGAGGAATATCCAGTGCCGAAATCGTCCAGAGATATTTTCAGGCCATGGTTTTTTAATTGTTTTAAATTGTGTATCGCAGTGTCAGGGTTTGTCATAATGGTTGTTTCCGTTATTTCGATCTCAAGAAAATCCGGGTGAAGTCCGCTGCTTTTCAGTTGTTGAATTATCTTTTCAACAAAATTTTTCTGTCCGAACTGTTTGCCGGAAACATTGATTGCCAAAGGAATTTTTTTCAACCCTGCTTTTTGCCATTCCAGATTCTGCCGGCAGGCATCTTCAATTACCCAGTCGCCAATGGGAAGGATCAGACCGGTCTCCTCTGCCAGAGGAATAAACTGTATTGGCGAAACGATATCTCCATTTTCTTTCTGCCATCGGATGAGCGCTTCTGCACCAATAACAGCATTTGTTTTTAATTCAACCTTGGGCTGATAATATAAACAGAACTCTTTTTTTTCCAAAGCATGTCTAAGGTTAATTTCAAGATCCAGTGTTTGAAGCGATTGAACATTCATGGATTTTGAATAAAATGTAAAATTGTTTTTTCCTTTTTGTTTGGCGTGATAAAGTGCCGTATCCGCATTTTTAAACAAATCTGCAATGGAATTTCCATTATCCGGATACATTGAGATACCGACGCTTGCAGATAGAATCAGTTCACGATCCTCAATCCACAGGCTCTTGGAAAGTTCTGTAAGCAACCGCTGGACAACACGGCTCACATTGCTGATATTGTCCGCATCCTGAAGCAGGACTGCAAATTCATCCCCTCCCATACGGGCAATGGGCGGGTCGTCGCTATACAGCCTTGTCAGGCAGTCGCACTCACGCAATGTTGCCAAAAGTCTTTCGGAAACGATTTTCAGACATTTATCACCGATAATATGTCCCAGGCTTTCATTGATTCTGTTGAAATCGTCAATGTCAATGACAATCAATGCAAACCGGCTTTGATTACGATCTGCATAGTTTATCATTTTTCCCAGAAACACATAAAAAAATTTTCGGTTCGGCAGAAGAGTCAAAGAATCATAAAAAGAATAAAAACGGACCTGGTCATCTGATTTTTTTTGAAGAATACCCAGGGCAATCCCCTTGCCGATAGAAGATAAGGCCTGGGAAGTCGATTCTTTGAGCTCTGTTTTGGAAAACATGGCCATAACACCGGCCAATCTGCCTTTAGCAATCAAGGGGTGACCTGCAAAGGCAACAATATTTTCCTTTTCTGCCCATTCGGGATCACTGGTTTCAGGGTCGCTGATAACCGCATTGGTAAAATGCGGTGTTTTGTCCTGGGCAATACGGCCGATTTTGTATTGTCCTGATGGTATAAACTGGTGATTCCCCTTGATATGCGTGTACATACCGGCGCTTGCAATCAGTTCAAGACGATCCTTTTTATTATCCATCACCCAGATTCTGGCAAATACGGCATCCAAACAGTCAACAATGGCCTGGCAGCATCTTTGCAATAAATTTTCCAATTTGTCTTCTTCCACAATGGCGGCATTTGTTTCAGAGACCAGCTGGGCAAACCTGTTTCTATCGGCAATTTCTTTTTCAAGTTCTTTTTTTTGTTGAGATATCTGGCAAAAATATGTTTTTAACCGCAGGCAGTTTTCGATTCTGACTTCCAGTTCCGCTTTGTCAAAAGGCTTGCTCAGCAGCTCTGAAGCTCCCATTTTCAGAACGTTTATTTTGGATTCAGTGTCTGTTTGCCCTGAAACCATTATAACGGGAATATTTTCCAGCGCGTCTATTGCTTTAATCTGGGCAAGTAATTCCATGCCGGATTTCCCGGGCATCAGAATATCGCTGATGATCAGATCAATATCATGTTTTTTTAAACAATCCATTGCTTCGTCCGCACTTTGAGCCAAAATCAATTCCCATTGATCTTTGTGCTCATGAAGCAGGCGGGCCGTGCTCTTCAAACAACCGGAGTCATCGTCTACCAATAAAATTTTATGCATGCAGTGCCCTTTTTGACCGATAGAAAACTAAAAAGTTTAAGATTTAGAAGTTAACGACAGCATATTTGATAAATAAAACAATCTTTGATTTTGTTCTATGGATTCAATGATATCTGATACCAAAGTAAAAATAAATGATTTTAAGCAAATATTTTGAAACGACTTCCTTTTGCTGCCAATAGATTTTTAATGATAGCGGCTTTTGGGAGAAGTTGGATAATAGTGCTTTGACTTGTAATATAAACAATGTTTACATTTATTGCGCTTGTGTTTAACGATGATTTCTACACTTTTATCATTGCAGAGCGTATGTTCAGTTTCCCAGCATAGCAATTTTTTTCTGCCATGTGCAGGACAATCGGTTTTAGTGCATTGAAAATATTCGTAGCATTTCTCCATGACGATGTATTTTCCGAAAATAAGATAAAGGTGAAAGTTAAAAAAACTATTCTGAAGAAATTTTAACAACCCAAATGTGATTTGTAAACCATAAATTCGAAACAATTTTGAAATAAAATATAAAAGGACAGCCCATTTTACTGAATTTGATTTGCAGCCTTGAAAGGGATTTCTATTGCCGGGAATTGCCGGATATTTGCAGCGCGCCTTGACCCGGAGAGTGGGAGCCCTTATATTGGCAGAACGATGAAGGATGGTTTATTCTGCATAGGGCTGTGTTTAAAAAGAAGATGAAAAAGATACAAGGTTTTTTTAAAAAAAAATGGATTTTGCCTGTGTTATGTTCCGGGGTCGCTGTTCTCCTGATCATAACCGCTGCTCTTCTTTTTTTGACATCACCGGTTCAATTGGTCATACAAAAAGCAATCAGCAGTAAAATTCCAGGCACCCTTGGCTGGGATGAGCTTGAAATATCCATGCGTCATCCCGGACTTACAATCCGGGGATTCCATCTTAAGGACAATGAGGCTAATTCGCTGTTACAGATAAGATCCCTGGAACTGGATATCGATTTTTTTTATCTATTTAAAAAAGAATTTGTATTTACAAACATATGGATTGATTCTCCCCAAGCCTCTTTGTCCGTAGAGCAAACAGGGGCGTTAAACATCGTGTCTGCGATGGTTCATCCAGAAGACACATCTGCTGAAAAAAAGAAAAAACCCACAGAACTGCCGTTTAATATCCGGATTGAATCCATGACAATGGAGAATGCCGGGATGGAGATGCAGATTCCCCATAAAAAAATAAAAATAATCGGTACGCGGATTGATATGAAAGTCGACCATGCAGATATCATGAAAAAAAGCGGTGCTTTCAAGCTGACATTGAACGATACAATTATCAAGGCGGGTCAGGTGGACGCAAAGGTTGATGCCCGGTTGTCCCTGGAAGGCCCTCTGGATCACCCGCTGTTGACATGTTCAGTGTCGTCGGATTCGGCAAAAGCCTTTGGCCATATTATTGAAAAGATTAATGTTGGTGTTAAATTGCAAGACGGCATGCTTAACCTGTCCCCCGGCATTGTGGTGTCTGATACGGGCACTTTGAACCTTTTTGCCAGGGTTGATGTTGAAAAGGCATTTCCGCAAGGGTTTCTGACTTCCTCTCCCGATCTGGGCAAAATTGCCTATTCAGCGGATATGGATGTAAAAAACGCACAGATCCATTCATTTTTGCCGGATACGAATCCTGCCCGGGGACAGTTGAATTCCGGGATTCATATCAAAGGAAAAGGCATTGATCCAAAGGCCATGAATATGGATTTTTCCATGCAGGCAGCCATTGATAGTTTGACATCGCCGTTTTTCAGCAAGCCGGAGAAACTGTCGTTCACAGCAGGCGGCGGCATTAAAAACAATATGGTTTCCATATCCGGGCTTGAGGCCGGAACCGCTGGAATGGCGTTAAACAGCAGCGGAACTTATCATATGGACACCACTATGTTTAACAGCCGGCTTTTTCTCAAAAGCGACGATATCCGCACCATTGCAGGTATGGTGGGATTTCCGGCTGCCGGGCGTCTGTCTGTCAGCGCAGATGTGAAAGGGACAATAGAAGATCCCAAGGGATATTTTAATATAGAAGGAGAAAATATCCGTATCCGGGATGTTGATATACAGGCTGTCGAAATGAAGTCCCTGCTGGCAGACGGGAACATTCATATCAAAAATATACAGATTGATCCTGCACCTGGTGCACAGATCCACGGCAGTGGCGTGATTATTCCCAGAGACAAACGATTTAAACTGGATCTTGAATCAAAATCCTTTCCCCTGTCCGCCATTTCCGGCCTGAAAACGCAAGGCCAGAACGTACAGGGTCAAGGCGTGCCGGGACTGGAGAACGCAAAGCTGGATCTGACATTGCACGGACAGGGAAAGTTTGATAATCCACAGGTCCAATCCCGGATCATTGTCAAAGATATTGTTGTCCAGGATCAGCATCTGCCGGTCTTTGATGTAAATCTTGACTTGAACAACCGGGTTCTGGCAGCCAGGGGAAATCTTGGCGGAAAATTTCAAGGCACATATGAGCTTGACCGGAAATTCTTTGATGCAACACTGGAAATGCAGGCCCTTGAACTTGCACCTTATTTTAAAATGGCAGGGCAGGATGACTTAAGCGGCAGGCTGAACGGCACAATTTCGGCGAGCGGATCGGCTGAGGACTTGAAAACCGCCGGTGCCCGGATGGATCTGTCAGATCTTGTGCTGCGGTTCAGGCAGAAAGAGGCGGTCCGCGCAAAGACCGTCCGCCTCTCTTTGAATAAAGGGGTGCTGACCCTGAAAGATACCAAACTGCAGTTGTTTGAAAAAGGAACGGCAACGATCCGGGGCAGGGGGGAATCAACTGAAAACATGATGCTGGATATTGATGCCGATATTCCGCTCACCGTAATTGATCCTGTTGTTGAACAGATCGACCAGGCCCAAGGACGCCTGACGATGTCTGCGGCTGTAAGCGGAAACCTGAACAACCCGGATATATCCGGCCAGGTGCGCTGTTCCAACATCGGCATGTCGATATCCCATATGGATCAGCCGTTAAGACAAATCAACGGGGTTATCCATTTTGACAGGGAAAAATTTCAGATCGATCAGCTCAAAGGATTTTTAGGTCAGGGAGACTTTTTGGTTAACGGCCTGGTTGCACTGACCGGCAGAAATATCAAAGACGCGGATCTGATACTTCAGGCACATTCGCTTCCCCTTGACCTGCCTGACCTGATGGAACTCAAAATTGACAGCAACCTTGTTTTATCCGGGAACCCGGACAAGTCAACCCTGTCCGGGGATATTGTTCTTCAGGAAGGCCGGTATTATAAAGACGTGAAGCTGGATTTGGCTCAGATCGGACAACAAAAACGGGCATCTCAGCCTGATGTGACGAAAAAAGCCACAATACTGGACCATATGGCACTGGACATCAATCTTATTCGCCAGGAGCCTTTCCTGGTGGAGAATAATCTGGCGACATTAAGTATCAGTCCTGATCTTCACATTCTTGGAACAGCAGGTTCTCCCCTGGTCAACGGCCGGGCACAGGTGGATGAAGGTGTGATCCGGTTCCAGAAAAAAGAGTTTGACGTTAAAAAAGGGGTAATTGATTTTGTAAGCCCTTACCGGATAGAACCGGTCATTGATATGGAAGCTGTGGCAGATGTCAGATCATGGACCATCTTTCTAACGATTTCAGGACCGCCGGAAAATCTGAATTTTAAATTCCGATCCGAACCTGTTGAAGAGCATGCAGACATTGTCTCCCTGCTGGCATTTGGCAAAACCACCCGTGAACTGCGATCCGCACAGGGGGGCAGCAACTCGACACCGGCACAGATTCTGGCCGGATTTGTCGCTGAAACCATGCAGGAAAATTTAAAGGAAGCCACGGGAATGGATTATGTGGATATCGGCGTGAGCAGTGACGCTGAAAACGATACGCCAGGGACGAACGTCACCATCGGCAAGGACCTGTCCAGGCAGCTGACTGTCAAATACGGCGCAGATATGCGGTCCGGGGAAACCGTCCAGAAAATTACAACCGATTATAAAATACTGGAAAACCTTTTGATGAGCGGGTATCAGGACAGTGGCGGTGATTTTGGCGGTGGATTGAAATACCGGTTGGAGTTTCGATAAATGCATGCAATATTCCATGGCAAATCAGGCATGAGGCGGTTTACAAACCAGGTGAGATTTTTCTTTTATATTTTTCTTTTCTGTATATTCATGATGCCGGGTACCGGCAGGATCTGTTTTGGAGCCGGTCTGCCTGATGCTGCATTTGAAGGCAAACCCATACGCAGGCTGAATATAGAACTGCCGGAGGACCAGAAAAATATCACTTACTGGCAGGCAGCTGTCCGGGATTTGATGCTGCTCAAGCAAGGAGAACCTTTTTCCTCCCAGCGATTTGTCCGGGCCGTGGATATCCTGTCTGATTCCGGTCTGTTTGCCGACATCCATGTGCCTGATCCAAAACCGTTTAAAGATGGCATTTCACTGGTTTTCAGGCTAAAACCCTTTGACCGGATAAAAGGAATAAAAATCAAAGGTGCTTTTCCCTTTTTTAAAAAAGACATACTGGGCATCATGTCCCTGCGGGTGGGTGATGCGTTCAGGGACCGGGATATGGAAGACCAGCGGGAGCGGATTGTTGCATTTTTAAAAAAGGAGGGATATATTGATCCGCAGGTCCGCATTACACCTCACCGGGATGATGACGACAACCATTACATCCTTTCGATTCTGATCAATAAAGGCCCTTTTTTAAGAGTTGCCAACATCGTACTTGAGGGAAATCAACATCTGTCCGGCATCAATTTTAATCTGAAAACAAAAAAGTGGAACCTGCGTTCGCTTTTTGGCCGGGGTATCCGGTTTGTCCGGGCCGATGCAACAGCAGATGTCAAACAGATTCTGAATAAATACAGGGAAAACGGATTTGCCGATGCCGGCGTAACATTGGAAATCCGGCCGCGTGCGAGGAAAGATGAAGTCGACGTGGTGTTTAATATCACGGAAGGATCCTTGTATTCAATTTCATACACCGGGAACCATGCGTTTTATGACTGGCAGCTTAAAAAGGACATTGCCCTTTTCAAAGAGGGAAATGCCCATGGCTTCGGCATTAGAAAAAGTGTCAGGAACATAAAAAAAACATATGTCTCCCATGGATTTTCAGATGTAAAAATCACATCTGAAATCCATGAATCCGGCCTGAATAGCCGTGAGGTTGTTTTTCATATTGATGAAGGGCCTCAATATGTTATTTCCGGTTTGGCCGTTAAAGGGACCGCTCTGATCAGTGAAGAAAGCGTCAAAGAACAGGTTCTGTCGGGACGCCGGGGAATTTTTGACAAACCGGTCTATATAAAAAAACAACTGGAAGACGATTTGAATGCCGTCCGGATTCTTTATTTGAACAATGGATTTACACAGGCCGTAGTCGACAAACAGGTTGAAATGTCTCATGCGGATGTGGGTAAAGAAGAAGCTCGGACACAGGTTTCAATTGAAATACTGATTCAGGAAGGCATCCGGACACAGGTCGGCAGTATCCGGTTTTCAGACCTGCCGGGATTAACGGAGAAGCAGGCGCTTGAAATGATTTCGCTGAAATCCGGCAGACCGTTCCGCGGGTTTATGGTTGAAAGTGATGAAAATATTATTAAGGCTGCTGTGTCGGAAAAAGGATATCCCCATGTGGAGATTGAAACCCGGGTGGACTTAAGCCCGGACAAAAAAACAGCAGACCTGTTATTTAAGTGTGATCCCGGTCCCCTGGTCAGAATGGGGCAGGTGATTTATACGGGCAATTTCAGAACAACACCAGCAACAATGGATGATGAAATTGACCTTACACCGAACACGCCTTTATCGCTGAATAAACTGTTGGAAAGCCGGCGCAGCATCATGAATATTAATGCACTGGATACGGTCCGTTTCTATACCCCGGGCCTGAGGGAAAAAGCCCGGGAAGTGGATCTGGTGGTGGCGGTTCAGGAGAAAAAACCCTATTATCTTGAATTCGGTGTGGGATATGATACCCGAAGAAAGACTTACGCTGAAACAGCACTTGGAGATCATAATTTTCTGGGCAGAAATCTGAACCTTGAAACGGCTCTGGAGATCAGCCGGATCGGCTATGAATCCAGCCTGTCCCTTCATAATCCCCGGTTTTTAAGCTCAACAATCACCTCTTCCACCCGGATATTTACAGAAAAAAAAGAAGAGTTCAACAAGGATTTCGGAACAAAAACCCATGGTGTTTCCCTGGAATTTTTAAAAAAAGCCTTTGATGAAAAATTGACCCTGGGCCTGGGCGGGGCCTGCCGGATTCATGAACAATACATCACACACCAGAATCTTGAAACGACACAAGACAGCGAAGCCTATGATAAAAGAGGGATTCTCATGCTCAGCCCTTCTTTGGTTTTTCGAACCACTGATTCATATGTCCGGCCCAAAAAAGGCCTTTTGACAACTGTCAATATCGACATATCAACCGGTATTGATAATGATCTGGACAATTTCATCAAGTACCGGCTGGATCAGCGGTTCTATGTTTCTCCTATGAAACCGCTGACACTGGCTTTGCGCGGAAGATACGGCCTGATTCAGCCCTATGGCAGCAATGCCGAAGCACCTGAGGATCAGTTGTTTTTCCTGGGTGGAACATCCACGGTAAGGGGATTTGATGAAAACCTGCTCCGGTTTGACACAGATAACAAGGCTGTGGGGGGCAAACAGAGCATCCTGGGCAGTATTGAAGCAAGAATTGACCTGCGCTCCAACCTTGAGCTGGCCCTGTTTTACGACATCGGAAGTATTTCAGGATCAGCAGATGTTTCAGGCTCGGACGAGTTTAGGTCTTCCGTTGGCGGCGGTATCCGCTACCTGACACCCATCGGGCCTGTCAGCCTGCTGTACGGCCATAAACTGGATCCCAAATCCGGTGAAAGCAACGGCAGTTTTCATTTTTCCATGGGGTATACGTTCTGATGATTTCATTGCCCCCGGCTTTCTGCTGAAGCGAGTGTTCGCCCAGGATGCAACTGGAATCAGCTCAGACGCAATTTGCCCAACCCTTCTGAATCTTGTCAATGCTATTGACATTTTTTCTGTACATGGGAGAATAACAGTCTGCAGTCAGAATATCATAAAGGTCCAGGGCATCCGGTCAAAAAACAATGATGCTCAAATCAAAGATGCAAAAAAAATGAGGAGCAAAGAATATAAAACATGGGACAACATAACCTGAACCGTATTTTCAGACCCGACCATGTCGTGGTGGTGGGCGCCAGTGAAAAAAAAGGTACTATTGGTAATTCATTGATGAGAAACCTTATTGAGGGTGGATTTGAAGGATCCGTGCTGCCGGTAAATCCCAAATATAAAACCCTTCACGGGATGGCGTGCGTCGAATCTGTTTCCCGTCTCGAACAGGGCATGGACCTTGCCATCATAGCAACACCGATTCACACGGTTCCCGATATTGTACAAGAATGTGTTGAAAAAAAGGTGGGCGGTGCCATTGTTATTTCCGCAGGGGGCAAAGAAGTCGGTGCCCAAGGCCGCGAAATCGAAGAAAAGATCCGGCAGCTGTCCCTTGGCAGCGGCCTTCGCATTGTCGGGCCGAACTGTATGGGGCTGATCCGGCCGGGCGGCAGCCTGAATGCAAGCTTTGCCCTTGAAATGCCGGTTCCTGGAAATCTTGCCTTTGTTTCCCAGAGCGGGGCGATCTGCTCATCCATTCTTGACCTGGCCTTCAAGGAACGGATCGGATTCAGCCATTTTGTCAGCATCGGCTCCATGCTGGATATTGATTTTGGAGATATGGTCGATTATCTGGGCAATGATCCGTCGGTAAGAAGTATTTTATTATATATTGAAAGCTTGACGAATTTTCGTAAATTCATGAGTGCTGCCCGGTCTGTATCCCGGATTAAACCGATTATTGTGCTCAAATCCGGAAGAAGTGCTGCCGGTGCAAAGGCTGCAGCGTCTCACACCGGAGCAATGGCAGGGGAAGACGCGG
>JBNKNP010000249.1:0-3151 GCA_050293905.1 Desulfobacteraceae bacterium | reverse complement strand
AATCTCATAACAGGGGAAAAACAGCTTGTCAATGAGGGAAATTTTTCCTGCTGTGTGTTTTAGATGATTCCACAAGTTAATTATTTTTATTGACAGCCCGTCCCTTGCCCGCCGGGAATATCGAGGCGCGGTTAATTTTGCCGCAGATCACGGCATCCCTTTAAAAATGGTCCACACAAAGGAAATGGAAAACCCGTTTTACCAGGCCAATGAAGGGGACCGGTGCTATTATTGCAAACAGGCCTTGTTTGAGAAATTAGAAGACCTTCGCAGCCAGATGGAAACCTCTCTTAGTGAATCCTCCTGGCCGATTTTTTACGGGGTGAACATGGATGACCTTGCCGATTACCGCCCGGGCACCCAGGCTGCCGGTGAAGCCGGAATTATCGCGCCGTATACGGAACTGGGCATTGATAAAAAAACCATTCGGTCTCTTTGTTCTTTTTACAACCTTGACATTGCCCAAAAACCTGCCATGCCCTGCATGTCCAGCCGGCTCCACTACGGCGAAACCGTTACTGAAGAAAAGCTTGGCCAGGTTGAAAAAGCCGAAGATTTCCTATACGACCTTGGATTTCGGATTTTAAGGGTCCGCCACCATGGAGATACTGCGCGGATTGAAGTCCGGCCGGAGGATTTTAACAGGGTGATGGAAAACCATGCTCTGATTGTCCAGCAATTGGAAGCCCTTGGTTTCATCTATGTGACCATGGATTTAAAAGGCTTCAGGAGCGGTTCTTTGAATGCCGTACTTGAACCGGGTGCATAGCCTAAAATACCTCTTGTTAAAGGGTCTGTTTAATATGTGCGAGGATCAGGGTGATATTATCTTTTCCCCCTGAAGAAAATACAGCATCCATTAAGGCTGTCATTTTTTGTTCCAGGCTTTTAGTACTGTTTAATATATTTAACATCAATTCCTGATCTATCATCTTGTACAGGCCGTCTGTGGCAAGGATGATCAGATCGTCTTTTTTGACTTTTAAACGGCCTGTTTCAGGCTCACACCCGCCATATCCCAGACATTGATCCAGTATCTCGCTGGAATAGTGATCATCTGCGTCCTCTGCTTTTAATTCTCCTTTTTCGACGAGAAATTTTGCCAGGGTCTGGTCCTGGCTGATCTGAAGAAGTTTTTTGTCCCTGAAAACGTAGAACCGGCTGTCGCCTGTATTTACCCAGTGGATCACATCGGATCTTAAGACCGTACAGACCAGCGTTGTCGCCATATAGGTCAGCCTGGGGTGACATTGGGCTTTTTTATGAATACATTCATCTAAATCTTTAGCAATTGTATCCAGAAATTGCGTTTCCCTGCCCGCGGGCAGATTATCCAAAACAGAGAGCCTGCTTCTGGCGGATTCGGCAGCATCATCACTTCCGACATCCCCTCCCAGGCCGTCTGCAACAGCCAGCAGCAGGGCACCGTCATCCATGGTCCTCACAAGATACCGGTCCTCGTTGGCCTTTTGGACAAGGCCGGTATGGGTACAGGCAGCAATGTCTATATTTTTTATCTTAAGAAAGGTCTGGTCGTTGACCGCACATGTTCTGCCATTGTTTTTTTCAGTGCTCATTTATTGCCTTTTGCATATGTTATTGCTTCAAGGGCCTGCCCCATATCCTTGTATCTTTTGTCCGGGTCTATTTTGCAGGCCGTTAAAATAAACTGCCTGAGACGGTTTGGAAGATCAGGGACGATATGTCCGGGGTCCGGAATCTCTTTTTCACAGCGCATTTTTGTAAACAGCGCCGGATCCTGCTCCGGATAGGGCCTTTGGCCGGTTACCATTTCAAAGGCAGAGATCCCCAGCGAATAAATTTCGCTTTGCAGGCTTGCCCGTTCGCCTTTCAATAATTCAGGCGCAAGATAGGGAAATGCGCCGTCAAACATATCGTCATCTTCCTGGATGGAAGAGGCAAGCCCGAAATCCACCAGCTTTACCCTGTCATTGTTCACCACCATCAGATTACCCGGATTGATATCCTTGTGCAGGATACCGCGGCCATAGGCATAGTGAATCGCCTGGCAGGCCTGGATAAGATAATTGACAGCTGTTCGGGGCGGCAGTGTTTTTTGGCGGAAAATTTTCTCCATGATGGACTCTCCCTGCAGATACTCCATGACAATAAATATTGTCCGGTACCGCCCAGCAGAACCGGCCGGCATTTTTACCGGAATTAATGCCTGAAAAACTTTTGTCCGATGCTGCCGGACACACCCCGTCCCGGGCAGCATTCAAGCCGCCGGGCTCCAGCCCGCAGCCCTTGTATTCCCAGCAGTTTATCCGCCGCTTACCCATGGTTTTTTGATATTAAATGTTTCATTTTCTCAAGTCGGAAAAGATTCTCTTTGATCATTTTCTCCGTATCCAATCCGGCTTCCTCTTCTTCAAACTGGGTTTTCAATTGTCTTTTTTCATCCTTGGATAATTCTGCTTTTGCCATGGAAAAAAACAAATGATCCTCCCTGTATATATGACGCTTTAAAATCGAAATATATGCGGCAAGATTTTCTAAAAGAGTGGTTATGGCAATTTCACTGGATGCTTCATATCCCTTTAGAGAATCTTTTATTTTCTTTATGCACCGCCGGTTTAATTCATGCTGATGCCGCAGGGATCCGAGTTCAAGATCAATATTGCCGCCTTTTTTTAACGCAAGAACGCTGAACAAAAGATATTCTTCTTTATAATGATGCAGCTTATCTGCATATTCGGAAAAAAAGAGAACCGCCGTATGAAAAAAATCTGCCGGAGGCTGCCGGTTTTGTTCCAGTTCATCCCTTGCCATTTCAAGGCAGTCTATCCCCAGGAGAATATGGGCATGTTCCTTGATTAATGTCGCCAGCACTTCCATGGCAGTTTTATCCTCTCCTTTAATTTTTAAGCACTAAAACCAAAACTCAGGATATTTTCGATTCTCTGCAATATTATTGATGATCAGGGCCACGATCAGCATGATCAGCACACCAAGGCCCACAGGAACCAGCACGTACCAAAAGCCTAAGGCATGTATTTTGTCACTGCCGATCACGGCGATCAATGCCGTTGCCCCGCCCGGCGGGTGAAGTGTCTGTGTGGCATGCATCACGGCAATGGCAGTGGCAACGGAAAACGCTGCGGCAAACCATGGAAACGGATGAAACAAT
>JBNKNP010000248.1:0-10294 GCA_050293905.1 Desulfobacteraceae bacterium | reverse complement strand
GATAGTGGAAAAATTTAAACAAAGGGAAGAGCAGCGAAAAAATACCGGCGCACCGAAGATCGTTGTCCCGGGAAGAACGTTCTGATTTTATATTGATAAAATTCAAGACATTCATATTGTGTGCTTTTCTGGGGGCAGGTTTTATTTCGTGTTCCCCCTTAAAAACGACATATAACATTACAAAAAGCACGGCCCATGCCACCTATAAAACAGCCAGGTTTGTTACAAAGGCAGGGATCGGGACATTAAAAATGTCTTATAAAATCGGTTCATTTACATTTAATGTCATTACAGCGCCATTGGATTGGCCGATGACCTCGGATATCGAAAGTATTGACGGGCTGTCTCCAAAGGAGGCTGTTAAACAGGGCAGGGTAAAAAAATCTCCCTATGTGGTAAAAGGAAAGCGGTATGTGCCAATGTCTGTTGAACAAGCCGCAACTTATCAGGAAATTGGAACAGCCTCATGGTACGGCAATGAAACCTTGCGGCAAAAAGACGGACATATGACTGCCAACGGCGAAGCCTTTGACCCGGAAAAACCCACTGCTGCACACAAGTACCTGCCCCTGCCGATTCATGTTAAAGTAACAAACCTTGAAAATAACCGCTCCATGATCGTCAGGGTGAATGACCGGGGGCCGTTTCACGGCAATCGGATTATAGACTTAAGTGCCGGGGCCGCAAAAAAACTTGGTTTTTACGGCAAAGGAACGGCCCGGGTGAAAGTTGAAACCGTAGAGCTTTAAAATAGATGCCGGCAAGGAATGTTGAATGCATAAAAAATGGCGCATCCTGTTTTGTGATGAAATGGCGCGGTTCTGTCCTGTAACTGATTTTATTGATCAATGCCCCCCAAAACACCAGGTCAAAGTCTTAAGGCTGCTCTCTCTTTTAGAAGAACAGGGACCGGTCCTTCCAAGGCCTTATGCAGATATTTTACGGGACGGCATTCATGAACTGCGATTCACCCTTTCGCGGGAAAATGTTAGGGTGCTCTATTTTTTTTGCTACGAAAAATTCATTGTATTGTATAATGTGTTTTTTAAAAACACGAAAAAAGTCCCTGAGCAGCAGATTGAAACGGTTATTAACTACAGGGAACGGTTTTTAAAGAAAATAACCCCGGAACAATTGGAGAAAACCTGGAATGATGTTTTTCAAGCAGATCAGGGATGAAAAATTAAAGGATCAGGTCTTTGCCCGGAACTTTCGGAAAGAATGCCATATCTGCGCGACCACCATAAACGTCATTGCACAGCTTGAAGATCCGAACACGGACCTGGAAGGCATTTTAAAAAAGACAGGCATCGATCCAGAAGAGTATGACGCATTAAAACAAGGGGACCTCTGCAATCCTGAGCAAGTCCTCAAATTGTGCTGCTGCCTGAACATCCCCACAGACGGCTTTTCTAAGAAATGCCCGCGGCACAGACGTAAGAGGGATTTGCCATGAGCCTGAAAATTATTTTCCATGAACACTTTTACAACTTTGATTATGCGTCAGATCCGGCAGCGTCAAAAGGGCGTCTGGATCAAATCATGAAAATCATCCAATCCCAGCCTGACCGGTACGATATCATTAAACCTGCACCAGCAGACAAAGATGATATTTTAAGGGCGCACACGATGGATCATTACAAAGGTATCAAATCGTCTGCACTGTTGTATGATTCAGCAGCCCTGGCCGCAGGCGGGGCCATTCTGGCGGCCCAAAAAGCATTTGAGGGAAGCCCTGCCTTTGCAGTGATCCGTCCGCCCGGTCATCATGCATCGGCTGATTCCTGCTGGGGCTTCTGCCACTTTAACAATTTGTCCGTCAGCCTGCTGAAACTCTATTCAGAACATAAAATAAAATCGGCTTTTGTTCTTGATTTTGACCTCCACACCGGAGACGGCAATATCAATATCCTGGAGAATCGAACCGATGGATTCTTGGTTTCAATTCTCAATCCGGATTCTGGAACAAGAAAAAGTTATCTTCAGGAAGTTGAGGCATATATGGAAAAAATCACTGATGCGGATATCTTTGCAGCTTCAGCAGGGTTTGACCAGGGGATAGATGACTGGGGTAATCTTCTTTATCCTGAAGATTACCAGGAACTCGGTCGGCTGATGAAACACTATTCCGAAAAGCTGTGCAAGGGAAGGAGATTTGCCCTTCTTGAGGGCGGATACAACCACGATGCCATCGGGGTAAATACAGATGCCTTTTGCAAGGGATTTGAATAACCGGTATTGAAAATAGTGATAGATGGTCACGCCCAATCCTGCATAGAAAAGGGCTTTTCCAGGCATGACCAAATCTGTTTATTTCTTTTTTTTCCGCTTTAATTTTTTCTTTTTAATACTGCTTTCCCATTCCTCCTGTTCTGTAAATAAATCCTGTAAACTCTGGTTTGATCTGGAAAGGCTTAAGGTCGTGGCATACTCGTCCTTGCTTACCGGTATGGTTTCGATATCCTTTTTTAAAAACTGCTGGATCTCTTCCAACCGGGTTTTTTCTTCCGGGCTGCAATAGGACAGGGCAATGCCTGTTTTGTTTCCTCTTCCTGTCCGGCCCACGCGGTGGACGTAATTTTCCGTTTTTTCCGGCAGGTCGTAATTGATTACGTAATGGACATCGGGAATGTCGATTCCCCGGGCACTGACGTCTGTTGCAATCAAAATGTTGCTTTCACCCTGTTTAAAGGCCTCCATTACCATTGTCCGCTCTTTCTGCTCCTTTTCCCCGTGAAGGGTTAAGGCCTGAATTTGTCCTCTTTCAAGGGCTTTTGCCACCCGTTCCGCCCTCACCCGGGTCCGGACAAAAACAATGATCCGTTTTTCAGGATGATCCTGAACAAAGCGGCGTAAAAAAAACCGTTTGTCATCCATTTGGATAAACATGACGAAATGGGAAACATTTTTTGAAACCGGATCATCCGGGGAGATTTGAATCCGGATGGCGGATGATTTTACCTGGGAAAAGGCCAGTTTTTTTATTTCACGGTTTATGGTGGCTGAAAAGAACAGGGTCTGATGTTTTTTTTTCAGCTTTTTTTTCACCGCCGTTATATCATCAATAAATCCTAAATCCAGCATCTGGTCTGCTTCATCCAGGACAAGGGTTTCCAGATGATCCAACTGGATGGCTCCCTGGCTGATCAGATCAAACATCCGGCCGGGAGTAGCCACGAGCAGGTCAACACCTTTCACAAGTCGGCTGATCTGGGGGTCCTGCTCCACTCCGCCATAGAGTGCAAACACTTTGACTTTTGTCTGTCTGCAAAGCTGATGGAACACATCTCCGATCTGGGCGGCCAGTTCCCGGGTGGGAACCATGACCAGGCATTTTATCCCAAAGCTTCGTTTGGATGATTTAGACCGGTGAATTTTATCGATCAATGGAATGGCAAAGGCAGCTGTTTTTCCGGTGCCGGTCTGGGCAATGGCCAGGACATCTTCGTTGTTTAAAATGGATGGAATGGCTTTGAACTGGATGTCTGTAGGCCGTTTGAACCCGAGCTGTTTCAGGTTGTCCTTCAGAGCTTTGGATATATGGTAGCTTTCAAATTTCATATCATTCTTTCTTTGTTTGATTTAAAGATCAAGGATACAGGGGAAGCTGCTAAAAAGCAATTCCTCAACAGAGAATTCAATAGGGATAACCGGGTTTTATGGCAAAAATCCGGCAAATACGATATATATACAAAAACAGACAAGGAACACCGTCCTGCTGGTGTGCAGGCAAGTCAAAGGAATTTTACCGGCAAATGATTATTTTAAATTCAGTTTTTCTGGAGCGCAAACAAAAAAAAATTTTTTCCAATCTGAATCTGCGGGTTCTAAAAAATGAAAAGCTGCTGATCCAGGGAAATTCCGGTGTGGGTAAAACCACATTGCTAAAGGTTCTTCTGGGCTTTGAAGCCATTGACAGTGGAAGGGTTTATGTTAATCATCTTCCCGTGGACCCGTTGCATATCAAAAATATCCGGGGACTAATTTTTTATCTGAGCCAGGATATTGATTTAAAAACAGGTGTTGTTTCTGAATTTTTAGACGAAATTATTTTTACCCATACCGGCAATGCCCTTAATTCTTTTCAGATAGAAAAATGGCTTTCTTTTTTAGAACTGGACAAAACAGTTTTAAATCAGGACAGCAGGGATCTTTCCGGAGGAGAACGGCAACGGGTTGGCTGGCTCATCGGTTTTCTGCTTGACCGGCCGGTCTGGCTTCTGGATGAACCTACTTCGGCCCTGGAAGGTGACATGAAAAAAAGACTGATGCAGAAAATATTTGGCATGGAAAAGACCTTGATCATAATTTCCCATGATGATGTATGGCATCAGGACAGCTCGGTAACAAGAGAAAGGTGGTGATTCGATGGGAGGAGCACAGGATCTGAGCGTTTTGTCGCTGTTATGCCTGCTTGTCTTTCTTGTCCCGATTATTTATATCAATCGGGAACTAAAGCTTTCTGTTAACCGGTCCATGGGAATTTCCATTATCAGGATGTGCCTTCAACTTGGGTTTGTCGGGCTTTATCTTGAATTTTTGTTCCGGTTTAATTCTTCTTTGCTGAATGTGATTTATCTTCTGATCATGATCAGCATTGCAGGCTATGCCATTGTCCGGTCCTGCAATTTGAAGATCAGGCTTTTTTTTATACCTGTTTTCTTTTCCCTGCTTATCCCTACATCCGTTATTCTCTTGTTTTTCAATGCCGTGATCGTAAACATCAATAATTTATTTGATGCAAAATACCTGATTCCCATTGCCGGAATGCTGCTGGGCAATTGTTTAAAAAGTCTTATCGTCGGGCTGGACCGGTTCTATTCAGATATTCAAAAAGATGAAAAAACCTATTTGTATTCCCTGTCTCTGCTGTGCAGCAGGAGACTTGCGCTCAAACCTTATTTTAAAGAAAGCTTTTCAGCTGCCATACGACCCAGAATCACTTCCATGGCGACCATCGGCCTGGTTTCCCTTCCCGGCATGATGACCGGCCAGATTCTTGGCGGTTCCTTCCCTCTTGTTGCCATTAAATACCAGATTGCCATTGTACTGTGTATTTTTTATACGGAATATTTTGCCGTAATTTTATCGATTCTTTTTTCCCTGGGCGTCGGGTTTAATAAAATGGATGTCTTAAATAAAAACATTTTTAAATGATCGTCTGTTTAATCTGATAGATTGAATCGTGATAATTTGAAGAATTGTATTGACACTTTTTTTAATTCTGTCTACTTTGTTTAAGTGATTCAGGTGTTACGCTTAAAAAGGGAATCCTGTGAGACTCAGGAACGGACCCGCCGCTGTAACCGGGGATGAACGTCACGAATGCCACTGTTAGAAATGCAGTTTATAATGGGAAGGCGTGACAAGTAATGTGATCCGGAAGTCAGAAGACCTGCCTGGATAGAAAGATTGTTGCTTGCGAGGATCGGCAGGACAATAAAATGAGGAAAAAACGGTTCCCATGCCAGAGAATTTCTGGTGTGGGTTTTTTTATTGCGATCTGATCCTGGCTTAACATTCATAATCAACGAGGATACCATTATGAAAAAACTTGAAATTGCCGTTTTAATTTGTTTGTTCAACCTGCTCATTTTCACAGCTGTTTTTGCCCAACCAGCTGTTATTCTTGCTAATTTCGGCACAACGGTGCCGGAGGCGGTTCAATCCATTGAAAATATTGCTGCCCGGGTGAGAACCGCTTTTCCCGGTGTAACAGTCAAGGTGGTCTTTACTTCCAATATTATTCGCTCTGTATGGGAAAAACGAAGTCAATCTCCAGAAGAATGGCGCAGCCTTGGCGTTCCTGATGAAATTTTATTTACAAAAAATTTATTATCCACTTTTGGTGAGTTGAAAAGTCAAGGATTCAAAGATGTTATCGTTCAGCCTACCCATTTGTTCCACATGGAACAATATCATGATCTTAAGCAGTATGTAGATGCCGTCCGATCCATCCGGACCATCCGGGATAAATGGAAACCTTTCAATAAAATCGGGTTGGGACGTCCGGCCCTTGGGACGGTCGGCAATGTTCATCCCTACCATCAGGATCTTGAAAAAGCCGTTAAAACCCTTGCCCAGGACATATCCCTTGCCCGTGAAAAAAACGCTGTCCTGGTATATATGGGGCATGGAAACGATTTCTGGTCCACAGGCATCTACGCTGAGCTTCAGAATCAAATGAGAAAGACCTACCCCGATGTAAAAACGGTTGTGGGATGTGTTGAAGGTTTTCCGGGTATTGTGGAAGTGAAAGCAATGCTTGAGCATGACAAAACCATTAAAAAAATCTTGTTGAAGCCCTTGATGATTGTGGCTGGTGACCATGCAACCCATGACATGGCAGGAGAAGAGCCAGAGTCCTGGAAGAATATTTTAAAAGATTCCGGCTTTAAAGTTGAAATAATTCTTAAAGGACTGGGATCTAACAACCAGTTCGCAGATCTTTTTGTCCATCATATTAAAGATGCGGCAGAAGATGCAGGCATCGACCTGTAGACTATGGCATAGTTTTGAGTATACCGGTTGCCATAACTAAAGGGAGAGCAGGATATCTGGTCGTCCTTTTCTCCCTTTTCCTTATTGCTGCCGTCCTGGTTTCTCTTTCCATGGGGTATATCCGGGTTCCGCTCATGGATATCCCCGTCATCCTGATATCCAAACTCACCGGAAATGCTCAAGTCCTTGATCGGATAAACGAAACACACCTGGCTGTCCTTTTTGATATAAGATTACCCAGGATTCTGACCTGCGCCAGCGTGGGGGCGGCACTTGCACTGTCCGGGGTAATTTTCCAGGGAATTCTGCTCAACCCCCTGGCAGACCCGTACACCCTGGGTGTCTCGGCAGGAGCAGCATTCGGTGCCAGCATCGCAATTTTATTAAACCTGGGTGCCGCAGCCGTGTCCGTCCCTGTTTTTTCATTTGCCGGTGCCGGAATAACGCTGTTTATTGTTATCTTTTTATCATATTCTCCCAACACGCCCATGGCAGGCTTGTCATCCAACAATTTGATCCTTTCCGGGATTATAACCGCGGCCATACTTTCTGCGGGGATCAGTTTTTTAAAATTCATTGCCAACGAACAGGTCTCTGTCATCATTTTCTGGCTCATGGGCAGTTTTGCCTCACGAACCTGGATGAATTTTATGGTTGTCAGCCTTTTTTTATTTGCAGGTTTTTTTGTCGCCATGGTTTTTGCCAGGGATTTGAATCTAATCTCCCTGGGTGCCAAATCAGCAGCAAGCCTGGGGGTAGACCTGAAAACAATCACCCTGGTTCTTCTTGTCACAGGATCTCTGGTGGCTGCCGTGTGTGTGTCAGTGTCCGGAATTATTGGTTTTGTGGGGCTTCTTGTTCCTCATATGGTTCGATTTATCACAGGTCCGGATAATCGAAAACTGATTCCTTTATCCATGCTCACCGGCGCAATTCTGCTGCTTGCCGCAGACACCATCACCCGTGCAGTACTTCCCTATGAAATTCCCATCGGTGTTCTAACCGCCCTGATCGGTGGTCCTGTTTTCTGCTGGGTGTTTAAAAAGAACAGGTTTAAATAATTGTTATGCAAATCAGGCTTAACCACATAACATTCGGCTATGAACCAGAACTCCCGATTATTCATAACCTGGATTGTTCCTTTTTTTCCGGGCGGTTTTATTCGGTTCTCGGTCCCAACGGCTCAGGAAAAACGACCCTTCTGGATCTGATATCCGGATTCCTTTCGCCCGGGGACGGACAGATTGATATTGATGGTAAAGATCTGAGCCGCTTATCTAAAAAGCAGCTGTCAACCCTGATCGCTGTGGTTTCCCAGGATTATATCATTAATTTTCCGTTTCAGGTCAAAGATGTTGTCATGATGGGAAGACACCCTTATATCTCCAGGTTTTCTCATCCTTCGGCAACGGATATCCGGACCATTGAAACAATGATGGATCAATGCGGTATCAGCCATTTGAAAAATCGTAAAATCAATACGCTTTCCGGGGGAGAGCGGCAGCGGTGTGTATTTGCCAGGGCTCTGTGCCAGGAGACACCGGTACTTTTGCTGGATGAAGCCTTTTCCAGTATGGATATCCGTCACACACTGGATATGCTGCACTTGGTCAAAACCCTGGTTAAAGAAAAAAATAAACTGGTGATCAGTGTTTTTCACGATCTCAACCTGGCGTCAGGCTGGTCAGATGACTTAATGCTGCTCAAGAAGGGCAGAATTCATGCATTTGGCAGCAGCCAGGAGGTCTTGACACACCAGTCCGTTAAAAGCGTATTTAATGTTGAGTCCGTTATCAGATTTAATGCCGATATTCAGGCAAAGCAGGTGTCTTATCCGTCAATTTAAGCAAATAAAAAGGATGCTTTGTTTCATCCTGCTGTGCCTGTTTGTTGCAGTGGGACCGGCCCTTTCCCGGGAACTTGCCCTGCCGGACACAGTAACAGATTGTGCCGGCCGGCAGATTATCGTTAAACAGCCCTTTGTGCGGATTATTTCCCTGTACGGTGCCCATACTGAAAATCTTTATCATCTTGGAGTTGAATCCCGAATAATAGGCGTTGGCGTCAACGATACCAGACCTGAACAGGTCAGTGAAAAACTTAAATTTTCCTATCATGATGATCCTGAAAAATTTCTGGCCCATGCTCCTGACCTGGTTTTGATCCGGCCCATGATTGATAACGGCTATCCCAATCTCATCGGGTTTCTTGAAACCCACGGGATTGTGGTTGTTTCTCTTCAGCCTTCCGGTATTGAGCAGATGTATGAATACTGGGCTGCCCTGGGTGTTCTCACCGGAGAAACCGACCGGGCCTGGGAAATGATTAACGATTTTAAACAAAAGGTGACTCGGATTAGGGCGGTCACTCAGAAAATTCATCCCAAAAAAAAGGTCTATTTTGAGGCCATTCATAACCGGATGAAAACCTTTACAAGCGGAGCTATGCCGATCTTTGCCCTGGAAACGGCCGGTGGAATAAATGTTGCTCAGGATGCCAGGGCCTCCAGAAACACCAATATTGCTGTTTATGGAAAAGAACAAATCCTTGCCAAAGCATCACAGATTGATGTATTTCTTGCCCAAAAAGGGGTGATGAACACCGTAACCATAGAACAGATAACACAGGAACCCGGATTTCATATTATTAAAGCCATAAAAAACAACCAGATATACCTGATTGATGAACATATCATTTCCCGGCCCGTGCCGGGTCTGTATCAGGGAATTGTTAATATCGGAAAGGCGCTTTACCCCGATATTTTTACCAGAGATCTGCTAAAGGAAGAATAAAAAGAAGGAAGCCATATGGAGCATGCAGGCAAATTATACGGGGTGGGAGTCGGACCCGGTGACCCGGAATTAATTACCGTTAAGGCGGTAAGAGTGATCAAAGAGGCGGATATTATTTTTACTGCCGCCTCAAGCAAGAATACATATAGCCTGGCAGTAGAGATTGCATCTCCTTATATCAGTGCCTCCACCCGGATTGAAAAGCTCTCCTTTCCCATGACCAAGAATGTCAGTGAAGTTGAAACCGCCTGGACCGAGAATGCAAGACAGATTTCAAAATCCATTAAGCAGGGAAAGACTGCTGTTTTTTTAACCCTTGGAGATCCGACCACGTATTCAACGTTTGGTTATATTTTGAAGAAAATGAAATGTATCATGCCCGAGGCCAATATTGAAACCATTCCCGGTATCACCTCGTTTCATGCAGCATCCGCCCGAATGAACCGGATTCTGGTGGAAGGAGAGCAATCCCTGCTGATTACCTCCGGTGCTTTTGGTGGTGAGCCGCTCAGACAATCCGGAAATGTCGAAAATGTGGCCATCATGAAAGCGTATAAAAATATAGAAGATATCAATAAAGCTCTGAAAGAAACCCATCTTCATGAAAACAGCGTGGCCATTTCCCATTGCAGCCGTGAAAATGAACAGATTATTGAAGACATTGATTCTTTGGAAACCAGAGCCCCTGATTACTGGACACTTATTCTGGCATCCAAATGAAAAAAGATAAGATAAAATACACGTCACTGGGTTTGTCTGTGATGGTCACGCTGGCCGGATTATGTTTCAGTCTGATTTATTTTGACGCGGTTACGCCGGAAGTTTGTTTAAAGAAACTGGGATTTCCTGTGTTCAGGCTTCTTTGCTTTATTTTTATCGGCCTTCTGGCCGGTCAGTTGATTGAAATCCTGGGTTGGACCCGTCAGTTCGCTGTTTTTTCCAGGCCGTTTTTTAAATTTTCACGCATGGGACATCTTTGCGGGGCGGCTTTTACCACAGCA
>JBNKNP010000247.1:0-3566 GCA_050293905.1 Desulfobacteraceae bacterium | reverse complement strand
ACGACTCCGCCTCGGATGTTTCACCAAGCGTATTGGCGTATTGGTAACGTGTTTCTCTATCTTTTGGAAATTCACGCCTGCCTTGCAGGAGTATGGGTTTCAGATATTTCGACTTGTGCTGAACAGAAAATTCCAGCGCACGTCCATAAAGCTTCTTATCTTTCGGCGCGTACAACACCGCTTGATAATACGATGCGCTGGCACGAGCCGTAGACTTCTTTAATACGTAAACCTCGGCCAAAGGTGCATAGAGCGATTTATCCCTTTTTATTGCTGAAGCCATGTATCGCTCGTAGGGTTTTAGGTTGGCGTATTTTCCCTGTTTGTAGTAGTAGAGCGCAACAAGCTTTTTTCCCCTGCTATAGGAAGGTATGCGTTTGACAAGTTTTTCCACTTCGGCAATATCATCAAATTTAACAAGGCGCAACTCCGCCAGCTTATACCGGTATTCGTTTTTTACACCTTTTAAATCTTTAAAAGATTCCAATGTATGGATCATCTTCAACGTGTCGGCAGTGTTGGAAATGGTCTCAAACAATTCGATATGGACCTTCAGGTCTTTCTTTTTCCTGGATAGCCATTGTTTGTATTGTTCAATGGCAACATTGTATTTTTTCAGATCTCGTGATTGCCTTGCATATAACAGCTGGTAATTCTTGTATACAGGGTCAACGGAAACAATCGTTCGGTAAGTTTGATATATTTTTTCCTTATTCTTCGTTTTTTGGTAGAGACTCAGAACGTTATCGAGCAAACCCAAATCCTTAGGCATTTTCTTGAGCTGCTTTTCGTAAACTGCAATCGCTTTATTAAATTGTTTTGATTTTATATAGGCAGAAACAGCCAGTGGCTCACGTATCAACATGCTGCTGTCTTTCGCCCCAACCTTATCCCAAGCCAATGCGGACAGTCGGAAATTAGGTTTGTAATAGAGTGCCTTGGCCAATTTAATTTGTTCCTCGAGCGTAGGTTTATTCTGGCTCAAAAGTTGAAACAACTTCAGATTCGTTTTAAGCGCTCGATCACCTGTCAGATATTGACCATAGGCTCTGGCGTAATCAACATGATTCGGTTTGAGTCTGTATGCTTTGCCATACGCGGATTTCGCACCATCCTTATCTCCTTTTTTCCCATATATCTCCGCCAATGTATGCCATAAATTCGCATTGGTAGAGAATATTTTAGAAACAAGTTTCAGATGCTTCAGCGCCGACTCATTATCGCCTTTTTTATTCAAGAGCAAACCAAGCGCCAAGCGGCGTTGGGCAGTGGCCTTGGAATTTTTCTTATCCAATTTAATGAGCGCTTGAAGCACTTCCGTATATAATTTTGAGCGACTCGTATCATTTTTTACCAAGGGTTCTACAAAGAGATAACCCGCTTTAGAATCGGGATTGTATTTAATCCAAGTCTGGGAATGTTTAAGGGCTGCCTTCATATCGTTTTCAACCAAATCAAGTTTGGCAAGATCGAGCCATGCAGCTTGCTTTGGATTTTGCAACTTCACCATAGCCTGTACCGATTTTCTTTGCCGAAATTTAGGAGCTGAAATTTTTTTCAGGCTTTTAGCCTCGATGGTTTGGATGTCTAGATCATTCGGATGTTGCCTGAGCCAATCAGCACTTAATTCAGCACTCAGCCGAAATTTCCCGGCCTTAAATAAAGTCTTGATGATATCCGCATCCTTTAACACCCAGCTTTTCTTCCGCTTGTATACTTTTTCATATAGTGCAGCCGCGCTGACCATTTTGTCATTCAAACGATGTCCTCTTGCTGCAAGCATCATAGTTTTTGGCGTAGCTTTGGGTGAGAGCGCCAGTTTTTGAAGCCTGCCATACTGTTCACGAATTTGTGTATCGTTTTGGATAGCTGCGGGCAGTAATGAAAGATATTGTTGGTTTGATTTTTGAATCTTAAGTGCCCGGGTCAGGTGGTTGTAAGCCGCTAATGTATCTTTTGCCGCCAAATCCAATTTTGCCAATCCAAAAAGCGACAAATGAAAATTGGGAACGTGCTTTAATACATATTCGAATCCCTTTCTTTTATCTTCAGAATCCTTCAGTCTTTCAACGAGTTTCTGATAATCACTTATGTACTTCAATTTTTTAGGGTTAACCGCGATGGCTCGTTCAAGCGCCTTCCGTGCGCCGTTTCCATTATTTTCTTTCTGATAGAGACTCGCCAGCTTTTCCAGATGCGTCACATTTTTTGGTTTGATTTTACTGGCGCGTTCTAAATATCGAATCGCTTGCTTGTAATTGCCCTTCTTCTCAAAGGCTTTTGCCAAACTTTCATTGTAGGCGTAATCCTTTTTAAACACTTTTTCATATGCCGCAGCATCAACCGTTCTCCCAGCCTTGATTAAAGACTGAACGGCCATAGGTTCCTTTTTGATGAGAGTTTTATCTTCGCCCAGCAATAATTTCCAAACGATAGAAGAAGAGGCATAATCTTTGTTGAGATGATAGGATTTAGCCAACTTGATGGTTTCATTCTGGTTGGGTTTATTTTTCTCAAGCGTTCGGAACAATTTCAGATTGGATTTTATTTCGTTATCGGATGTAAGAAAATTTCCATAACTGCGTGCATAGAGCGCATTTTGAGGTTTTAGCGAATAAGCTTTGCCGAATTCTACTTTCCCATTTCGGATTTTTCCTAATGTATACCAAAGCTCAGGATTTTTAGCATAAACTTTGGTCACCATGGCCAAATACTCTTCCGCTTGCTTTGTTTTTCCGGCTTTAAATAACAAAAGCCCCAAGGTTAAACGGCGCGCGTTCGCTTTTGCCGGTTCAAGCGAAATTAATTTTTTCAGAGTTTTAAGATATGTTGAACTTTCATCGGGAACTGATTTTGTTAAAGGCTCTAAAAACAGCCAACCGGGCTTTGAACTGGGATTGCGGGTGATATGAGTTTTGCCATATACCAATGCCTTCTTTTTATTTCTGGCACTCAGCTCGAGTTTTGCCAAATCCAGCCACCATTTTGTTGTGGATGTATCGAGTTTGACCAGGGCGTTCATTGATCTCATGACTTTTGATTTTGGCGCATTGATGAATTGTAAACTTTTAAGTTCGATTTCTCTGATATCTTTGTTTTCCGGTCTTTTTTCAAGGTAGGCTGAGGCTATCTCTGCGGATGCCCGATACTGTTTTCCTTTGTACAAACTTTTAATTGCCTGTGGATTTTGTGCTATCAGGCTTTTCTTCTGCCGATAAATATCCGAATACATTTTCGCTGCAAGTACATGTTGTTTGTTCATCACATGCCCGCGGGCTGCAAGTAACTTCGTCTCGGCGCTAGCGGTAGGCTTTATGGCCAGTGCCTTAAGTGCGGCGTAGTTGGCTTTTATCTGCTCGTCGCTCTCCACCACATCGGGTAGCATGGCTTGGTACTTGGTGCTCTTGGGCGCGAGGGTAAGCGCTTTGCGAAGGCTGGTGTAGGCTGCCTTTTTATCCTTCTTCTCTAGTGCCAGCTTGGCCTGGCCGTAGTGGGAGCGGTGGGACTTGTCGTTCTTACTCAGGATGAACGTGTAGGCATCGGCCTGGACCCTCTTATCACCACTC
>JBNKNP010000246.1:0-3986 GCA_050293905.1 Desulfobacteraceae bacterium | reverse complement strand
CTGTAGTCGTATAAATCACTGATCCAGGACTCGATCATGGTGGCGGTTACCTGTTTGATATCGCTCACATCCCGGACCTTTAAAAATAACCGTGTGTGCTGCAAATAAGCCTTGATGGTGGCAGGGCTGCGGTTCAAAACATGCAGATGCTTTTTGAACCGGTCCAAAAGGTCTGTATGCATATGATGCCTCCTTTTTTAAGTAATGTTGTTAATATATTCCGTCGGGATAACCACCAGGTTGTGGTGATAAATTGCGAAGACGTTTGACAGATAAGGGTTGCAGCAGTTAAAAGATAAGCCGCCAGGTGGCCGCCAAGGGGGCTCTAACTACCCTCCAAGTTGCAAAATCAGACCTCCAAGTATCGATTTTACCCCTCCAGGTTGATCCCGGCTTCAACGGCTTTTTCTTTTAACTGCCGGGTATCGGTCAGACCGATCACAAAGGGCTGACCGTTAGATCCTTCCCCGTTGTAGACCAATTCATACACATATTCTTTGCCTTTTTTCCCCATGACCGTGTACAGGTATTCCAACTCTTCCAACTGCTTGATATGGGTCTTTACCTGGAAGTCGCTCCAGCCTGTAAACGAACGGATATCCCTCCGGGTAAAGTGATGGGCACCGGGATCCCGGTGCCGGACCATGTCCCGGATCAGCTCCAGCAATGCCCGTGACGGCGGCGCCAGCTCGTCCAGAGTACGGCCCAAAACATACCCTGCAATAGTGTTGGCTTTTTCAATATCGTCCAGATTTACATTGATGTATTCGATTGTTTTATCCTTAAAATCCAGGGTATGGATCTTTTTCTGGTACTGGAACAGATAGGCAATTGCTAAAATCAGATTTAAATATTTGGTGTGGTCCCGCCTGACTCTCAACGATTTACTGGTAAAGGTCAGCAGTTCCGCATAGGGGTTAAAGACATGCAGAGGCTTTAACAATCGATTGGCGTTGTGATGTTTTTTGATGATCTCGATCGAGGCCAACTTGTTCAGCATTCCCTGCATGGTGTGGTTCTGCCGCTGCTTGGCAAGCACCTTTTTGGTCATGTCCTCAGATTCATCAATGGAGATAAACACAAACCGGGACGCGGTCTCACCGTCTATGTCCACCGCCGTGGTGGTGATAAACACCATGAGCGGACCTTCCACCGTGTTGACTTTGGTCTGCTGCTCACCGGTCATATTATCTTTGCCCGTATAGGCAATGGTGATCTGCTTTGATGACTGGATGCTTCTGATCGAGTAGATGGCCCCGTTCATCCCGTCCAGCTCTTCGATAGCAAGAATCTTGTGTTTAAGGCTGTCCTTGCCCGTGTAGAACAATGCCTGGTCGGTCAGGCGGGTGTATTTAACGCAGTCATCATCCGGAACCAGGGATAAGACCGTATCCTGTAAATAAGATTTGCCGGCAGCAGAGCGGGACTGGATCATAACAGATAATGGATTGTCCATCTTTCTGGATATGGCCGCCACATAACACAATAATTTGTTCATCTCTTCGCCGGTGTAGCCCAAAGTTTCAAAATCTTCCAGGATCTGGGTGAACATATCCGGGTTTGTTAAAAAGGTCAGCGCTTCGGATCTGTCCTTGTCGGTCATGGGCTGCTCTGATGGCTTGTCCGGATCTGTAGCGTGATAAGCTTCTGCCTGTTCTAAAAGAGCGGTTACATCTTTGGTGATCAGGTATTCTTCCTTGTTAAAGAGATTACACAATCCCTTGATTAAAAAGGCCCTCGATCTTGCCGAGTAAAAATCCACCGTATCCACGTGCATGTTTTTACCAATGGTGCCTTTGACCGTGGCTTTGAGTTTGCCGTTTGCTCTGCTGATGGATCTCAGCTCATATTTGCGGTCGTCCATGGTCATGACAAGACCGTATTCTGTTTTAAGCACCTTGGGTTTTGATGGTTTTGCTGTGGGATCTGTCTTGTTGATTAATTCCAGGAACCTGGCTTTAGAATCGGCGGTTAAAAGAAAAAAATCGTTGATGTCTTTATCTTCAGGTAACGTCACAATATGAGATTTTAAACCATGTGACCGAAGCGTCTGCTTTACCGTTTCAGCTGCATTTTTACCTGCGTCATCCGGATCAAAACAGATAAACATCTGTTCTGTTTTGTTCTGCCGGAACAATGACAGGTGATCGTCAGTAAGACCATTCACCCCATAACAGGGAACCGTATTTTTAATGCTATGGTTGATCAAGGTCAGGCTGTCAATGATCGATTCTGTCAGGATAATATCTTTATTTGTTTTAACCGCCTGCCAGTTAAAAATACCTTTGCGGGGACCAGGAAGATACAAATGGTTTACACCCTTATTATCGATTCGTCTGCCGTACATGCCAACAGGATTACTGTTCTGATCAAAGATGGGGAACACGGCACACTGGTAAAACAATTCTTTGCCACGGTCGTTCAAAATGCCTATTTCTTTTAACTGTCTGGTGATTGTTTGATCGTCAGGCAGCACATTCAGCAATGTACCATTGGCAAAACCGATTTTATGATCACCAAAGATGCTGTTATCGGTGATGGCCCGGCCATTGAGATAGTCTTTTGCCCGGGTATCTTCGGCAAAGGCGGTGTGATAAAACTCGATCACCCGGTTGAACAACTTTGTATGGGCAGGAGTTAAAACAGGCGGATCCGTTTTCTTTTTAACCGCAGGTTTGGCAGTTAAAGAAGAAGTGTCCAGGCGCTTGACCGCCTCTTTAAAATCCACCTGGTCAAATAGTTCAATAAACCGGATCACATCACCGCCTTTGCCGCAGCCAAAGCAGTGCCATTCGTTTTTAGACGGGGTGATGGACAGGGAAGGGTTTTTATCGTGGTGAAAGGGGCAAAGGCCAAAATATCCCTTGCCGTTCTTTTTTAATCGGATACCCTTGGACTCTGCCAGGGCTTTAAGGTCTACACTGGTTTTGATGCAGTCTATTTTCGATTGTTCTATCATAACGGGATCTCCTGTTCTTGATTTTGTTGGGGAGATACGATAGAAAAATAAAAACGATGACCAAGGGGAACACCCTTTGTGATCTTTTTTACCGGCCATCAACTGATTAACTTTGCCGAGTTGGAGTTGATGGCCTTTTTTCTGTCAAAAGTCCCTTTTTAAAAACCCTGTCAAGAAAAATATTGTCAAAAGCATAAAAAAATGCTTAGTATCTTAATAGGTATTTTTAATGGCACATGAGATATTGTGGTGTCAAGCTCTTTTTTAGAGCAAAACCCATCTTTTGGAGGAGATTTAAAAACATGTGGTATAATAAGATCAACTTATACAAAACATTATGCATACCAGAAGGGGGTTCTATGTCTTTTGGCAAAAACCTTGCAAAAATTAGAAAAGAAAAAGGCTTAACTCAGGACGAACTTGTCAAAATAAGCGGTGTTGCCATCTCCCAGATCAGGCGTTATGAAACAGATAAATCCACACCGTCGCTGGATGCCATCATAAAATTGGTATCTGTACTGGGTGTTTCTATAGACGAAATGGTCTTTAACAAAACCACAGGCGTCGCTCAAAACAAGATAATTGATCGTGAACTGTTAGAACAGTTTGAGTCTGTATCCGGGATGAGTGAGGATGAAAAATACGTGGTCAAAAAGATGCTTGAAGGGATTATTGTAAAACATCAGGTCGAGAGGGTCATGAAGCCCCAGACCCAAAAATCATGGTCAGAACGGTTCAGGGATATTACCGACAAACTTTCACAAGGAGCCCAGGATTACTCTCCAGAAGACATTGATAATGTGATTGATCAGGCTGTTGAAGCGGTAAGGACCAAAAAGTATGCCCATTCTTAAAGCGGTCATTGACACCAGTGTCATGATCAGTGTTGCTTTTGCCAAAAAAGGCATTGCCAGAGAACTGCGGGATCAGATCGCTGATAATGCCTTTACCATGGTGACCTCAAAGCCAATCCTCAAAGAACTGTATGAGGTCTTGCACTATCCTCACATCTTTCAGCGGTTCAATC
>JBNKNP010000245.1:0-4239 GCA_050293905.1 Desulfobacteraceae bacterium | reverse complement strand
GGCCGACGGCCTTGCCGCCGGCAAAGGGGTTATTATCTGCAGTACACTGGACGAGGCTGAAGCAGCCATTGATTCCATGCTCAAAGAAAATGCATTCGGCGAGGCCGGTGCCGTTGTGGTGGTGGAAGAATGCCTCAAAGGTGAAGAAGCCTCCTTTATCGCCCTGACCGATGGGAAAACCGTGCTTCCCCTGCCCGAATCCCAGGACCACAAACGCATATACGACAATGATGAAGGCCCCAATACCGGCGGCATGGGTGCCTATTCCCCGGCACCGGTCCTGGACTACATGCTGCGACAAAAAGCCATGAAGGAAGTCATGATTCCCACGGTGGAGGGCATGGCAAAGGAAGGCACCCCCTTTAAAGGTGTTCTTTATGCCGGTCTCATGGTGGACAAAGACCAAATCAAGGTGCTTGAATTCAATACCCGCCTGGGCGATCCTGAAACCCAGCCCATTCTCATGCGGCTTGAAAACGATCTGGTTCCCTTAATGGAAGCCTGCTGCAGCACAACCCTGCATAACCATACCGTTAAAATCAATCCCAAGGCAGCCATGTGTGTGGTCATGTCATCCGGCGGTTACCCCGGGTCCTATGACACAGGACAGGAGATATTTGGCCTTGACGAAGCGGCAAAAGTGGATGAAACCGTTGTCTTTCATGCCGGCACAGCGCTTAAAGACGGAAAAACCGTTACATCCGGCGGCCGGGTCCTGGGGGTCACTTCTCTTGGAGATACGGTCAAACAAGCCATTGACAGAGCCTATGAAGCCTGTTCAAAAATCAGTTTTAACAACCAGTTTCAACGATCCGATATCGGGGCCAAAGCCCTGAAACGATTGTCCGTCCCGCCAAAGGTCGGGGTTATTATGGGCTCTGATTCAGATTTTGGCGTCATGGAAAAAGCTTTGTCCATTCTTAAAAAATTTGACATCCCCTATTATGTCACGGTGGCATCTGCCCACCGGACACCGGAGCAGGCGGCAAAACTGGCAAAGGATGCCAAAGACGCCGGCATCCGGGTATTGATCTGCGGGGCCGGCCATGCCGCACACCTGGCAGGAGTCATTGCAGCGCACACTACCCTGCCGGTACTGGGTATTCCCATTGATTCCTCCGCACTCCAGGGCATGGATTCTTTGCTGGCAACGGTTCAGATGCCGCCGGGCATCCCTGTGGCCACCATGGCCATTGGAAAATCCGGTGCCTATAATGCAGGCATTTTTGCCGCCCAGATTATCGGGGTAACCGACCCGGAAGTGGCTGAAAAACTCACGGCCTTTAAACAGGAAATGGCCGACAAAGTCAATAAAAAGGCCCAATCATTTGCATGACCATCTTGTTTCCATTGACCCGGTTCAACCCGAACCGGGCATTATTCAAACATCCGGAAAGATCCTTGCCGAAAACGGCATTGTGATCTTTCCGGCCAAATGCCTTTACGGCGTGGCAGCCCATGCACTGCACAGCCCTGCAGTGGAAAAAGTATTTCAAATCAAACAGCGGCCCCTGGACAACCCCATCCTGGTGCTGGTTAAAAATCTTGCCATGGTGCAGTCCCTGGTAAAGCACATTCCACAGGCAGCCCATAAGCTTATGGATGCCTTCTGGCCCGGCAGCCTGACCCTTATCTTCCATGCCCGGGAGATCATTCCGGAGCAACTGACTGCAGGTTCAGGAAAAATCGGCATCCGCGTCCCAATCCATCCGGTGGCAAAAGCCATCGTGGAACAGGTTGACTTTCCCATCACCGGGACCAGTGCCAACCTGTCCGGCACAACCGGCTGCACACGGATCGACCAGCTGCCTTTTTCCATGTTACAAAAAGCCGATCTAATTCTGGATGCGGGAACCCTTAAAGGCGGGAAAGGATCCACGGTTGTGGATCTCACCCAGACCCGGGTATCCATTTTAAGAGAAGGGGAAATATCAGCTAAAAAAATTCTGACAACCCTGGCCTGAATCCCTTTCTGCGCCATAATTTATGCATAATATTATTGACAAACCACAGGTTTTCCCATAAAAAGAAACATTCATGCCGGAGTGGTGGAATTGGTAGACGCAGAGGATTCAAAATCCTCCGGGCTCAGGCCCTTGCGAGTTCAAGTCTCGCCTCCGGTACCAGCAAACAACAAGGGTTTAACCGTTTTGGTTAAACCCTTATTTTGAAAAGATCTTGTCAAAAACCGGAACATTAATGGTACGTATTTGTTGGTTACTATATATCAGGTCATCAATATCAAAAGAAATCAACGTCTGACTGTGTAAAGGCTTGGGTCTACAAAAATACCATTAAGACTCAGTCAATTTTTTATATTGGGTTGATAGTCATTTAAAAATGTCGGCAATTATTTTTAAATCCTTTCCCCATACTTTCACAGTGAACGAACCGTCACGAAATTCTAAATAATATTGCAAATGTTGCATGTTTATTATATGACAATTATCACTATTCGTAACTCAAATCCATCATGGATCTGGATAAATATTTAGCAGTTGTACTAAATCTTTTAGGAGGTCTTATGAAAACTGTTCAAAAAAAAATAGCCTTTGTCTTTATTTCGTTCATACTGTTTAGTTATACTGGGGTAGCCTTTTCATCAGACAAACAGCAAAAAGAAACATCTTTAACAATGCCCCAAACTTCTGCAGAAAATCGAAAAATAATTAAACAATGCCTTGATGGCCTTGTAAGGCTCATCATAGATAATGATAAAAATAGGGCAATTCAACTTATCCCAGGTGTCACAAAATCGGCCCCATATATGATTTATTTCACTAAAAATACTGGAGATGACGATAATAGAAGAGGATTGTTTTTAAATGGCTATAAACCTCAAATTAAAAATTTTGAAACAGAACCACCCACAATTTATGAATATCAATTTACAAAAGGAGGCGTAGGAATTACAAGCCCTGAAGGTGATTATGTCATTCTGGAAGGCACAAACTGTATTTTTTCAACCTCGGGCAAGGAAATGCACGTTCAAAATGGGGTATGGTATAAAAAAGATAGCATTTGATTGTCAGGCATAGTTTCAACAATTGAAGGGGACAGAGCCTAATTATATTCCACTTGGGGCAACAAAGCGAAAGAGCTATTATTGACAATAGCCAGTCAATTCAACTTGCAATACGCTACAGGGCGAATCTACAAAATTACATTCATTGGCACCACGGATAATTAGACAGTCACCAGTGTTGGATACTTGGAGTTAAGCTAATTTCTAACATCAATTTTAAGTTTCCGCAGCGAGCATTTTGTCTATTTAACGCAAATTTTCAGGACCCTTACTGGGCGTTGCATAGTTCTGGTAATGCTGGCCGGGATTTCGTCGTGAATCCCCCCGAAAGATACCATTGATTGCTTAGTCAACTTTTTCTATTCCCAATACTCATAAAAAACTGGGAGAATCAAATTAACCCCGAATTTAGCTTGAAAAGTCCGCATTTAGATTTAGAGCGCAAAGAACATTAAAATTATAGCAATAATGTTAACACTAAAACCAATAAAAAAGGCCGGAGTTAGCCGATGCGTTAAAGCGATTCTGGAAATTACTTTTCCGTAAGCTTGATTCTCAACGGAATAGTAACAATTACCACAGCCAAATGCATATGGGCTTCCAAAAACCAAAAAGCCTACGGGGGTTGAAATAAGAAACGTGTATTGCCACCATTTAAATTTTGGTTCTAAAAAATCTATAGAGCAATTGGGGCATTTTTGAAATTTAGTGTTTTCGGCGGTTTTGTTTTTCTTGTTTTGTCGAAGACCATACAACCAAAGTAATAAAATTCCTAAAAAAAATAATGGAAAAATGAATTTGGATTTAAGCATGTATTTACCTTAAATGTAACGCTTAACTGTAGGGCGGCGAGGCACAAGCCATTCACTACAACAGCGAGGTTAGAGCTAAATTGCTATATACTTTTTAATAAATCAAATATTGTAAGACATACCATAGCCAGATCAACTAAAAGTAAAATATATAGTAGTTTTCCATTCCATTTTGTAGCTCTTGTGTCTTTACCTCTTCTCTCCGGATGGGGAGTATGCCATAGGTTAACTGGATGACTATTATCTGTTAATTTATAATTATATGGGTACCAGAAGCCTCTGTCCTGATCAAATACGCCAATTTCTTGTAAGATAGATACAATCCTTTCGTTAAATGTATTTCTTACACGTAAATCTATTTTTTGACTAATTATGAATACGAGTGTACCAGCCCCTGCTAAC
>JBNKNP010000244.1:0-4385 GCA_050293905.1 Desulfobacteraceae bacterium | reverse complement strand
AGCTCTGCTTTAAAATTTTCCGCCATCGATGCAACAACATCCGTTCCCGGCTTAATAATAGTTTCATTTCCCTGGTTTACAATTTCACTCATCTTTTCCTCCTGCGGTAAAGATTTAAGCTCTGATATTCTTCAATTACTTATCACCAAAACACCATTAAATCAAGCTTTGACATTTTCTCACTATATCAAAAAATCGTCCAAGTTCAACCCATATTTTCATCGGGTCAATCAAAGCCATAATATCAGGAACCTTTAATTGGACTTGAAAAAAACAAACAAACCGATTATAAATACATCTTCCGGCTGTGCAGGCCGGTAAGGATTATTCTGACCGGTCGCCTCGTAACAGAAGGCCATGAACCTCGTCAGGTCCGGAAGGAAGCAGCGATAAGTGATTTCTTCTGTGTCGTGGATCGATCCCGGTCATGCAATTTTTCAATTCCTGCCTGCCAGCCGGATCTTTTCTTTTCATCCCCTGTATTTTATATCTTGACATGTTTTCAAACAGACTTACTTTTCAGCCATCAATTTATGAATATTATTATATAACACACTCTATATAAAAGGAATATTTGAAACCAGGAGATAACATTGACAAAAGACAACACTACAGAAAAAACAAAAACTCAAAAAAAAGATTCTCCGGATAACAAAGATGAAAAACTTGATCCTAAAAACGATTCAAACAAAAAGGGATCGACAAAACAAGACAAAAATCAAGAGCTAAAAGCGCAGCTTGACCAAGAGAAAGACCGTGTTTTGAGACTTTCAGCCGAATTTGAAAATTACAAGAAAAGAAAACAGCGGGAGCTGGATGATTTTAAAAAATTTGCCAACGAAACAGTTTTCAAGCAGTTGCTCTCCGTTGTAGACAACCTTGAGCGGGCCATTTCTTCAACAGAAGACTCGGACCAGGTAGCCGGATTGTCTGAAGGGGTAAAACTGACACACAAAGAAATGATTAAACTTTTTGAAACCTTTGGGGTTAAACCGGTGGATGCCCAAGACCAGCCATTTGATCCGAATTTCCACCAGGCCGTCACCCAGATTGAGACGGACGAACATCCTGAAAATATGGTTACAAGTGTGCTTCAGAAAGGTTATATGCTTCATGATCGTTTGATAAGACCGGCCATGGTTGTTGTCTCAAAAAAGGCAGAAGCTGAAAAAGAAACTGAAAAAAATAACGAAAATTAAAGATATACTGGGAGGTTATGTTATGGGTAAAATCATCGGAATAGACTTGGGAACAACCAATTCATGTGTTGCGGTTATGGAAGCCGGAGGTGAATGCAAAATTATCACCAATGCCGAAGGCGGAAGAACAACGCCATCCATTGTGGCAGTTTCAGAAAGCGGGGAACGAATCGTGGGACAGACAGCCAAACGACAGGCTGTTACGAATCCTGAAAACACGGTATTCGGCGTTAAACGCTTGATCGGCCGCAAATTCAATTCAGCAGAAGTTCAAAATGATATCCCGATCTTACCCTATACAATTGAAGCAGCTTCCAATGGCGATGTCCGGATCAATTTGAGAGGCAAACAACACAGCCCGGCTGAAATTTCTTCTTTTATCCTTGCCAATATCAAAAAAACCGCAGAAGACTATCTGGGAGAAGAAGTCAAAGAGGCGGTTATCACCGTACCGGCCTATTTCAATGACAGCCAGCGTCAGGCCACCAAAGATGCCGGTAAAATTGCCGGGCTTACAGTCAAACGAATCATTAATGAACCCACTGCTGCTTCCCTGGCCTATGGCCTGGATAAAAAAGGCGAAGAAAAAATAGCTGTTTTCGACTTGGGCGGCGGTACCTTTGATGTCTCTGTCCTTGAAATCGGTGACGGTGTTTTTGAAGTTAAATCCACTTCCGGGGACACCCATCTGGGGGGTGAAGATTTTGATTTAAGAATCATTGATTATATTGCAGATGAATTTAAAAAGGATCAGGGCATTGACGTCAGAAGTGACAAAATGGCCCTTCAGCGCCTGAAAGAAGCTGCGGAAAAAGCGAAAATGGAATTATCCAGTTCCACAGAGACCCAGATCAACCTGCCGTTTATCACGGCAGATGCGTCCGGCCCTAAACATCTGGATGTCAAGCTGACCCGGGCAAAACTGGAATCACTGGTGGCCGATCTTCTAGATAAGCTTGAAGGCCCCTGTAAAACAGCTATAAAAGAAGCCAACCTGGGCGCCGGCGGTGTTGATGAAGTCGTATTGGTCGGCGGTATGACCCGTATGCCTGCAGTTCAGGACAGGGTTGAAAAAATATTCGGCAAAAAACCCCATAAGGGTGTTAACCCGGACGAAGTTGTAGCCATGGGCGCGGCTGTTCAGGCCGGTGTTCTCCAGGGCGATGTAAATGATGTCCTTCTTCTGGATGTCACCCCCCTTTCTCTGGGAATTGAAACCCTGGGCGGTGTCATGACCAAACTGATTGAAAAAAACACCACCATCCCAACCAAAAAGAGCCAGGTATTCTCAACTGCGGCAGACAATCAGCCGGCAGTTTCCATCCATGTTCTCCAGGGCGAAAGAGAAATGGCAAGCGGCAACAAGACCCTCGGACAGTTTGAGCTTTCCGATATTCCGCCGGCACCGCGGGGCGTTCCCCAGATTGAAGTCTCTTTTGATATTGATGCCAACGGCATCGTCCATGTGGCGGCAAAAGATAAAGCAACAGGAAAAGAGCAATCCATCCAGATCACAGCTGCCAGCGGTCTTTCCGAAGAAGAAATCAATCAAATGGTCAAAGATGCGGAACTGCATGCAGAAGAAGATAAGAAAAAAAGAACCCTTGTTGACACCAGAAATACGGCTGAATCCCTGATTGACCAGACGGAAAAAACCTTGAAAGAGCATGGCGATAAGGTGGATGCCGATACCCGGAAAAATATCGAATCTGCAGTAGAAGCATTAAAGCAGTGCAAGGATTCCGATAATGTCGATGATATCAAGGCAAAAATCGAAGCCCTGTCCCAGGCATCCCATAAACTGGCTGAAGTCATGTACCAGCAGGCAGCCCAGGACGGTCAAGGTGCTCCGGGAGCTGATGCAGCAGGAAACCCAGGCGCGGCCCAGGAAGATGATGATGTGGTTGATGCTGATTTTGAAGAGGTCAAAAAAGATAAATAAAACAAGATAATACCTGTTGAATACCATCCTGCCGTGGTTTATAGTTCACGGCAGGATTTTTAATTCAAGCCGGTAAGCAGGAGATGACATGTCAAAGCAGCCTTCAATGATAAATTTATTCGGATGTATCCTTGTCTTAAGCTTCCTGTTTTTTGTTCCTGCAGTTTCCATCTGCGCTGAAAGTACCGGCATTGAAGCGGTGCTTAACGCCCTTGAAAAAAAATACAGCCTGAAAAGTTTCCAGGCTGAGTTTAGCCAGGTCACTACCCTGGCAGCCCTGGACCTTGCTGACGAATCCTCCGGAAAGGTCTGGTTCAGCCATCCTGGCAAAATGAAATGGCAGTATATTCTGCCCGATCCCCACGCATTCATTACCAATGGAGACAAATTGTGGTTTTATCAGCCTGAAGCGCAGCAGGTGAGTATTGGGAAAGCAGCCGGCTTTTTCAAGACCGGTGCCGGGGGCGCTTTTCTATCCGATATCACTCTGATCAGAACAAATTATACTGCTCGAATAAAAGAAAAGTCTGATAAGGATATTCTCGTTGAACTGATCCCTAAAACTCCGGACCCGGATATTGCCGCCATCGACATTCAAATCCTGAAAAAAAATTATGAAATCCGCCAGGTAACCACCCGCAATCAGTTCGGGGATATCACCAAATTTGATTTTTACAATATCCGTTTCACACCGCTTGAGCCGGAACTCTTTGAATTTACCCCTCCTGAGGGGATAACAACGATCCAGTTGGACGAAACCCCATAGCAACGTTAAGGTAGAATGAAATGAAAGAAAAAATCAGACAACTTGCCAAAGAAAAAAATGCCATTATCCTTGCCCATAATTACCAGCCGCCTGAAATTCAGGATGTTGCGGATATGTGTGGAGATTCCCTGGAACTGAGTATCAAGGCTGCACAAACCGATGCTGAGGTGATTGTTTTCTGCGGGGTTCATTTCATGGCAGAGACGGCCTGTATCCTGTCCCCTGACAAGACCGTACTGCTGCCTGAGCCGGAAGCGGGCTGTCCCATGGCTGATATGGTGATTCCCGAAGTCTTATCCGCCCGGAAAAAACAGCTGGGAGACATCCCGGTCATCACCTATGTTAATTCTTCTGCTGCAGTCAAGGCAGTATCGGATATCTGCTGCACATCTGCAAATGTGGTCGACATTGTCAACAGTATTGATTCAAATCAGATCCTGATGACGCCGGACAAAAACCTGGCCCGTTATGCTGCCAG
>JBNKNP010000243.1:0-3402 GCA_050293905.1 Desulfobacteraceae bacterium | reverse complement strand
CCAGTTCCAGGTTTTGTGAATACAAAAGTCCAACCCATGGCAAAAAAATAAAAGGGATTACCGGCCAGAACCAAGATTGTTTTATAATGGATTTGATTTGGACTATTTTCGCTGAAAACAGCCAGATTATGGCTGCAATTGAAACCGAAATAAGCGGAGGTGCTGTCCCTGTAGGTAAAAGGAAAAAGGTTAGAGCCACAAAAGCAAAAATAAGATCATCTGATCTTATTTTTAATAGGTGAAGTTTTAATTTTTCCATCAGGTGAAATAGGTTTAGGAACCTGTATTTTTCTCAATATAGGCATAAGCGCTGTGGTTGTGGATGGATTCAAAATTTTCCGCACTGACTGAAAACCAGGTAATATTGTTGTCATCCATCAGGGCCTTTGCCACATCCCTTGCAATGTCTTCAACAAATTTGGGATTTTCATAGGCTTTTTCAGTGACATATTTTTCATCTTCTCTTTTCAGGACTGAAAAAATGTCACAGGAGGCCCGGCTTTCAACAAGATCCACCATGTCTTCGATCCAGATAAATTTTTTAAACCGCGTGCTGACCAGAACTTCTCCGCGCTGATTGTGGGCGCCGTATTTGCTGATTTCCTTGGAACACGGACAGACCGATGTCACGGGAACAGCCACTTTGAGGACAATATCCGTATTGTTATCTTTATCTGAAGATCCGAAAATGGCGCAGGTATAGTCCATCAACCCTTTTGATCCGGTTTCCGGAGATTTTTTTTCAATAAAATATGGAAAGGTTATTTCAATATGGGAGGATTCTGCATTTAAAATCTTTTTCATATCTTTTAAAATATTGGTCAATGACTCAAAAGAAACCTGGGTCCGGAACAAATGAAGGATTTTGACAAACCGGCTCATGTGAGTCCCTTTGCATTGATGGGGCAGATCAACATACATGCTGATCTGTGCAACGGTGGACTGAAGCCCGCTTTTCTTGTCCAGAACCTTTACAGGATATTTAAGTCCTTTAATCCCGACCTTGTCAATGGGGATTTTTCTATAATCAGGCTGATTTTGAATATCTATCATTTTTTGTATCTAAAAGATAATCGCCGGCAATATTGCTCATTGCCCTGAAAATATTGCCTTTTATGTGTTTGTTGTGGGTATACATCACTTCCAGCATATCTTTTATCTCCCCGCGTTTGGTTTTATCTGCACTGGGACAGTTATTTTTAAATTCCGGCAGCCCCAGGCTTTCACAAAACGCGGAAATTTCATTTTTTTCAACATATGACAGTGGCCTGATTATATCAAGGGTTCCGTTGAAAAAAGATTGCCTGGGTTTCATGGTACCGATTTTACCGGCGTAAAAGATATTGATGAATAAGGTTTCAATGATATCATCTTTATGATGACCAAGAGCAATTTTCCTGCACCCATTTTTTCTGGCAAGTTCAAACAGTCTTTTGCGTCTCAGACGGGAACACAGGAAGCACGGATTTTCACGATTTTTTTCAGAATGGGCAAGGACACCGTAATTGGTATATTCGATCTTTAACAGCCCGTATGTTTTTGTTATGAATCCATGGAGCTCTTTTGAAAAAGAGTCTTCAAATCCGACATCAATATGGACGGGAAATAATTCAAATTTTACCGGGGCTCTTTTTTGCAGTGCAGCCAGCCGGTTCATCAGAACCTGGCTGTCTTTACCACCGGAAAGGCCGACAAGGATTTTATCATTTTCCAGGATCATATCCCAATCATGAATCGCATTTCCGATGGCATGATTGATTTTTTTTTTAAGCCCGGTTTTCAAACCTGATCGAGTTATTTTTTTATTCGTCGTTTTCTTCGTTCTTTTTTGCAATCACCCGGTTGGCTGCAATCTCCCTTAGCACAGTAACAACGTCTTCATTCTTGGATGACTTGACCAGCAGGTCTGCGCCTTCTCTGACCTGTCTGATGCGTTTGGCTGCCAGATGAACCAGTGTAAATCTGTTATCCACATTTTTTAAACAGTCTTCAATTGTAACTCTAGCCAATCTTGTACCTCCGATAAATTTAAAGGATATCGATTATCTCATACATTCTTCTGCCACCCGGTGCATTGACCACCACTTCATCCCCGGGTTTTTTCCCCAGCATGGCACTTCCCAGTGGAGATGAGACCGATATTTTACCTTGATTAATATCCGCCTCTTCAGGGCCGACAATAAGATATTCGATTTCGTCTTCCGTATCCAGATTTTCAACAACTACCCGGCTGGCAAACCGCACACAGTCCTTGGGTACGGTATCCGGATCGATTATTTTTGCATTGCCCAGTCGGTAACCCAGCTCACCGATTCGACCTTCTAGGAATGACTGCCGCTCCTTGGCTGCATGATATTCTGCGTTTTCAGACAAATCCCCGTGAGCTCTGGCCGTTTCAATGGCCTTGATATTTTCGGGCCGTTCAACGGTTTTAAGTCTTTCTAACTCTTTTTTGCAGGCTTCATAGCCCTCTTTTGTAATCGGTATTTGCTCCAAACCAATATTTACTCCATTTAATTAAACCCTGTGCGTTTATTTCATATACCCGATAATGGTTGACCCTGCCGTTGTTTTTTCATTCATCTGAACAGCTACGTTAAAATCCTCAGGCAGATACAAATCAAGCCGGGAACCGAACTGGATCATACCGTACCGGTCCCCTTTTTTCAAAACATCTCCCACTCCGGCACAATTGACAATCCTACGGGCAATCAATCCGGCAATCTGAACCACGGCAAAGGTTGCGTCACCGGCTGTCTTGATAACCAGTGCATTTCTTTCGTTGTGGGTGGATGCTTTATCAAGGGATGCATTCACAAATTTTCCCGGATGATACAAGACATTTTCCACCTGGCCGTCAAACGGCATCCGGTTCACGTGGACATTAAACACATTCATGAAAATACTGATTTGTGTGCATGGTCCATCTAAATATTCACACTTCTCAATATGATCTATAACGATCACTTTTCCATCAGCCGGGGAAACAAGGCAATTTTCATCCTGGGGAACTATCCGGTCAGGATCTCTGAAAAACCAGGCAATAAAAACGGTGATGCCCAGGGAAATAACGCCGCAAGCCGTCCACCCAAAATAAAAAAGCATCCCCGTGATGAGGATGGTTATTATTATAAATTTCAAACCCGGCCATGCAATGGGCAGGGTTGCCCGTGCCGGCCATTTTGAACTGTCCATAGTCTAACTTCCTATTCGTGTAATCCGATTATAATATCAAAAAAGCAGTTCTAATGTCAACATACTTATTTTTCAGGAAATTCAATAATTGTTTCTATGAAAAAGAAAAATTTAATTCTGCATCTGATTTTCGGATATATACGGGTTCCAGCCTGTTACAGGACGGGTCGGGAAACAATTTTTCCGACCTTAAAATATGAATCAATG
>JBNKNP010000242.1:0-5788 GCA_050293905.1 Desulfobacteraceae bacterium | reverse complement strand
CATGGCCGGCTGCGACGGACGGATGAAAGGCCGGAATTATTTTACCGAAGTGGCTGAAAAACTTCCCAAAGATGCCGTGATTCTGACTGCCGGATGCGCAAAATACCGGTACAACAAACTGGATCTGGGTGATATCGGCGGGATTCCGCGGGTACTGGATGCCGGTCAATGCAACGACTGTTACTCCCTGGCCGTGATTGCCCTGAAACTCAAAGAAGTCTTCGGCCTGGAAGATATCAATGACCTGCCCCTGTCTTTTGATATCGGCTGGTATGAACAAAAAGCTGCTGCCGTTCTTCTGGCGCTCCTTCACCTGGGCGTGAAAGGCATCCGCTTAGGGCCCAGTCTGCCGGCGTTTATTTCACCCAATGTACTCAAAGTACTGGTTGAAAACTTTGATATTAAACCCATTACCGACCCTGATGCAGATGTAGAAGCCATCATGGCTGGAAAATAGAACCACCCCTGGCCGGTGTTGGGATTTTCCCGGCACCGGCTGCCCAACCCGAGAATGGTTCTTAAAGGAGGCAAACAATGAAATGCCCTGGACAGGATACCCAATATTGGAACGAAGATGCCATCTTTGAAACCCAGTGCCCTGAATGCAGTCATCCCATGGAATTTTTCAAGGATGATGCCACCCGGAGATGTCCGGGCTGCCAAAAAAAAATAGTTAATCCAAAGATGGATTTTGGCTGTGCCTCTTACTGTAAATTTGCCGAACAATGTCTGGGCACACTTCCCGAAGAATTTGTCGCAAAAAATGAGGACCTTTTAAAAGACCGGGTGGCTGTTGAAATGAAACGATACCTGGGAACTGATTTTAAACACATCGGCCATGCTGCAAAAGTGGCCGGTTATGCTGAAAAGCTTGGCAAAAAGGAGCGGGCCAACCTGCCTGTTGTACTTTGTGCGGCATATCTGCATAACATCGGCATTAAAAATGCCCTGGAAACATATCAGTCTGAAGATTCAAAATATATCGAACAGGAAAGTCCCAAAGTGGCCAGGGTACTTATGGAAAAACTGGGGGCCAAGAAAGAATTAATCAATGAAATTATAAAACTGGTCTCAGATCACACAAAACCGCTTGAAGCTGACAGTCTTGAAAAAAAAGTATTGCACGATGCCAACAAACTGGCCTTTATGGCTGCCTGTGAAAAAAAACAGGAACTGGACAAAGAAGATTTTTCCGCCAAACTGGACAACATTTTTCTTACGCCTGCGGGCAGGGAACTGGCTCGGCAGGTATTAATAAAAACAGAATAATTCATTTGAAAACAATTCCCTTGACAGGGATACGATATATCGGTCGAAAACAAGGAGAACGTCATGAAAATAATGCGAAAAATAATTGAAATAGACGAAGAGCGATGCACAGGGTGCGGCAATTGTGTGGTTGCCTGTGCAGAAGGGGCCATAGAAATTATAGACGGTGTGGCCAAAGTGATTGCGGATAAGTATTGCGACGGTCTTGGGGCCTGCATCGGCGACTGCCCTGAAGATGCCCTTAAAATTGTTGAGCGGGAAGCTGAAGATTTTGATGAAGCCGCTGTTGAGGCTTTGCTTGAAAAGAAAAAGGCAGAAACCGGTAAAGCGGACATCGCAGCTTCGCCCCGGCCTGCAGGCGGCGGATGCCCGTCAGCCGCATTGAAAACATTTCCAACTGCAAATGAGTCCGATCCGTGCGGATGTGCCAACACACCTGTGCAGACCCGGACAAAAGGCGGTTCCGCCCTGGGTCACTGGCCGGTCCAGATCCGTCTGGTGCCGCCGGGCGCACCTTTCCTGAAAGACGCAGATCTGCTCATTGCCGCGGATTGTGTCCCAGTGGCCTATCCGAATTTCCATGCGGATTTTCTGGCTGGAAAAGCCGTGATGATCGGGTGTCCGAAATTTGACAATGCAGAGGAATATGTGGAAAAGCTCTCCCAGGTCTTTGCTGTTTCAGGCATTAAAAGCATCACCTCGGTGGTGATGGAAGTTCCCTGCTGCTCGGCATTGCCCGTGATTGTTAAAAAGGCCCTTGAAAAAACCAATATAAACATTCCGTTTAAAGAAGTTGTGGTCAGCGCCCGGGGACAGATTCTTTCATGAAATGGTCCAGAGAGGCAGACCAGGCCATACAAAAGGTCCCTTTTTTTATCCGGAAAAAAGTCAGGAAAAAAGTCGAGGCCTTTGTTGAACAAAAGGGCGGGTTTGAAGTCAGCCTGTCTGATGTCAATGAATTAAAAGCAAAGTTCCTTTCCAAAGGGGGAATGGAAAAAGAAATAAAAGGATATGAGGTCTCAACCTGCTTTGGCCCGACCGGATGTCCCAATGTCGCCTGCTCCACCGCCCGGCTGGCAGAAGATATTGAAAACATTGTTCAACAGGCAGACCTTCTTTCCTTTTTAAAACAGAACGTGGCTGGTGATTTGAAATTTCATCATGAATTCAGGATTGTGCTGTCAGACTGCCCCAATGCCTGCTCCCGTCCCCAGATTGCCGACATCGGCATTATCGGCAGCACAACCCCCTGCCTGTCACGGATTCCGTGTACCCTTTGCGGCTCCTGTGTAGATGCCTGTGCCGAAGATGCCGTTATCCTGGATGAAGATCGCAGCATTCCGGTCATTGACCGTCAAAAGTGTCTGGGCTGCGGCAAATGTATTCAGGACTGCCCCACCAAAACCCTGGAAAAAGAGATATCCGGATTCAGGGTTCTGCTTGGAGGCCGTTTGGGACGTCACCCCAGGCTTGCCATGGAAGTACCGGGAATTCACACCCATGATCAGGTGCTTGATATTGTAAAAAAAGCATTAAAATTTTATAAACTGCATTCAAAAAACGGCCAACGGTTTTCCCACCTCCTTTCTTCCGTCAACCAGGTCCAGGATATCAAATGAAAACAGAACCCATCACAATGCCCAAAGTCACGTTAATTCAATATTTGGAAAATACTTGCAGCATGAATACATAATCATTACGCCAATGGACAATTTCTGTCCAAATTTCATGCTTTTCTTTCAAAGAAAGATGATCCTGTTTTGAAAAGGCCAGATAATAAGATTCAGATACAAAAGGAATCGAGTGAATTGTGACCTGATCGACAATATTTAATTCCTCAATAATTTTTTCCCCCATAACAGAATTCACTATCACAGCACCATCCTTATCTCTAATTAATTTTCGAAAATTACTCCTGTCGTCATAGCCGCCCTCATCAATATGGAATCCCTCTTTAAGCAGATCCGAGGCAAATGTTTCTCCAAAAGGAATACGGACCGAATTTGGCAGGGTTTGATGATCCCCTTTATATCTAAACCCATTTCTACGATATGTGGCAACCATATAGTCAATCTGTGTGATACGCCATTCAGATCGCTTGTCTGTGGCCGCAGACGGAGGAAACTCAAAAAAAACTGCAGCGCCGGAACTATATGCGACTGAAATCATACCGTCAGCTTTTATCTCTTTTATAAGATAGTAACACCGTTTTCGAGGGTAGGCTGTAATGACAACATCATATGCCAGTTCTTTTAATGCTTTTTTCACAATATCGATATGGATTCCCTCTATTTGCCCTGCCTTTGTTTTATATGAAAAAGGATAAAAGTTTCGCTGATCAACAAGCAGATTTACTGTTTTGGCCTTGGCATATCCGGTAAGCCCCATTATTATCAGAACAAGAACCAATAATTGTTTCTTCATAACCCTTTCACCTTAAAGAAATATCAATGCAGCGGCTCCTGAATAATTATTATTTCCATTGTTTTATCAGTTCCTCGTATAAAATGGTTCTTGGGGGAGGCTCCGGACGTTCCGGTTTGGGAGCTCCCGGCTGATTTAACCAATATTCCCGGCTCTTTATCGGGTTGAGCCTGGGAGAATATCTGGATAATTTAATTTGGCCCATGATATCGTCCTGAGCTTTTGCCAGTCTGGTCAAAGCCTCCTGCGGGGTTATTTTTCCGGCAACCGCAGGAGCGAGCTGATAGAACCACTGAGCAACCAGAGCCGGATAATGCGGGATATTCAGGCCGCTATCCGTCCATTTTTTATTATCAGAGGATTTCAAGAATTCTACAAGTCCTCCATATTTATAAGCATTTTTTTGGATAAAAGGATGATTGAGCGTTGACCGGCGGTTAAATGTCCATCCTTTTTGAAATTTTTTAAGACTGACGGTTTTTGAAATACAAAATTGAGCCCATAACCAAGCCATTGCCCGGCGCTCTGCCCTGATATTCCTTGGAATTGTCCAGGAGCCCACATCCCGGTATCCGACTTTCATGCCTTGGTCCCAATACCGGCCCACAGGTGTCGGCGCTAACCGCCAAACAGGTTTCCCGTTGGAATCAATCATGGGAGTTTTTTGGAACAGCTCTCCAGGCGCCCAGATGACGTAAAAAAATATTCGTTGGGCAATATCGCCCCGGGCCTCAATCCAGCCTGACTGAGGGGCGCCTTTTTCTTTTGCAACAGGCGGTGCATACTTGTTCAGCCAGGTGATGTATTTCGTTAACGCATAAACAGCGGCCGGTGCATCTGTTGCGCCCCCCCGTTCGGTCATTGAACCAACAGGGATACGATTATCAACTCTGATCCCCCATTCATCCACAGGCAGTCCGTTTGGCAATCCGGAATCACCCATCCCCGCAGTGGACATCCAACTGTCTGCCAACCGGGTGCCCAGCGAAGGATCATCGATTTTTCCAAAATCCATATGCCCGTATGCAGTAACAACTGATCCGTCTGGATTTTTCATTTTCCTTCCGGTAAAAAACTCGGCAATATCTTCATACGCAGCCCAGTTGAGAGCCACACCCAACTCATAGCCGTAACGTTTTCTAAAATCTTTTTTTGCTTTTTCATCAGTAAACCAGTCATAACGAAACCAATATAAGTTTGCAAATTGCTGATCAGGAATCTGCCACTGTTTTCCATCGTAATCTTTAGCAACTTCAAGATTCAGGATATCTTCCAGATCAAGTCCCGGATCAGTGTATGCAGCGCCTTCTCCTTTAATATAATCGCCGAGACAGACGATTTTATTCAGCCGGATATGGGTGCCTATCAAATCTGCATCGTTTATATAGGCATCATAAATAACGCTGCCGGTGGCCATTTGCTCAGTAAGATTCCGAACGACATCAGCCTCGGGGATATTTTCATGTTCCACATGAATGCCGGTAATCTCTTCAAACGCTTTAGCAAGTACATCACGTTCATATTCATGTACAGGGAGCTGCTCTGCTGCAGTCCTGATTTTATTCCCGCGAAACGGTGCCGACACATCTTTAAACCATTGAAGTTGAACAGCTTGTTCTTTTTTTGAAAAGGAAGACGGTTGAAATTGCTTTATCCACTTATTAATCGCACGATCGTGCTGCTCTGCTGCCAGGGCGGTTGTTGTCATCAATATCATTTCCAGGAAAAGATAACATACAATCGTAACAATCCGTCTTTTTTGCATATCTTGTCCTCCTTCAACCATAATAAAATAACAGGCAAATTGCAGTCAGACGAAACAACATACGAAAAATAAGCGTATTCAAATCAGACGATATTCACAGGCAATTAATGAAGAATTCTATCACTTTTTGAAATGATTCGCAAAGTCTTTGCTTTAATTTATATATCAAAATTATTTGAGAAGTGAGGGCCGTCCGGTCAAAGGAATGCGTCTTTCAACGGGACATTCAACATTTCCGGGCATTGTTGTTTCTGCGAAATTTTTCCACAATGAGCGACTTCAGGGATAAAATTTGTTTCAATCATCTGCTTTTGCAGGTACAGGTTGATC
>JBNKNP010000241.1:0-13747 GCA_050293905.1 Desulfobacteraceae bacterium | reverse complement strand
TGACGGCCGGAAAGCCTGCTTCCATTAATGCAGCCATAATCAGGTTGGTTTTTTCGGGTCTGACAATTGATCGAATCATTATTTTCATTTTTCTGTTTTCCTTGTTTTTTTAGTTGTTAAGCTGCTACACCATGTTTGATCAACAGGGCTTCAAGTTCTTCAATGGTGATGGGTGTGGGCACGACAAACATTTCATTTTCATCGATTTTTTTAGCAAGCGCACGGTATTCATCTGCCTGGGGATGGTCAGGAGCAAAATCAATAACGGTTTTCCGGTTGATTTCCGCCTGCTGAACCATGTTGTCCCTGGGAACAAAGTGAATCATCTGGGTTCCGAGCATATCGGCCAGCACCTCAATCATTTCTCTTTCGTTATCCACGTTCCTGGAGTTGCAGATCAGGCCGCCAAGTCGAACGCCGCCGGCCTGGGCAAATTTCACAATACCCTTGCAGATGTTATTTGCCGCATACATGGCCATCATTTCACCGGATACGACAATATAAATTTCCTGGGCTTTTCCTTCCCTGATGGGCATGGCAAAACCGCCGCATACAACATCACCCAGGACATCATAAAATGCGTAATCCAGTTCATCTCCTTCATAGGCACCCAGCTGTTCCAATAAATTGATGGATGTGATGATCCCTCTGCCTGCACAGCCCACGCCCGGTTCAGGTCCGCCGGATTCCGTGCACAGGGTTCCGCCGTATCCGACTTTTCTTACATCTTCCAGCATGACGTCTTCGCCTTCCTCTCTTAAAGTATCCAGAACGGTTTTCTGTGCCAAACCGTCAAGAAGAAGTCTGGTTGAATCTGCTTTGGGATCACATCCCACGACCATGATCTTTTTTCCTGCTTCCACAAGCCCTGCAACAGTGTTCTGAGTTGTGGTTGATTTCCCGATTCCGCCTTTTCCGTAAATAGCTATTTTTCTCATTTGTACGCTTCCTTTTTTATTTGTTGGGTTTATGTGCTTTTTCATGTTGTTCCGTTCTCTTGCCTATCTTTAATAGCAATGACCATTCCAGGTTGAACAAAAAAACTTATTTATTTTTTAACCACTTGATATTTCGTGATATATTTTATATAGTGAATATTATAATAAGTGCAAAATAAATATTTAAAAAATTATTTATTCCATTATTGTAATCTATTTATTGCAATAATGTGTTTTTATGTCGAATAATGGACATAATTTCCATCTTCTCTCATTCATTTTCCCACGGGGTCGCCATAAAATGATAAAAAAATATCATGTCGGTATCATTGATTTGAAAAAGGAGGCGCATCCGGTGGCCGGGAAATTATGACAAATTACAAATGTGTCGTTCCCCGGCCACAAAGATCCTTTGTCAGACAGATCAACCGAGTCTGTTTCCATTGGTGTTTTTGATAAAAGTCCAGGGCCGGTGTGTTATCCCGGTCTGCCAGCAGGCTTAAGTGTTTTATCCCCCTGCGCTCTGCCCATTCGCATATGGCATTGAGCAGAGCCGGGCCCGCCCCGCAGCCGCGATAGCGGTGATCAACAACAAGATCTTCAAGCACGGCCGAATGGTGCCCTGTTGCCGTGGATATCCGGGTCTGGGCCGTACACATCCCCACAAGGGTTTGATCTATCCAGGCGGTTTTAACCACCCGGTGCCTGCCGCAGCCATCTATCATCATCTTCAGGCCCTGGTGGTGTTTTTCCGCATCAAAACAAAAATCTTTTTCAATGGCAAAAAGCTGCTTTAATAATTTAACAAGGTTATCAATATCCTGAATCGATGCGTTTTTTATGATAATTGGTTTTATTTTCATCGTCTTCCCCTATATAATGGTTGCAAAGGTATCGTCTGTGTTTGAGAAATCCGGCTAACGAATAAAAAGCAAGCAAAGGATGTGCCGGAAAAATTATTGTTTGACATCCGCAGCCCTGGTTCCTATTCTTTTACCGCTGTCTTTGTGGATAAACCGAATTTTAGAATGAACAGGAGAAAGGGAAAAATGCAATTTATTGTTACAGGGCTTGACGGAAAAGACGAAAATGCAATGGACCGGCGCATGGCAGCCAGGGACGGCCATCTGGCCATGGCCAAAAAAATGGCTGATGCGGGTAAATGGCTTTATGCTGCAGCCATGCTGGATGATCAGAAAAAAATGATCGGTTCGGTTATTATCTGTGAATTTGAATCCGAGGATGACTTAAAAAATGAATGGCTGGATAATGAACCCTATGTGCTCGGAAACGTCTGGGAAGATATTCAGATCACCCCGGCGGCTGTCCCGCCGCTTTTCCTGAAATAGCATTGATCCTAAGCCGAATATAGTGTATAAACAGCCGTCATGCGAAATTTGAAGAAAATGGTATATATATCGGGATCTTGTCAGATCTGAAAGGGACACCATGGCCAGAACGATTGACATACAACAAACCAGGATCGGTGTCGTGGGAGCAGGCGCCTGGGGCACAGCCCTTACAAAACTGCTTGCTGATAAAGGGTTTTCTCCGCACCTGTGGGCGTTTGAGCCTGAAGTAAAAGAACAGATAGAAACCGTCAGGGAAAACAAAGTTTTTCTTCCCCACATTCAACTGCCTGAAAATATTATTCCCACAAACGATCTTGAAACGGCAGTCAAAGATAAGGATCTTGTCCTGGTGGTCGTCCCTTCCCATTGCATGCGTGATGTGGCCGGTCAGATGAAGCCTTTTGTCCATCCTGATACAATTGTCGTTACAGCTTCAAAAGGAATTGAGAATAAAACCCACATGACCATGACCCAGATCCTTGCAGAAAAGATAGATCATCTGTCTGAAGATCAGTTTGCCGTGCTGTCGGGCCCAAGCTTTGCCAAAGAAGTTGCCAATAAAGTTCCCACGGCTGTGGCTGCAGCATCCACCAACCGTGAGAGTGCCGAATATGTCCAGAAAATTTTTTCATGCAGCACATTCCGGGTATATATAAATGATGACCCTGTGGGTACCCAGATCGGCGGGGCTATGAAAAATGTACTGGCCATTGCCGCAGGCATTTGCGACGGCATGAATATGGGGTTAAATCCAAGGGCTGCCCTGATCACCCGCGGGCTGATGGAAATGAACCGGCTTGGAACCCGGCTGGGAGCAGATCCCTTAACCCTTTCGGGCCTGGCAGGCGTGGGAGATCTTTTACTGACCTGCACCGGTGCTTTGAGCCGCAATTATACCGTGGGCATACAGATCGGTCAGGGTAAAAAGCTTGATGAGATTATTTCAGACATGCGGATGGTCGCAGAAGGGGTAAAAACAACGCGGTCTGTTTATAATTTATCCAGAAAACTCGGGGTTGACCTGCCCATCTGCAACGAGGTCTATTATGTTCTTTTTGAAGGCTACAAGGTTGAAGAAACTGTGGCCCGGCTCATGAACCGCTCTTTAAAGCATGAACTGGACGGCGTGCTCTGATCACAACCTTCGGCCGGCAGATCCCGATGCCCGGTAAGTGATTGCGGCAGCCTGAAACGATGTTCAGGCTGCCTAAAGGAAGAGCCGTTATGAATTTAGTAGTCGCAGATTGACTGTTCGACACTCTTGGGAACCCCTTCATGGGGTGTCCATTTGTTGGAACTGTAAGTATTTTTTCCCCTCATATTCTTCAGGATTTCAATACTGGTTTTATATCCTTTGTACATCCGGCACATATCCATGGCCATGCCGCAAATCTGGGCAACCGCCTGAACCATGGTGATATCACTAAATGAAAATTCCCAGGGACTTGCCGTGTAAACGCGAATAGCCCCGATGATCTTGTCATGGCTGATAATGGGAACCCCTAAAAGAGACGCAATGCCTTCCTTGGTGGCTTCCTGGGGATATTCAATCCTGGGATCATCCAAAACATCATAAATGGCGATGGGTACGGCATCTTTCGCCTCACGGATGGTCTGCATGAAATGAATCGGGCCTTTTGTCAGGTACTCATCGCTTAACCCGGACGAGGCAACCAGACCGAGTTCACTGGTTTCCCTGTCCACCAGAAAGACACAGCAGCCTTTTGCCTTGAATGCAGTTTTAACACTCTCTGCAGTCATCAGGGCCACATCTTCCGGATCCTTGCATTGAGAAATTGCCGAGGTTAAACGGGTGATGGTGTCATAGTACAAAGTGTGATTTTCCATAATCGTCTCCTTCCTTTTTTATTTTAAGCACCTGGAAAAAATGATGGTGACTGAGATACATTTTTTCTTCAGTGCAGGGCTTGCGGAACACTCAGCCTCGAAAAGAGAGTCAGGACAAGAAAACTCAACAATACAGGATAGTTCAATCTTAAAAAACAAAAATTTTTCAGATATAGATACTATATATGAATCGATCTGCTTCGTCAAAGACTTTTATGGATTTATTGATAGATTTCAGCTATGGATAGGGTGCGCGTACTCTACCCGTATCGGTCAGGTTTTCATATAACCGAAAATGCGAAGCTATGCTTAGAAAGGAAATACTATGCCCACAATAAATGACACTGTTTTATCAGACCTGCTTTTAAAAGATGCTGATCCGAAACTGATTGAACCCCACATTTATTCACTGTTTCAAGATACAAAACCAGCGAATTCCTATGATAATAAATTTGGAAATATTTATGACTGGGTAGCGTGCAATCCCTTGTATAATAGATTGATATGGGGATATTCAACCGGTAAATTTTCTTCACTTGTAAATCATGCCATGATGTCATCTGAAAACGGATATATACTGGATGTCGGGTGCGGTTCTCTTGCGTTTACTGCAAAAACCTATTTAAAACACAGGAACCGCCGGGTTGTTTTTTCAGATCAGTCACTTAAATTATTAAGAATTGCCAAATCAAGATTGGCCAATGCAGATAACAGCATCCCTGAGAATATGATTTTTTTCCAGAACGATGCAATGCAGCTTCCCTTTGAACCGGACACCTTTAATACAATTATCTGTCTGAATTTACTGCATGTCATTGATGACATAAAAACAGTGATAACCGGGTTGAAAAATATACTGACCAAGGATGGAAAAATCTATTTTACAACCCTTGTAAGAAACAACCGGCTTGCAGACAGATACCTCAAATTATGGGAAGATAAAGATGAAGTGATTTCAAGGGATATTGAACAGCTTACCGCTGTATTCAATGAATTGGAAATGCCGGTAACCTACAGTATTGACGGGAACATGGCATTCATATCCCATAAGGCGTAAATACGGTTTCATGAAAGGCGGCAGGTCTATCAAAATTTTAAAAGAATGCTTTGAGTTCTTAAAAGTAAATTTTACTGCTATATTTGTCCTTACACTTTGGATTGAATTCCCGTTTATCGTTATTACAAATCTGGAATTACTGGGTGTAAGATCCGGCTTTATATCGTTTTGGATTCTTGTGGTGGCATTTGGATTCACGTTCGTTGTCACGCCTCTGTCCATTGGATCTCAAACAATTTTATACTCTCATATATTAAACGGATCACAATTGGATTTAAAGGGCTGTATTGCAAAAGCAAAAAACAAATTGCCCCAGCTGGTACCCGCTCACTTTTTTTTTGTTTTTTCTGTTTTAACCGGTTTGCTTTTGCTCATCATTCCGGGACTGTTCCTTTGTGTAAGGCTAAGCTTTTTTCCTTTTTTAATCATTTTTGATAATTATGACCCTGTTGCGGCATTAAAAAAAAGCTATGAAATTACCCAAAAATTTTTCTGGGAAATCGCCATTCCCATGTGTATTTTTAACTTTCTGATATTGGTTCCCTGGTTTGTTTTCACCTCCCTGTTTCAGGATCCAGGCATTATAAAATATCTTACACAGGTATTGGGACAATGCCTGATGGCTGTATTGGGATGGGTGAATTTAATCATACCCTTTCGTGCTTACAGTATTTATAAAAAGGATCAATTATGACTCAAGATATGTTAATGAATGGATTGGCGATAGCAGCATTATCGGGATTGTCCATTTTTATTTTATTCTCTCTAAACTGAAAAATTAAAAAACGATTGGTATAAAAAGTATTTTTTAAACAGTATGAATAAATCTAAAAAAAAGAAAGAAGGAAGAGAGGACTTATGATGCCCCATCGTAATTATTTTAGATATTCATATGCTGTTATTGGGATATGTACGATTGTGATCCTTGCAATGACGACAACCGCTTGTTTTTCTGATGGCTTGCGCAGGGAAAAGTTTATTGATCGTTTAAAAAACAGACAGAAAAATAAAACTGCCAGAGACCTCAATGAAGATGGTTCAGGCTGTGATAGATTCATTTCCAATATTTCATCGGGGTACGGGGCTGATGGCGAGTATGATATGGAGATCAGGACCTTATCCAATCCATTATGGGGTGGCAAAGATATATCGATTTTATTTCCAAAAGGGGTAACGAAAAAGTGTCCGGTCATATTTTTTTCCCATGGATATGGTGCATCTGATTGGCTTAAATACTATACATCTTTTATGCATCACATCGTCAGTAAAGGGTACATCGTGGTTTTCTCTCCATACCAGACCTTCGGCGCTAGAATGGAAGACCGGTACAATACCTTGTGGAAAGGGTTTGAAGTGGCTGTTCAAGAGTATAAAGATAAAATGGATTTAACAAAAGTCGGGTTTGTCGGGCATTCCTTCGGCGGCGGGGCGACGCCGGCAATGGCATATAAGGGACTCTGGGAGAAAGGCTGGGGGGAAAAGGCTGCATTCCTGTATGTTCTGGCCCCCTGGTACTCATATGGCATTGATGACGAAAAGTTAACCCAATATCCCGACAATACGATTCTTGTCATGCAGTTGTATGATAAAGACGAGACAAATGACCATCGAATGGGAATTGATATATTTAAAAGCATTCAATTGCCGGAAAATCAAAAATTTTTTCAGATGATCCGTTCTCAAAAAATAAATGACTGCATGGTAGTGGCTGATCATTTAACGCCCACTCAGAAAAATTCATCACTTAGATTAAAGCAATATGCTGTTTTTAAGCCCTTTGATGCGCTTTCAGATATCAGTTTCAATGGAAACTCAGACGGGGATAACTGGCTTTCAAATCCTTCCGGGACAAGTTTTCAGCCCATATCTTCAGACAAAAATCTAACCCCGCAGTTTTCTGAAAGTACCTATCGGTTTTCCTGGGATGATCGTAAAAATAAACGCCGGTACTCAAAGAAATGGTAGTAAGCCGGATTAAGCTGAACGGGAAGGTGCTTGAATTTTTTACCCGGGAGTAGTTTTTGGATAAAAACAGTATGTGATTTCTTCACTGAAAAATAAAAATCCTATTGATATAAAAAGTATTTTGTAGTTTTGTACTTCATAAAATACGGCAGGACATCTAAAAAATTATAAAAATGAATACCGGGCCAATCCGAATGGTGCAGATCGGAGAACCTTATCCGATAAAAGAAAGATTGAAACATTGATTTTGTCATATTTTGTTAACTTTATGATATTGGGTCCGGGCTCTGATTATTTTATGACAATGTTAAAAAATTTAAAACTAAGGTATCCAAAGTGACATCAAAAGCAACAGGCGAAACAGATTTTTTAAAATGTCTTGATATTGTAAATCAGGCCATGAAAAAATCTGCAGATGTGGACGATATTGTTGAAGAAGTTATCAATGCGGTCTTTTTAATGTTTGAATGTGACCGAATCTGGTTATTCTATCCGTGCGACCCTGATGCCAAAACGTTCAAAGTCCTTGCAGAAAAAACCAAACCTGAATTTCCCGGCGCATTTTCAACCGGCCAGGAGCTGCCGATCACCCCTCAAGCGTCTGAAACAATAAGAAAAGCTTTGGACCTGGGCTCACCAACGGTTTTTGATCCTGAATCAGGGAATAAATTAGATGATATTGCCAGACGTTTTTCCGTACGCTCCCAGATGATCATGGCGGTGCATCCCAAAGTGGGGATGCCCTGGATGTTTGGCATGCATCAATGCGCTTATGCCCGTGTATGGTCAAAAAATGAGCAGCTGCTTTTCAAAGAAATCAGTACCCGGGTTGCTGAAAGTCTTAATAATCAGATATTATTGACAAACCTTATAAAATCCGAAAAAAGATATCGTCATCTGCTCAATAACCTTCCGCAGAAAATTTTTCATAAAGATGTTAATTCTGTATATATATCATGCAATGAAAAATATGCTGATGATTTGAAAATCAGGGCTGACAATATTGTCGGAACGACTGATTATGATTATCATCCAAAAGAATTGGCAGAAAAATATATCGCAGATGACAAAAGAATAATTCAGTCCGGCAGGAGCGAGGATATCATTGAAAAATATATCCGGGATTCCCGTGAATACTGGGTGCATACGATTAAAACCCCGTTAAAGGATGAAAGCGGGAACGTAAACGGCATACTTGGAATTTTTCGTGACATAACGGAATTTAAGCGAATCGAGAGTGAAAATATAAAATTAGAGGAACAACTCCGGCAGGCCCAGAAAATGGAATCAATCGGAAGACTCGCTGGTGGAGTGGCTCATGATTTTAACAATATGCTGAATGTCATTCTCGGAAATACGGATATGGTTCTGGATGATATAAATTTACATAATCCGGTAAATACTGACAATCTGTATCAGATAAAAAAAGCGGTATCACGCTCTGCCGATCTGGTAAAACAACTTTTGGGGTTTGCCCGGAAACAGACCATTGCTCCGGAAGTCCTTCATCTGAATAATACGTTGACATCAATGCTGAAGATGCTCCGCCGGCTGATCGGTGAGGATATTGAACTTAATTTTTTACCCAGAGAAGATTTGTGGCCGGTAAAAATAGACCGTTCCCAGGTCGATCAGATTCTGACCAATCTTTGTGTAAATGCCAGATATGCGATCAAAGCTCATGGCAAAGTAATCATTGAGACAGATAATATTGTTTTGGATGACAGTTTATTTCCGGATGACACGGTTTTTAATCAAAACGAATTTGTTCTGCTGTCCGTAAGTGACAATGGTTTCGGTATTGAAAAAAAGGATTTTGATAAAATTTTTGAACCGTTTTTTACCACAAAACCTTTTGGTCACGGAAGCGGTCTCGGGCTGGCAAACGTATATGGTATAGTGAAACAGAATGGCGGTTTTATAAAGGTTTACAGTGAACCGGAAAAAGGAACAGTATTTAAAATATTTTTTCCACGTCATTCAGGTGTTGATGTAAAACAAAAACAAAAACCGGAACCGGTATATAACACTGAAACAGGCAATGAAACGATCCTGCTGGTTGAAGATGAAAAAGACATTCTGAGTATGACGGCTATGATGCTCGAGCAATTGGGGTATACCGTGATTGCGGCACAAAGTCCTGTTGAGGCTGTTAAACGATGTGAGTCCGGCAATTATGATATTCATCTGCTCATGACGGATGTTGTAATGCCTGAAATGAGCGGAAGGGAATTAGCAGAAAAACTTGTTTCTATATATCCGGATATAAAATGTCTGTTTATGTCCGGTTACTCTGCTGATATAATCGCCCATCATGGAATTTTGGAAAAAGGTGTGAATTTTATTTCCAAACCCTTTGGAAAACAGCATCTTGCCCTGAAATTACAGGAAGTTCTGGGGGGTAGCGCCTGAATAAGTGTGCTGCCGGCTTATCGGGTGAAGCGATTCAGCCGAAGAACGGTCAATACTGAAAAATTACAATGAATAGTTTTCTTGCATTTCTCTGTTTCTGACTCCTGTTTTTTGGGACAAATATGGAATTATACTTCCATTTTGTACTATTTTAATTTATGCTGCGGATAAATTTACAATCACCTTAAAAATCAGGATAACATGGCCAAACAATATATTGAAAGGAGTGTATCCCCCCTGGTACTGGAATTCTGCGACCAGTATCCCGTGATTACCATCACAGGTCCAAGACAGTCCGGCAAGACTACATTATGCAGAAAACTGTTCCCGGATAAACCCTACGTGTCCTTGGAAACCCCTGAGGACAGACTGCTTGCCCGAAATGATCCTGTCGGCTTTCTGAACCGGTATCCGGACGGGGCGATTTTTGATGATGTCCAGCGTGCGCCGGATCTGTTTTCCTATATCCAGACCATAGTAGATAACCGGGAACAAAACGGCATGTTTATTCTCACAGGCAGCCAGCAGTTCGGGCTGCTTGACAGCATCACGCAGTCTCTTGCAGGAAGGACGGCTTTGATAGATCTGTTGCCGTTTTCACTCAAGGAAGCCTGGGGAAATTTGCTTTCCGATATGGATATTGACACTGTATTGTGGACAGGCGGGTATCCCGGTATTTTTGACCAGGGCCGCAGGCCCGACCAGATGATGCGGTTTTATGTTCGGACCTATCTTGAAAGGGATGTCCGGTCGCTGATCAATATCAAGGACTTGTCCGCATTTGAAAGATTCCTTAGACTGTGCGCAGGACGAACCGGACAAATTCTCAATATGTCCTCATTGGGAAATGAATGCGGTGTGTCCGGCAAAACCATTCGTGAATGGATTTCTGTGCTGGAAGCCAGCTATATTTTAAAATTGCTAAAGCCTTTTTCTGCCAATCTAAATTGCCGGCTGGTCAAGTCCCCGAAACTTTATTTTCTTGATACCGGCCTTGCCTGCTATCTGTTGGGAATATTAAAGCCGGAGCATCTGATGTCGCATCCTTTGAAAGGTGCTCTTTTTGAGACATTGATTGTATCTGAAATCTTTAAAGAGACCTGTAACCGGGGGGAGGACGATACCCTGTCTTATTTCAGAGATAATAAGGGTCATGAAGTGGATTTAATCCGTGATCGTGCAATTTCCCAGTCCATCATGGAAATTAAGTCAGGACAGACCATTGGAACAGATTTTTTTAAAGGCATTCATTATTTTAAAAAAATCAATACCCGGGCAGATCAGTCTTTCCTGGTCTACGGGGGAGATAAAGATCACATTCAGCATAATACCCGGATTGTTGGGTGGCGGCACCTTCAAAAAATTGATTTTTAATTGCTTCTATATCGTTTTTTGGCAAAGACAGTGCATGATTTCTTTACAGGCCTGCCGGGTTCCTCCCTGGTTTGAACGGATATAGGCCCGGCACTGCTCCATGCGGCGGGCTCTGAAAAAAGGGGTTTTCAATGCCGAGAGCATGGATTGGCAGACCTGGTCCAGGCTGTTTTTTTTGATTACAATCTGTTGGGTAAAGATTTGCTGCGTCGCCCAGGCAAAATCATCGTAAAAAGGACCGGTAATTGTAACCGCCCCCATGACTGCCGGCTCGATAAAATTCTGCCCGCCCAAGGGTTTTAAGCTTGCACCGACAAAGACCACCCGCGCAAATCCGTAAACCGTTTTTAACTCCCCGAACTGATCCCACAAAATAATGCCCGGTTGATCCGGGGTCTTTTCAAGATCCGATCTGAGCTTAAATTTCACTCCTTTGGAAGCAAGCTTTTTTTTCCATGCTTCAATGCGGTGCATGTGCCTGGGAAAAATGGCAATTACCTGGTTGGGAAATCCTGCAAAAAGTTTTTCGACAAGCAGTAACATGTCCGGTTCTTCCTGGGTCCGGACTGAGGCAAGAACAGACAACGGGAGATTTTTTGGCAGGATTTTTTCAATGTTTTGTATCAGAGCGGTGTTACGGTCATCATTGCCCATGGTTTCAAATTTGATGTTGGGCATGGTCTTTACCCGGGCCGTATCAAACAGCCGGGCATACCGTTGGGCATCCTGGTCAGAGGTGGCAAGAATATGATCCGGAGCAAGTTGTGTCCACAAAAATTTTGTTTTCAGGTAGGCTTTAAAACTTTTTTCAGACAGCCGGGCATTGACAATAAAGATATCAGTGTGGTTCTTTTTTAAGTAAAAAAGCAGGGCAGGCCACAGCTCTGTTTCAAGCAGCACCATAATCCGGGGATTGATTTTTTTTACTGCTTTTTCCATAAGCTTGGGGATGTCAAAAGGGAACCATTCAATGGTCAGGCAGGTATTGGGATCAAGGTCTTTTTTTTTAAGGCTGTCCTGAAGGATTTCCATACCCTGGGTCGTGATGGTTGTGACCAGAATGCGGACAGGGCTTTTAAACCGGAATTTTTTAATCAGGCTTGCGGCCAGGTATGCTTCGCCGGCCGAGGCTGCCTGTATCCAGATGTCTGCTTTGGAAAGATGGTTTGCAGCCATCCTTTTTTTAAATCCGTGGGCCAGCCGTCTGTTTTTCCTTAAAAAAGGCAGACCGAGCATCCAGAGCAGGTTGTAAAGTCTTAAAAAATTGAGTATAAAGGCATTTTTTATCATGGGGCCTTATGCTCTCATTTTTTTTAAATATTGACAATACCTTGTGATTGTTTAAATAGGATTTATGAAGAATCAAAAAACCAGGTTGACCCCCTCCCGCCGGAAAAAAATCATAACACTGGTTTCGCAGTACTGGAAACGCCTGCTCCTGGCCGCGGTCTGCATGATTGTTGTTGCAGCGGCCAACGGGGCCATGGCATTGCTGGTCAAACCGATCATGGATGATATCTTTATCAGTCAGAACCGGGAGAAACTTTTGCTGATTCCGGGACTGGCCGTTCTTGTCTTCTTTTTAAAAGGCGCTGGATCATACGGGTCTGAATATTTCATGAACTATATCGGGGAGAAGATTATCCGGTATTTCAGGGATGCCTTGTATAATAAAATTACCGATCTGCCCATCTCCTTTATTTACAAAGAAAAAACAGGCACCCTGATGTCCCGCATTACCAATGATGTCAATGTCATTAAAGGCATGGTCTCCACGGCTGTGGTCAATCTGTTCCGGGATTTTTTTTCAGTGATCGCCTTTTTGTTTGTCATTTTTTACCGGGACTGGAAACTGGCCCTGGGCGCCTTTATTATCCTTCCCATTGCCTTTTATCCCATTGTCCTGTTCGGCCGGCGGGTGAGAAAATTTTCCACCGGAACCCAGGAAACCATGGCAGATCTGAATTCTTTTCTGCACGAGACCTTTACCGGCAGCAAGATTATTAAAATTTTCAATCTCCAGGCCTTTGAAAAAGAGCGGTTCAAAGAGAAAACCAGAACCCTGTTCCGGCTTGAGATGAAAAAAGTAATTGCAAAAGCTTTGTCCTCCCCGGTCATGGAATTTTTAGGGGGGCTGGGCATTGCGTTCATTATCTGGTTCGGCGGATTGCGGGTGATTAACGGCACCTCAACACCGGGAACGTTTTTTTCCTTTCTTACGGCCGTGATGATGCTCTATGATCCTGTGAAAAAATTATCCAAGCTCAACAATACCATCCAGGAAGGAGTGGCTGCCGCCACAAGAGTCTTTGATGTGCTGGAGCAGGAAACAGACATTGTTGAAACAGACAACCCGGAGATTCTTTCAGGAAGGGCATTGTCCGTGGAATTTGAACATGTTGGTTTTTCTTATTCAAAGGTGGATGAGCCGGCATTAAAGGATATTAACCTGAAGGTTGCCCCTGGAGAAGTCCTGGCCCTGGTGGGGATGAGCGGCGGCGGGAAAACCAGCCTTGTCAATCTGGTGCCGCGGTTGTATGATGTGTCCCAGGGCAGGGTGCTGGTCGGAGGTAAAGATGTAAAAAATCTGTCTATTAAATCTTTGCGGGATCATATTTCCATTGTTACCCAGGAACCGATCCTGTTTAATGAATCAGTAAGGGACAATATCCGTTACGGCCGGATGGACGCTACGGATGCACAGATAGAAGCAGCAGCAAAAGCTGCCTTTGCCTATGATTTTATACAAGGATTTCCCAAAGGGTTTGATACTGTTATCGGCGAGCTGGGATCCCGCCTGT